>NC_020059.1:1406000-1713750 GCF_000330885.1 Rhizobium tropici CIAT 899
CATGGCCGGAGACGAGGTGGTCGAGCGCCTGGCGCGCAGCCATGCCGCAGAACACGAAAAAAGGGCCGTGCAGTGACCTATGATGGCGAACCGGCGGAGCAGAAGAAAAGCAAGCTGCTTGAGCAGATGCGCCGTGTCGGCGAATCCTCCGGCCGCAATCGGACCGAAAGGCTGAACCGGCAGCCACAGTCACAACCGCGTCAGGCGACCCGTTTCGAGGATCTGCCTGAATATAAGCGTGTCGCAACGCAGCGCATGGCAGGTGAGCTGCTCGGCGTCGCCAATCCATTCTATCGGTCGCATGACGCCGCCGCCGGCGCGACGACGCGCATCGGCGGGCGTGAGTTCGTCAATTTTGCCTCCTATGATTATCTGGCGACCAATACGGATCCGCATGTCGCCAAGCGCGCCAAGGAGGCGATCGACCGCTTCGGAATCTCGGCGTCGGCCAGTCGTCTCGTCGCGGGCGAGCGACCTGATCATGTGGAGCTCGAGCGCAGGCTTGCCGAGGTCTATGGCGTCGATGCCGCCGTCTGCTTCGTCAGCGGCTACTTGACCAATGTCGCTGCCATCGGCTGCCTGATGGGGCCGCAGGATCTCGTGATCCACGATGAATTCATTCACAACAGCGCGCTTGCCGGCATCAAGCTTTCCGGTGCCGCCCGCCGGCTGTTCCAGCATAATGATGTCGATAGCCTCGAGAATATCCTGAAGACGCTGTCGTCGGATTTCCGGCGTGTCCTCGTCATCGTCGAAGGCATCTATTCGATGGATGGCGATATCGCCGACCTGCCGGCGCTGCTGGAGCTCAAGGCACGCTATGGTTTCTGGCTGATGGTCGACGAGGCGCATGCGCTTGGCATTCTCGGCAGGACGGGCCGCGGCACATTCGAGCACTTCGGTCTTGATCCGCGTGATGTCGATATCTGGATGGGCACGCTCTCGAAGACGACCTCGAGTTGCGGCGGCTATATTGCCGGCACGCGTGCGCTTGCCGATATTCTGAAGGCGGAAGCAGGCGGTTTCGTCTATAGCGTCGGCCTTTCGCCCGTTCTCGCCGCCGCCGCCATCGCTGGCCTCGATATTCTCAAGTCCGAACCGGAGCGAACCGAGCGGCTTAGGCGCAACGGCCATCTGTTTCTCGACGAGGCAAAGGCCGCCGGCCTCGATACCGGCCTCAGCGTGGGGCACTCGGTCGTGCCCGTGATCGTCGGCGATTCGCTTCGGGCCGCGCAGCTTTCCAACGACTTGCTCGCCGAAGGCATCAACGTGCTGCCCATCATCCATCCGGCGGTGCCTGAGGGCATGGCGCGGCTCCGCTTCTTCATCACCTGCAATCACACCGAGGAGCAGATCCGGCGCGCGGTCAGGCTGACAGCGGAAAAACTCAAGAGCTTGAAGGACCGCAATTTCGGTCTTGCTTCGCTGGATATGGAGAAGATGATGCAACTGCTGCCCATGGCTCAAATTCCAGGCGGCTCTTAAGTTTCGGGGCGATCGTCTCATGCACGTTATCGTCACGGGAGGTTCAAGCGGAATTGGTCTGGCGATAGCCAAGCTTTATGCGGCCCGAGGGGCCCGGGTTTCGCTTCTTGCTCGCGATAAGGCGCGCCTCGAAGAGGCGCGCGCCGAAATCGCGATGCTTCCCGGTGTCGACAGTGCCTTTATCCGGACGGCTTCCGTTGATGTGGCCTCTGCCGAACAGACTACCGAGGCCGTAAGGCTTTGCGAGGCGTCTTTCGGCCCTTGCGATATCCTTGTCGCTTCTGCCGGCATCGTGGAGCCTCGCGCCTTCGATGCAATGCCCGCGTCGGTTTTCGATGAGCAGATCTCCATCAATCTCCTTGGGACGGCCAACGCGGTTCGTGCTGTTTATAAAGGCATGAAAAGCCAGCGCAGTGGCCGGATCATGATGATTTCTTCGGGTGCCGCCTTGATCGGTATCTTTGGCTATAGCGCTTATTGCGCATCCAAATCGGCGCTGGCGGGCTTTGCCGAGGCTTTGAGCGCGGAAGCCGACGCTTGGGGCGTGCAGATTTCGATCTGCTTCCCGCCCGATACGATGACGCCGCAATATGCTCGGGAAATCGCGTTAAGGCCGCGCGAAGCGGAGATTTTGATGGGGGCCGTCAAGCCGTGGAGTGCGGAGGAGGTCGCAGCAAGAATCGTCCGTGGGATGGATCGCGGCAGGCAGAAGATTCACTTCGGGTTTTCGCTGACGGCGCTGGCTTATTTCGGGCCGTTGATAAAACCATTGCTGTTATGGTGGTTTTCACGCAAGGCGCGAAAAATATTTGGTGACGAGGCGCATAGCGGTCTTGCCGATGCCGGCAAGCAGAGCTTTGATCGCGATAAGTAATACAAAACGGGCGCAGGAGTTGCACCGCCAGCGAAACACGTGCAAGAGAAGGTAGGTCAGGGGTATTGGCGGCCCGTTCCTCGCTGATATGGAAATGCTGCCGAGGCAGCGGGCATTTGGATGGCGCAGTCTTGAAGCTTCACGATTTTCCAGTTCTTTTGACGCTTGCCTGCTTCGCGTTTTCCTGCGTCATCGTCTTTCTGACCGATCCGTTGGCGATGCCGGCGGCCATCAATGCCGAGAACCGTACGAAAAGAAGCTGGCGGCGAGTAGCCTGCGACTGGGCGGCAAGAATTCCGGTCATCATCCTGATCTATGCGGCTTTCTTCGCCATTTCCTGGCGCCCGATCTACAGCACTCAGGCCGTCATCAGCTTCTTCGTCATCTTCACCGGCATATCGAGGGCGAAATTCGAGTTCATCCGCGAGCCTCTGGTATTTTCTGACATCGCGCTCGTCGTGGATGTCTTCAAATATAAGGAGATCTTCTACGCGACATCGCTGAACATCGTCTTCTGGATCATCGCTTTTGCCTACGTCTTCGGCCTCAGCGGTCTTTACATGTATCTGGAGCCTGCGGTTCTGCCGGACAGCCATGGTGCGCTTTGGATCCTGCTGATGCTGGCTGCAGCCTTTGCGCCATGGGTCGCTTTGTTCAGTCGCGTTGTCAGCGAACCGGTCTGCCGTTTCACGCAGAAGTTTCTCGGCAAGGTTGACGTCAAGAGCGATACGGTGCGATTCGGCACCTTTGCCTCCGTCGTTTTTCATTTCGTCATCTGGGTCGGTGTCCGGCGCGAGGCAATTGTCTCGGAATTGTCCGAGCGCTTCATGTCGGCGCTGCAGGAGCTTTGGGAACATGGCGAAGACGAACCGCTCATCGTCGTCTGGCAATCCGAATCCTTCATCGATCTCAGACATTTCGGCGTCGAGAATATCAAGCTTCCCAATCTCGACCGTCTGAGGGAGCAGGCTGCGCAATGGGGCCGCATGACCAGCGTCTTCGAGGGTGGCTATACTCTACGAACCGAATTTGCTGTCTTGAGCGGGCTACTGCCCGAAAATGTGCATATCGACGCCAGCTACCCTTATTTGCGTGCCAGCCATTACAAGGATGTCGTCTGGCCGGCGCGGCTGAAAAAGGCCGGCTGGAAGACGCAGTTCATCCATCCCTACGACAAGACGTTTTTCCTGCGTCACAAGGCGTTGCCGCAGCTTGGCTTCGACCGGATGATGATGCTGGACGAGTTCGATCACAATCCCGAGCGCGACGGCCCTTACGTCAGCGACCTCTCGCTGACGAAAAGCGTGATCCGGACGATCGATGATGACGGCACGAGCAAGAACTTCCTCTTTGTCGCGTCCATGGCGAATCACGGCCCCTGGGAGCCGGGCCGCTGCGGCGACCTCGTCAATCCGGTGGATATCTACGGCGAACTCCTGATGCGCGCCGATCATGCGCTCGGCAATCTTGCCCATCATCTCGACAGGCTGGATCGCCCGGTTTGGCTGCTTTTCTATGGCGATCACGCACCCCTGCTGAAGGCCTTCGCCGACCCGTTCCCGGATCCGCGCACCGATTATGTCATCGTTCCGCTTGGCCGCGCGCGCGCCCATTCTCAAAAGCCGCAGCCGCCGCAGGAAGAGGCGCCCTGGAATCTGATCGGCACATTGCTGCGCTATGCCGGCCTTGCCACCGAGGTTGCGGAATGATGCCCAGCGGGGAAGGGGCCGCGCGACCGCGCGTCTTCCTCCTCCTGCAGGGCCCATCCTCGCCTTTGTTCGTCGAGACTGCCAGGATATTGGAGAAGGCCGGCGGCCGCTGCATCCGCATCAACCTGAATGCCGGGGACTGGATTTCGTGGCGCCGCCACAAGGCTTTCAACTATCGCGGCGACTTTGCCGGATGGCGAGCCTATGTCAGGCTTCGAATCGAAGCCGAGAATGTCACGGATCTGATCCTGCATGGGGAGGAGCGGCCCTATCACCGGGTCGCCATCGAGGAGGCGCGCCGCGCCGGCGTTGCCGTCAATGTCGTTGAAATGGGTTATCTGCGGCCGGACTGGGTGACCCTCGAGCGAGATGGCCTCTCCTCCAATTCACACTTTCCCACCAATCCGGCTCACATTCTGAAGGCAGCGTCCAATCTGCCGGAGCCGGATTGGACACGTCGTTACAACCAGACTTTCCTGGCGGAAGCGCTTTGCGATCTCGCCTATTATCTGCCGACCGTCTTTCTGTGGTTTCTCTATCCCGGCTATCGCCGGCACGGGCTCTATCATCCCTTGATGGAATATGCCGGATGGCTAAAGAAACTGCCGGCAAGCGGCAGAAGGACACGGGAAGCGCAGGGTGTTATCGAGGAACTGATTGCAGGTGGCAAACGATTCTTCGTCTATCCCCTTCAGCTTCAGACTGATTTTCAGCTCCGCGCGCATTCGCCTTTCCATCAGCAACAGGATGCGATTCGGCTGATTCTCCGTTCTTTTGCGGAGCATGCAGCGCCGGATATGCATCTCGTCCTAAAGTTTCATCCGCTCGACAACGGGCTCGTGGACTGGCGGGCCTATGTCGAGCACATCGGCGCCTCTTACGGATTGTCGTCTCGTGTCCATCTAGTCGACGGTGGCAGTCTTGATCGGCTGATTGCCGCCAGCCAGGGCATGGTAACGGTCAACTCGACTGCGGCACTTTCGGCGCTGCAGGCGGGAAAGCCGGTCAAAGCGCTGGGAGCCGCGATCTACGATATCGATGGACTGAGTGACCAGGGGAACCTGGATCGATTCTGGCTGGAGCCGACGCAGCCGTCGCCGGAACTGCGCGATGCATTTTTTCGCCTGCTGGCCGCGGCTGTTCAGGTACGCGGCAACTTTTGCTCGCGCGAGGGCGCTCGCGCCGCCGCCGTGCAGATTGCCGAGAGACTGTTATCGCGAACGGTGAATTTGCCCGAAGCCTACATCGACCCGCCGCCAAGGCCGCGACCGATAAAGTTTCATGTGCCGTAGTGAAGATGTAATGGGATGAAAGAGGAATGCCGCCGCGAGGGGTCTTCGGGCTGAAATTGACAATACGACCACTTACATGTGGACTGATAAAGAACCCGGCGCGACGATTCGACGTTGGGAGTGAATTTCAATAACGGTTTGCCGGGAACAAACGTCATGGATGACAGCAAGATGGAACGATTCATGTTGAAGGAGCTGCTGATAATCATAGCAGCCCTCGTGCTTGTTTCCGTGGTGCTTCTGGGCGTGATTATTCTCGGCAATTACTGAGTGACTGCAGTCGGACGTGCAGGGGCACCCGCCCAGAAGACGCAATCGATGCGTCCTGCACATGAACCAATAATTTAATCTGTATGGGAGTGGTGGGCGATGAGAGACTCGAACTCCCGACATCCTCGGTGTAAACGAGGCGCTCTACCAACTGAGCTAATCGCCCTTCTGCGAAGCGGGTCATTGGCCCGTCGCGTTCGGTGGCCGTGATCTATGCGGAACGGGGAAAAACCGCAAGAGTGTTTATGAAGATTTTTTGATTTTTTTGATTTTTGCACATTCCTGGCCGCACTCGTTCACATATGTTGGCTCGACGCCCGCCAGGTTGTTCCCAAGCATATCAGGCTCTCATGAAATGCATGAAGCGGGAACCTGCCATGTGAAATCGCGAGGGCCGAAAATTGCAGGAGTGCTTGTCCAAAACAATTCGCATTCTGTCATCGATTTGTATTCAAACCTGCTTGACACCCAAACGCGAACCCCGTAGTTAGCCGCTCATCGAACGGCGAGGGCCGCTTTGATGGGTGCGGAAGCATCTGGAATGCTTGAAATGTAATGCGGGTGTAGCTCAGTCGGTTAGAGTGCCGGCCTGTCACGCCGGAGGTCGCGGGTTCGAGCCCCGTCACTCGCGCCATTTCAAGGCAAATTTCGGATCCGTACTGGCTGAAAGGCCAAACAATGCGCGGGTGTAGCTCAGTCGGTTAGAGTGCCGGCCTGTCACGCCGGAGGTCGCGGGTTCGAGCCCCGTCACTCGCGCCATTCTCTCCAAGCCATTACAATCAAACGTCAATTTATTGCGATTGCGAACGAGCCTTTTCGCGTTTGCGCCAATTTGTCGCGTTGTCGTCGCAACACATTGATATCTACCGCTCGACAGGACCCCGAACGACAGATTCAAAAGGCTTGCGCGCGCGCTCCGCCTGCGCTAACCACGGCTCTGTTGCAACGCTCTTTCGCTTGCTGGGCATTTGCTCAGATGCGCCGCCCCGGCGCTGACCGCAAGCAGGGATGGACATGATGACTGGACTGCTCAGTTCCTATATTCCGATAGCGATTTTCATTGGTATTGCCCTGGTGATTGGCCTGGCGCTGTTGATCACGCCGTTTGCCGTCGCCTTCAAGGCGCCTGACTCGGAAAAGCTGTCGGCTTACGAATGCGGCTTCAATGCATTCGATGACGCCCGCATGAAGTTCGATATCCGCTTTTACCTGGTATCGATTCTCTTCATCATCTTCGATCTGGAAGTCGCCTTCCTCTTTCCGTGGGCTGTATCCTTTGGTGCGATCGGCTGGTTCGGATTCTGGTCGATGATGGTGTTTCTCGCGGTGCTGACCATCGGCTTTATCTATGAATGGAAGAAGGGAGCCCTGGAATGGGAGTAGCTCCAAGCAACACGACGCTCGTGGCGCCGCAGCCGAAGGGGATCATCGATCCCGCGACCGGCCGGCCGGTCGGCAGCAACGATCCGTTCTTCGGCGAGATCAACAATGAGCTCGCCGACAAGGGCTTTCTGGTCACCTCCACCGATGAGCTGATCAACTGGGCCCGCACCGGCTCGCTGATGTGGATGACCTTCGGTCTCGCCTGCTGCGCCGTCGAGATGATGCAGGTTTCGATGCCGCGTTATGACGTCGAGCGCTTCGGCTTTGCGCCGCGCGCTTCGCCCCGCCAGTCTGACGTCATGATCGTTGCCGGCACGCTCACCAACAAGATGGCGCCCGCTCTGCGCAAGGTCTACGACCAGATGCCCGAGCCGCGTTATGTTATTTCGATGGGCTCCTGCGCCAACGGCGGCGGCTATTATCACTATTCCTATTCCGTCGTTCGCGGATGCGACCGTGTCGTTCCGATCGACATTTATATTCCGGGCTGTCCTCCCACGGCGGAAGCGCTGCTTTACGGCGTGCTTCTGCTGCAGAAGAAGATCCGGCGCACCGGCACGATCGAACGGTAAGGCAGGGGACAAGGTATTATGAGTGAAGCCCTGAACGAGCTTGCCGCCTACCTCACGGAAGTCCGCAGCGCCTTGATCTCGTCGAGCGAGATCAAATATGGCGAGCTGACCGTGACGACGACGACCGAAAACGTTATCGCCCTGCTGACCTTCCTGCGTGATGACGCCAAATGCGGCTTCGTCAACATGACGGATATTTGCGGCGTCGACTGGCCACAGCGTGTCGAGCGTTTCGACGTGGTATACCATCTGTTGTCGCCCAAGAAGAACCTGCGCATTCGCGTCAAGGTTCCCGTCGGCGAAGATCAGCCTGTTCCCTCTGCCTGCGGTATCTATCCCGGCGCCGATTGGTTCGAGCGCGAAACCTGGGACATGTACGGCGTTCTCTTCACCGGCCATCCGGATCTGCGTCGTATCCTGACCGACTACGGTTTCGAAGGTCACCCGCTGCGCAAGGACTTCCCGACGACCGGTTTCGTCGAAGTCCGCTACGATGATGCCGCCAAGCGCGTCGTCTACGAGCCGGTGGAACTGAAACAGGAATTCCGCAACTTCGATTTCCTGTCGCCGTGGGAGGGCACCGACTACGTGCTCCCGGGCGACGAAAAGGCGAAGGCCTGATTGTTGGCGTGTGGCGGGCTTCGGCCTGCCATCCTCTGAAATTCCGAAAACGCGAGCATCGCCGTCATGACAGAACATAACGTTCGCAACTTCAACATCAATTTCGGTCCGCAGCATCCGGCTGCGCACGGCGTTTTGCGTCTTGTCCTCGAATTGGACGGCGAAATTGTGGAACGCGTCGATCCCCATATCGGCCTGCTGCATCGCGGCACGGAAAAGCTGATCGAGACGAAGACCTATCTTCAGGCCGTTCCTTATTTCGACCGCCTCGACTATGTCGCGCCGATGAACCAGGAGCATGCCTATGCCTTGGCCGTCGAAAAGCTGCTCGGCATCGATATCCCGATCCGTGGCCAGCTGATCCGCGTCCTTTACTCGGAAATCGGCCGTATCCTGTCGCATCTTCTGAACGTTACAACGCAGGCTATGGACGTCGGCGCGCTGACGCCGCCGCTCTGGGGCTTCGAAGAGCGCGAAAAGCTGATGGTGTTCTACGAGCGTGCCTCCGGTTCGCGCATGCACGCAGCTTACGTCCGTCCGGGCGGCGTTCACCAGGACCTGCCTGAAAAGCTCGTTCAGGATATCGGCGACTGGTGCGATCCCTTCCTGAAGGCGCTCGACGATATCGACGATCTGCTGACCGGTAACCGTATCTTCAAGCAGCGTAACGTCGATATCGGCGTGGTCTCGCTGGAAGACTGTTGGGCCTGGGGCTTCTCCGGCGTCATGGTGCGCGGCTCCGGTGCTGCCTGGGACTTGCGCAAGGCGCAGCCTTACGAATGTTACTCCGATCTCGAATTCGATATTCCGATCGGCAAGAACGGCGACTGCTACGACCGTTACCTCATCCGCATGATCGAAATGCGCGAATCTGTCCGCATCATGAAGCAGTGCGTCAATCGCCTGCTCGGCGATGCCAGGACCGGACCGGTTTCATCGCTCGATGGTAAGGTGGTTCCGCCGAAGCGCGGTGAGATGAAGCGCTCCATGGAAGCGCTGATCCACCACTTCAAGCTTTACACCGAAGGCTATCACGTGCCGGCGGGCGAGGTTTATGCAGCCGTCGAAGCGCCGAAGGGCGAATTCGGCGTCTACCTCGTCTCGGACGGCTCCAACAAGCCTTATCGCTGCAAGATCCGTGCGCCGGGCTATGCGCATCTGCAGGCCATGGACTTCATGTGCCGCGGCCACCAGCTCGCCGACGTCGCAGCCGTGCTCGGTTCGCTCGATATCGTCTTCGGTGAGGTGGATCGCTGATGCGGGTCTGGCAGGTGATAGTTCCGGCGCTTCTGGTCGCTTGCGGTGCCTCGGCACAGCAGACCGGCAAGACGCCGAGCCTGCCGACCCTCAACATGCAGGGTTCGAATGCTACGAGCACGAATACTGCAAAAGGCGGAAATGAGGGTACGTCGGGCGGAGATTCGACCGTTGCGGACCTTCTCTCCCGTGGCTACCAGATCAAGGCCGCCGTGCCGAACGGCGGTAAGTTCGTTGTGTTTATGCAGAAAGACCAGTCGGCCTATGCCTGCGAATTCTCGTCTCTGACGAATACGCGGTGTGGGTCCTTAAACTGAGATAAGGCGTGAAAGATGTCCGTTCGTCGACTAGCCGAAGATCAATTCCAGCCTGCCGCCTTCGCTTTCAATGCGGAGAATGCGGTCTGGGCTGAAAAGACGATCCAGAAATACCCGGAGGGCCGCCAGCAGTCCGCGATCATCCCTCTGATGATGCGTGCGCAGGAGCAGGAAGGCTGGGTCACCAAGGCGGCCATCGAAACGATCGCCGACATGCTCGACATGGCCTATATCCGCGCGCTCGAAGTCGCGACCTTCTATACGCAGTTCCAGCTGCACCCGGTTGGTACGCGCGCCCACGTCCAGGTTTGCGGCACGACGCCCTGCATGCTGCGCGGCGCCGGGGGGCTGATCAAGGTCTGCAAGAGCCGGATCAACGATCACGCTTTCGAGCGCAATGCCGATGGCACTCTCTCCTGGGAAGAGGTCGAATGTCAGGGCGCCTGCGTCAACGCACCGATGGTGGTGATCGGCAAGGATACCTATGAGGATCTGACGCCGACGCGCCTGGAAGAGATCATCGATGCATTCGCCGCAGGCAAGGGTCATGAGATTCAGACCGGCCCACAGATCGATCGCGTTTTCTCCGCTCCGGAAGGCGGTTTGACGTCGCTCCTGTCGGACGAGGCTAAGGCAAAGAGCACGGCGAGCAAGGTGGCCAAGGCTACTGCTGATACCGTATCGATCCCGCCGTCCGAAGCCGCCCGTGCCAAGAGCACGGACGCGGAAACCAATAAGAGCCTGAAGACGCCGGTAACGGCGCCGAAGGAGGCAGCCAAGAACGCCAAGGCAGCCGAAACGCAGCCGCTTTCTGGGACTGCGGCTGCCGAGCCTGTCGCCGGAAAGCCGTCGCTCGACGACAAGAATCGCCCCGCCGGTATCGAAAGACCCGCGCAGCCGGACAATCTGCAGCTCATTTCAGGCGTTGGCCCGAAGATCGAAGGGACCTTGCATGAGCTTGGCATCTTTACCTTCGCGCAGATTGCCAGCTGGCACGAAGCCGAGCGCCATTGGGTCGACGGCTATCTGAATTTCAAGGGCCGGATCGATCGTGATGACTGGGTCAAGCAGGCTGAGGCACTCGCTAAGGGTGGCGAAGCGGAATATATCAAGGTCTTCGGCAAGAAGCCGCGGTAAGAGGTGAAGCATGTTACAGGATCAGGATCGCATCTTTACCAATATCTACGGCCTCAAGGATAAATCCCTGAAGGGCGCGATGTCGCGCGGCCATTGGGACGGCACGAAGCAAATCCTCGAAAAGGGCCGTGACTGGATCATCAACGAGATGAAGGCTTCCGGCCTTCGCGGTCGCGGCGGCGCAGGCTTCCCGACCGGCCTCAAGTGGTCCTTCATGCCGAAGGAAAGTGACGGCCGTCCGCATTATCTCGTCGTCAATGCCGACGAGTCGGAACCCGGCACCTGCAAGGACCGCGACATCATGCGCCACGATCCGCATACGCTGATCGAAGGCTGCGTCATCGCCGGTTTCGCCATGGGCGCGAATACCGCTTACATCTACGTCCGCGGCGAGTACATGCGCGAGCGTGAGGCACTGCAGGCTGCGATCGATGAGTGCTATGATGCCGGATTGCTGGGCAAAAACAACAAGCTCGGCTGGGATTTTGATGTTTTCGTTCATCACGGCGCCGGCGCTTACATCTGTGGCGAGGAAACCGCTCTGCTCGAAAGCCTGGAAGGCAAGAAGGGTCAGCCGCGCCTGAAGCCGCCGTTCCCGGCCAATATGGGTCTCTATGGTTGCCCGACGACGGTCAACAATGTCGAGTCGATCGCCGTTGCCCCGACGATCCTGCGCCGCGGCGCCGGCTGGTTCTCCTCCTTCGGCCGTCCGAACAATGTCGGCACGAAGCTGTTCATGCTCTCCGGTCACGTCAACCGTCCCTGCACGGTCGAGGAGACGATGGGCATCACCTTCCGTGAGCTCGTCGACAAGCACGCCGGCGGCGTTCGCGGCGGCTGGGATAACCTGCTCGCCGTCATTCCCGGCGGCGCATCGTGCCCGGTCGTTCCGGCTGCTGACATCATCGACTGCCCGATGGATTTCGACGGCTTGCGCGAAGTCAAGTCGTCCTTCGGCACGGCTGCGGCGATCGTCATGGACAAGTCGACGGACATCATCAAGGCGATTGCCCGCATCTCGGCCTTCTTCAAGCATGAGAGCTGCGGCCAGTGTACGCCGTGCCGCGAAGGCACGGGCTGGATGTGGCGCGTTCTTGAGCGTATGGCTCGTGGCAACGCCCAGAAGCGCGAGATCGACATGCTGTTCCAGGTGACGAAGCAGATCGAAGGTCATACCATCTGTGCGCTCGGTGACGCTGCCGCATGGCCGGTTCAGGGCCTGATCCGCAATTTCCGTCCCGAGATCGAAAAGCGCATCGACCAGTACACTGCCAACGCGACGAGCCACGGCGCGGTTCTGGAAGCAGCCGAGTAAGGATCGAAGATGGCGAAGACCAACGATATCAGGCAGGAGAGCGGAGCGGCCGGTAATACATCGGCCGATCTTGGCCGCGCTGCTGCCGATATGTTTGGGAACGCGCCGATCATGCCGATCCATCCGCTGATGGCCCATCCGGCCGCAGCCATTGCGGCGGTCACCGCAATCGGTTTCGGCTTTACCTCGCAACTGGCCGGCGCGTTTTTGGGCGCTTTCCAGGGCGCGGTCGAAGCAACCACCCGGTTGGCCGATGCCCTTGAAGACGAAAAACATCCGGCTGAGGTCGCTGCGAAGCCGGCGGGCGTGGACGCTGGGGCAGGGGACGCCAAACCTGTAAAGCCCGAGGCTGCAGCCAAGGAGGCTGCGGTCAAGCCTGTTGCACCGAAACCGGTTGCTGCGAAGCAGAAGCCGGCTGCCGTGAAGAAAGCCGAGCCGAAGCCCGCGGTTGTTGCACCGAAGGCGGTCACGGCTCCTGCAAAGAAAACGGCGAAGGTTGAAGCCGCTGTGCCGGTCGCCGTAAAGCCGGTTCCCGCGCGTGGCCGCAAGGCAGCCGAGAAGGCTGACGACCTGAAGCGGATTTCCGGCGTCGGTCCGAAGCTGGAGCAGGTGCTGAACGGACGTGGCATCAAGCGCTTCGCCGATATCGCCGCCTGGAGCGATGCGGATATCGAGCGGATCGATGGCGAGCTCGGTTTCGAAGGTCGCATCCGGCGCGATGACTGGGTTGGCCAAGCGAAGGAGCTGCTGCCGAAGGGCCGGAGTTAAGGTTTTCCTCGGCTGGATCGCGGCCGGGGAGGGTGAATGAAGGCGATGGAGACGATGTGGGTGCCCCACGTGGCTCGATCGCAAAGCTGGTCTTGCGGGGACAAGGCTTGGCAAAGCTTATTGTGAGCGAACCGGTGCCATCAGGCGTTTGAGCCGCCCCGATGGCAATCCGGCTTGCGATCATGAAATTGTCTGCGGCCAGGTTGGGCTGGAGACGTGACATAGGACTGAGTGGACGATGGCTAAACTGAAGATTGACGGTAAAGAGATCGAAGTTCCGGATCACTACACGCTTATCCAGGCGTGCGAGGAAGCCGGCGCCGAAGTCCCGCGCTTCTGCTTCCATGAACGACTGTCGGTGGCCGGCAATTGCCGCATGTGCCTCGTCGAGGTGAAGGGTGGCCCGCCGAAGCCGCAGGCATCCTGCGCCATGGGCGTTCGCGATATCCGCGGCGGCCCGAACGGCGAGCTTCCGGAAGTCTTCACCAACACGCCGATGGTCAAGAAGGCCCGCGAAGGCGTGATGGAATTCCTTCTGATCAACCACCCGCTGGATTGCCCGATCTGCGATCAGGGCGGCGAATGCGACCTGCAGGACCAGGCCATGGCCTTCGGCATCGACAGTTCGCGCTATCAGGAAGACAAGCGCGCCGTCGAGGACAAGTATATCGGCCCGCTCGTCAAGACCGTGATGAACCGCTGCATCCACTGCACGCGCTGCGTCCGCTTCACGACGGAAGTTGCCGGCATTTCCGAACTCGGCCTCATCGGCCGCGGCGAGGATGCCGAGATCACCACCTATCTCGAGCAGGCGATGACCTCCGAGCTGCAGGGCAACGTCGTCGACCTTTGCCCGGTCGGCGCGCTGACCTCCAAGCCCTTCGCCTTCACGGCTCGTCCGTGGGAATTGAATAAGACCGAATCGATCGACGTCATGGACGCTCTCGGCTCGGCAATCCGCGTCGATACGCGCGGCCGCGAAGTCATGCGCGTGCTGCCCCGTGTCAATGAGCAGATCAACGAAGAGTGGATCTCCGACAAGACTCGCTTCATCTGGGACGGCCTGAAGACTCAGCGCCTGGACAAGCCCTATGTCCGCAAGGACGGCCGTCTGCAGCCGGCAAGCTGGAGCGACGCTTTCGCTGCTATCAAGTCGGCCGTTTCCGCCACCAGCGGCGACAAGATCGGCGCGATTGCCGGCGATCTCGCCTCGGTCGAGGAAATGTACGCCCTTGGCGAGCTGCTGAAGTCGCTCGGATCGGAAAATCTCGACTGTCGCCAGGACGGGACGGCGCTTGATCCGTCGCTCGGCCGCGCAAGCTACATCTTCAACCCGAGCATCCAAGGCATTGAAGCCGCTGATGCGCTGCTGATCGTCGGTGCCAATCCGCGCTTCGAGGCTGCCGTCATGAACTCGCGCATCCGCAAGCGCTGGCGCCGCGGCAAGTTCCCGATCGGCGTGATCGGCGAGGCTGCAGATCTTCGCTACTCCTATGATTATCTCGGCGCTGGGCCGGACACGCTGGCCGATCTCGTCAGCGGCTCGCACAGCTTCGCCGACGTGCTGAAGAATGCTCAGAAGCCGATGATCATCATCGGCCAGGGCGCCCTGATCCGCGAAGACGGTGCCGAGGTTCTGGCAAATGCCGCCAAGCTCGCTGCCGCCGTCGGCGTCGTCAAGGAAGACTGGAATGGCTTTGCCGTGCTGCACACCGCAGCTGCGCGTGTCGGCGGTCTTGATCTCGGCTTCGTGCCGGGCGCAAAGGGCGTTAATGCCGCTACCATGCTGTCCTCGATGGACGTCCTCTTCCTGCTGGGCGCCGATGAGCTCGATTTCAGCCGCAAGGGCGCGAAGTTCACAGTCTATATCGGCTCGCATGGCGATAACGGCGCTCAGAACGCTGATGTCATCCTTCCAGCTGCAGCTTACACCGAAAAGTCTGGCACCTGGGTCAACACGGAAGGCCGCGTCCAGATGGGCAACCGCGCCGGTTTCGCGCCGGGCGACGCCCGCGAGGACTGGGCGATCATCCGTGCCCTTTCCGACGTGCTCGGCAAGAAGCTTCCCTTTGATTCGCTGAGAGAATTGCGCGCCAAGCTCTATGCAGCCTTCCCGCATTTCTCCGGTATCGACGAGATTGCTGAAGGCGATAGCGCCCAAATTGCCGCACTTGCGAAAAAAGCCGGCGCAATGGGCAAATCGGCATTTGCTTCGCCGATCAAAGACTTCTATTTGACGAACCCGATAACGCGCGCATCGGCTGTCATGGCCGAGTGCTCGGCATTGGCCCGCAACAATTTCCGCGTTGCGGCAGAGTAAGGGCAGAGGACTATGGATTCATTCGTTTCGACCTATCTCTGGCCGGCGCTGATCATGATCGGCCAGTCCCTGCTGCTCTTGGTCTGCCTGCTGGTTTTCATCGCCTACATTCTGCTTGCCGACCGTAAGATCTGGGCTGCCGTGCAGCTGCGCCGCGGCCCGAACGTCGTCGGTCCCTTCGGCCTGTTCCAGTCCTTTGCCGACTTGCTGAAGTTCATGTTCAAGGAGCCGATCATCCCGGCCGGCGCCAACAAGACCGTGTTCCTGCTGGCTCCGCTGGTTTCGGTGGTGCTGGCGCTGTCGACTTGGGCCGTCGTGCCTGTCGCGCAGAACTGGGTCGTCGCCGATATCAATGTCGGCATCCTCTACATTCTGGCGATCTCATCGCTGGAAGTTTACGGCATCATCATGGGCGGTTGGGCTTCGAACTCGAAGTATCCGTTCCTCGGCGCGCTCCGCTCGGCGGCGCAGATGGTGTCCTACGAAGTCTCGATCGGCCTCGTCATCGTCACCGTGCTGCTCTGCGTCGGTTCGCTGAACCTGACGGATATCGTGCTCTCGCAGCAGACAGGCCTCGGTACCAAGCTCGGCCTGCCGGCCTCGTTCCTCGACTGGCACTGGCTGTCGCTGTTCCCGATGTTCATCGTGTTCTTCATTTCGGCGCTGGCTGAAACGAACCGTCCGCCGTTCGACCTTCCGGAAGCGGAATCGGAGCTGGTTGCTGGCTTCATGGTCGAATACGGTTCTTCGCCCTACATGATGTTCATGCTCGGCGAATATGCCGCCGTCGTCCTCATGTGCTCGCTGACCACGATCCTGTTCCTCGGCGGCTGGCTGCCTCCGGTCGATATCTGGATCCTGAACTGGGTTCCGGGCATCATCTGGTTCCTGCTGAAGTCGTGCTTTGTATTCTTCATGTTCGCGATGGTGAAGGCATTCGTGCCGCGCTACCGCTACGACCAGCTCATGCGCCTTGGCTGGAAGGTTTTCCTGCCGCTGTCGCTCGCCATGGTCGTTATCGTTGCATTCGTGCTGAAGCTGACGGGATGGGCATGATGATGTCGATTCTCGCTTCAAGCAGATTTGGAGGTTGAAGATGGCCGGAATTTCCAACGCTGTCGGCTCGCTGTTCCTCAAGGAATTTGTCGGCGCATTCTTTTTGTCGATGCGTTACTTCTTCAAGCAGAAGGCAACGATCAATTACCCCTTCGAAAAGGGGCCGGTCAGCCCGCGCTTCCGCGGCGAACATGCGCTGCGCCGCTATCCCAACGGCGAAGAGCGTTGCATCGCCTGCAAGCTCTGCGAGGCCATCTGTCCTGCCCAGGCCATCACCATCGAGGCCGGGCCGCGCCGCAACGACGGCACCCGCCGCACGGTGCGTTACGACATCGACATGGTGAAGTGCATCTATTGCGGCTTCTGCCAGGAAGCTTGCCCGGTCGACGCGATCGTCGAAGGGCCGAACTTCGAATTCGCCACCGAGACCCGCGAAGAGCTCTACTTCGACAAGGCGCGGCTTTTGGACAATGGCGACCGCTGGGAACGCGAAATCGCGCAGAATATCGCGATCGATTCGCCGTACCGCTGAGCGGAGTTTTGAATATGCCGTGACGGGCGGCCAAGCGTCGCCGTCGCGGTTGAAACTAGACCGGAGCTTTGTCGGACCTGTCGTCCGGCCGAGCTCCATCGGGCAGGGAAACTCCCGGCTGCCCGGGGGAAGACGAAAAAGGCACCAACATGGGTCTGCAGGCTCTTTTTTTCTATATCTTCGCCTTTGTCGCTGTGGCGTCGGCGTTCATGGTTATCTCGGCGCGGAATCCGGTCCATTCGGTCCTGTTCCTCATCCTGGTTTTCTTCAACGCGGCCGGCCTCTTCCTGCTGATGGGGGCTGAATTCCTGGCGATGATCCTGCTGGTCGTTTATGTCGGCGCCGTGGCGGTCCTCTTCCTCTTCGTCGTCATGATGCTGGATATCGATTTCTCCGAGCTCAGGGCCGGCATTCTGGAATATGCCCCGATCGGCGCTTTGATCGGCGTCATCCTTGCGGCCGAGCTGATCGTCGTTATCGGCGGCAGCGTGATTTCACCGACCATTGCCAAGACCGTCGCCATGCCGATCCCGGCCTTGACGCAGCGGACGAACACCGCCGCACTCGGCGACGTGCTCTATACCAACTACGTTTATTTCTTCGAGATCGCCGGCCTCGTTCTGCTGGTCGCGATGATCGGCGCAATCGTGCTGACGCTGAAGCATCGCACGCACATCAAGCGCCAGAACATTTCCCAACAGGTCGCCCGCACGCCCGCGACCGCCGTCGAGGTGGTCAAGGTCAAGCCGGGGCAGGGCGTCTGAGGCGAGGCACGAGGGTCAAAGGAACAACAACATGGTCATCGGACTTTCCCATTACCTCACGGTCAGCGCCATCCTCTTCGTGCTCGGCGTCTTCGGTATCTTTCTGAACCGCAAGAACGTCATCATCATCCTGATGTCGGTCGAGCTCATATTGCTCGCCGTCAACATCAACATGGTCGCCTTCTCGTCGTTCCTCAACGACATCGTCGGCCAGGTTTTCGCTCTATTCATTTTGACCGTCGCCGCGGCTGAAGCCGCGATCGGTCTTGCAATTCTCGTCGTCTTCTATCGTAACCGCGGCTCCATCGCGGTCGAAGACGTCAACGTGATGAAGGGCTGATAAAGCTATGTTCTTATATAAGGCTATCGTCTTTCTTCCCCTGATTGGCGCTATTATCGCTGGCCTTTTCGGCCGTGCGATCGGCGCCAAGGCTTCGGAATATGTTACCACCGGCCTGATGATCATCGCGGCCGTCCTCTCGTGGATCGTCTTCTTCACGGTGGCGCTTGGCCATACGGATGGCCCGATCAAGGTTGAAGTCCTGCGCTGGATCCAGTCCGGCGGCATCGACGTTTCCTGGGCGCTGCGCGTCGACACGCTGACCTCGGTGATGCTGATCGTCGTGAACTCGGTTTCGACCCTGGTTCACGTGTATTCGATCGGATACATGCATCACGATCCGCATCGTCCGCGCTTCTTCGCCTATCTCTCGCTCTTCACCTTCGCCATGCTGATGCTGGTGACCTCCGACAACCTCGCCCAGATGTTCTTCGGCTGGGAAGGCGTCGGTCTCGCCTCCTATCTGCTGATCGGCTTCTGGTTCAAGAAGCCGTCCGCCTCGGCTGCCGCGATGAAGGCCTTCATCGTCAACCGCGTCGGCGACTTCGGCTTCGTGCTCGGCATTGCCGGCGTCTTCGTCCTCTTCGGCTCGATCAATTTCGACGTCATCTTCGGCAATGCCCAGAGCTTTGCTTCCGGGCAGGGCGGCCAGCCGACCGATATCGTGCTCAATTTCCTCGGCATGCATCTCGATCGCGGCCATGCGCTGACGGCCGTCTGCCTGCTGCTGTTCATGGGCGCGATGGGTAAATCGGCGCAGTTCCTGCTGCACACCTGGCTGCCGGACGCCATGGAAGGCCCGACGCCGGTTTCCGCACTTATCCATGCCGCGACCATGGTCACCGCCGGGGTATTCCTCGTCGCCCGCATGTCGCCGATCTTCGAACTGTCGCAGGATGCGCTGACCTTTGTCACCATCATCGGCGCGATCACGGCCTTCTTCGCCGCGACCGTCGGCCTCGTGCAGAACGACATCAAGCGCGTCATCGCTTATTCGACCTGTTCGCAGCTCGGCTACATGTTCGTAGCCCTCGGCGTCGGCGCTTATGGCGCTGCGATTTTCCATCTCTTCACCCACGCCTTCTTCAAGGCGCTACTCTTCCTCTGCGCCGGCTCGGTCATCCACGCCGTCGACGGCGAGCAGGACATGCGTCATATGGGCGGCCTGCGCCCACATATCCAGAAGACCTTCTGGATGATGGTCATCGGCACGCTGGCAATCACCGGCGTCGGCATCCCGCTGACCCATATCGGTTTCGCCGGCTTCCTCTCGAAGGATGCGATCATCCTGGCGGCCTTCGCCTCGCACAATGCAGCGGCCGGCTTCGCCTTCACGCTGCTGGTCATCGCCGCGATGTTCACCAGCTTCTATTCCTGGCGCCTGATCTTCATGACCTTCTTCGGCAAGCCGCGTGCTTCGCACGAGGTCATGCACCACGTGCATGAATCGCCGAACGTAATGCTGATCCCGCTTTACCTGCTGGCGATCGGCGCCGTCGCCGCGGGCATGTATTTCAACGCCGATTTCGTCGGCCATGCCTACGAGGAATTCTGGAAGCATGCGCTGTTCACGCTCCCGGACAACAAGATCCTCGAGGAAATGGAACATGCGCCTGTCTGGGTTGAGCTCAGCCCCTTCATTGCCATGCTTCTCGGCCTTGTCACCGCCTGGTACTTCTACATCAGGTCGCCGGAAACGCCGCGCCGCCTCGCTCAGCAGCAGCGCGTCCTCTACGAGTTCCTGTTGAACAAGTGGTACTTCGACGAGCTTTATGACTTCCTTTTCGTCCGCTCCGCCAAGGCGCTTGGCCGCTTCCTCTGGAAGAAGGGCGATATCGGGGTCATCGACACCATCGGCCCGAACGGCATTGCCGCCCGCGTCGTCGACGTCACCAACCGTGTCGTGCGCCTGCAGACCGGCTACCTCTATCACTACGCCTTCGCGATGCTGCTCGGTATCGCAGCCCTCGTTACCTGGATGATGCTCGGGAGTTCCCTCTGATGACCGATTGGCCTATTCTTTCAACGGTCACCTTCCTGCCGCTGGTGGGCGTTCTCCTTCTGCTGTTCACGCAGGGGAACGGCGCCAACGGCCGCCGGAACGTCCTGAACATTTCGCTGGCGACGACCATCGTCACCTTCATCGTGTCGCTGTTCGTCTGGATCTGGTTCGACAATGCCAATCCGGGCTTCCAGCTCGTCGAAAAGCATGAGTGGCTGACGGGCGGCATCAGCTATCACATGGGCGTCGACGGCATTTCCATGCTGTTCGTCATCCTGTCGACCTTCCTGATGCCCTTTTGCGTGCTCGCAAGCTGGCTCTCGGTCGAAAAGCGACTGAAGGACTACATGATCGCCTTCCTCGTCCTCGAAACGATGATGGTCGGCGTGTTCACGTCGCTCGATATCGTGCTGTTCTACGTCTTCTTCGAAGCCGGCCTCATTCCGATGTTCCTGATCATCGGCGTCTGGGGCGGCAAGGATCGCGTCTACGCCAGCTACAAGTTCTTCCTCTACACGCTGCTCGGCTCCGTGCTGATGCTGCTCGCCATCATGGCGATGTACTGGCAGGCCGGCACGACCGATATCCCGACGCTGCTCGCCTACAAGTTCCCGCCGCAGCTGCAGACTTGGCTATGGCTCGCCTTCTTCGCCTCCTTCGCGGTGAAGATGCCGATGTGGCCTGTCCATACCTGGCTTCCCGACGCGCACGTTCAGGCGCCGACGGCAGGCTCGGTCATCCTGGCAGGCATCCTCCTGAAGCTCGGCGGCTACGGCCTCATCCGCTTCTCGCTCGGCATGTTCCCGAACGCTTCGGAATATTTCGCGCCGCTCGTTTTTGCCCTTTCGGTCATCGCCATTATCTACACCTCGCTGGTCGCGATGATGCAGGACGACATCAAGAAGCTGATCGCCTACTCGTCGGTCGCCCACATGGGTTACGTGACGATGGGTATCTTCGCGGCAAACCAGCAGGGCGTGCAGGGCGCGATTTTCCAGATGCTGTCGCACGGCATCGTCTCGGGCGCGCTCTTCCTCTGCGTCGGCGTGATCTATGACCGCACCCATACCCGCGAAATCGCGGCTTACGGCGGTCTGGTCAACAACATGCCGAAATATGCCGTCGCCATGATGGTCTTCACCATGGCGAACGTTGGTCTGCCCGGTACCTCCGGCTTCATCGGCGAATTCCTGACCCTGATCGGCGTCTTCCGCGCCAATACGTGGGTTGCGCTCTTTGCCGCGACTGGTGTGATCCTGTCGGCAGCTTACGCGCTCTGGCTCTACCGCCGTGTCATTTTCGGCGCGCTGGAGAAGGAGAACCTGAAGAAGCTTCTGGATCTGTCGCCGCGTGAACAGCTGATTCTCTATCCGCTGATCGCGCTGACGATCCTATTCGGTGTCTATCCGGCTCCGATCTTCGATGCCACGGCGGCTTCGGTGGATCTGCTGGTGAACAATTATACCGCTGCCCTGCACGCTGCGCAGAATGTTGCGCTGTCGATGAATTGATGACGGGACTTATTCGACATGACTGCTGACACAATTCTTGCAAGCCTGCATCTTTCCATTCCGGAGCTCATCCTCGCGGTCGGTGCGCTTGTGCTGCTCATGATCGGCGTCTTCTCGGGCGAGCGGTCGGGACCCACGGTCACCGGTCTTGCCATCGCGGTCCTCGCGGTGGCAGGTCTCTGGATCATCTTCGTGCCGGGCGAGGGCCTCGCCTATGGCGGCGCCTACCTTGCCGACGGCTTCTCCCGCTTCATGAAGATCGTCGCGCTGGTCGGCTCGATCGTCGCCATGTTCCTCAGCATTGGCCAGGCGCGCGAGCTGCAGCTCGATCGCTTCGAGTTCCCGGTGCTCCTTTTGCTCGCGACCCTCGGCATCCTGCTGATGATCTCGGCGCATGACCTGATCTCGCTCTACCTGTCGCTGGAACTGCAGTCGCTGGCCCTTTACGTCGTTGCCGCCATCAACCGCGACAGCCTGAAGTCGACCGAAGCCGGCCTGAAGTATTTCGTCCTCGGTGCGCTGTCCTCCGGTATGCTGCTTTATGGCATGTCGCTGGTTTATGGCTTCACCGGTCACACGAGCTTCGATGCGATCGCGACCGCACTCAGCGCCGAAACCCGTTCGCTCGGCCTCGTCTTCGGTCTGGTCTTCGTGCTTGCAGGCCTCGCCTTCAAGATCTCCGCCGTGCCGTTCCACATGTGGACGCCCGATGTCTACGAAGGTGCGCCGACCCCGGTCACAGCCTTCTTCGCGGCGGCACCCAAGGTTGCCGCCATGGCTATCCTGACCCGCATCGTGGTCACGGCTTTCCATCCGGTCCTGGCCGATTGGCAGCAGATCATCGTCTTCATCTCGATCGCCTCGATGTTGCTCGGCTCGTTCGCGGCGATCGGTCAGCGCAACTTCAAGCGACTGATGGCCTATTCCTCGATCGGTCACATGGGCTATGCGCTCGTCGGCCTTGCCGCCGGCACCAAGACAGGCGTCTCCGGCGTCATGCTCTACATGGTCATCTACATGGTCATGACGCTCGGCTCCTTCGCCATCATCATGGCGATGCGCCGCAAGGATGGCCGTCAGGTCGAAAACATCGACGATCTCGCTGGCCTTTCGACGACCAATCCTTTCATGGCGGTGGTCCTGACCGCGCTGATGTTCTCGTTGGCCGGCATTCCGCCGCTCGCAGGCTTCTTCGGAAAGTATTTCGTCTTCGTTGCTGCCATCCAGGCGCATCTCTATGCGCTCGCCATCATCGGCGTTCTGGCTTCGGTCGTCGGCGCTTACTACTATCTGCGCGTCATCAAGGTGATGTGGTTCGATGAAGCCAAGGATGAATTCGCACGCACGGCTGGTTCGCTGCGCCTCGTCTTCGGTCTCTCAGGTCTGTTCGTCATCGCCTATGTCTTCTTCGGCGGCGCAATCGGCGGTGCCGCCGATCTGGCCGCTGCGACGCTGTTTTGATGGCGTCTGACATGAATAGCCGGAAGTCGCTCGCCGACTTCCGGCATGATGCGCTTCAGGAAACCTCGTCCACAAACAGCGTCTGTCTCGAACGGGCGCGCGCCGGCGACACCGGAAACCTTTGGGTCACCGCTGAGCGCCAGACGGGGGGACGCGGCCGCCGCGGTCGTCCCTGGGTGTCGGAAGCCGGCAATCTCTACGCATCTCTTCTTCTGATCGATCCCGCTCCCATGGACCGCCTCGGCTCTCTGCCGCTTGCGGTGGCGCTCGCCGTGCATCGGGCGGTACGCGGCGTGCTGCCGCTCGCCGCCGAGCCGGTCGAGATCAAATGGCCGAACGATATCCTGATCGGCCGCAAGAAGACCTGCGGTATCCTGATCGAAGGCGAGGCGCTGCCGGACGGCCGGTATGCGCTCGTCATCGGCATCGGCATCAACATTGCCGTCATGCCTGACAATCCGATGTATCCGGTCACATGCCTGAGGCAGCAGGGCTCAATGGTGTCGCCGGACGAGCTGTTTGCCCATCTTTATGCCGCGATGTCGGAGGCGCTCGACGTCTGGAGCCGCGGCAAGGGTATTCGGGAAATCACCGCGCGCTGGCGTGAATTTGCGTGCGGCATCGGGGAAAAGATCACGGTAAACTTGCCGGATCGCTCGATTTTGGGCCATTTCTCGGGAATCGATGATAATGGCTTGTTGATGCTCGAAACCGAGGACGGCAGGATCATGCCGATCGCGGCGGGCGACGTTTTCTTTAGATAATGGTTGGGGATCAGATGGCGAAGCAAGACGAATTGGTGTTTCTGCCCCTCGGCGGCGTCGGCGAAATCGGCATGAATCTCGCGCTCTACGGCTACGGTCCGGCGGAGCAGCGCCAGTGGATCATGGTCGATTGCGGCGTCACCTTCCCGGGGCCGGATCTGCCGGGTGTCGATCTCGTCCTGCCGGACATCCGTTTCCTCGCCAAGGAACGCAAGAACCTCAAGGGCATCATCATAACCCACGCGCACGAGGATCACTACGGCGCGCTTAATGATCTTTGGCCCGGGCTGAACGTTCCGATCTACGCCTCGGCCTTCACCGCCGGCCTTCTCGAAGCCAAGCGCGATTACGAGAAATCGATGGGCGAGATTCCGGTGACGCTGTTCAAGGCCGGCGACCGCATCAATGTCGGCCCGTTCGAGATCGAAGGCGTGGCCGTCAACCACTCGATCCCCGAGCCGATGTCGCTGATGATCCGCACACCGCTCGGCAATGTCGTCCATACCGGCGACTGGAAGATCGATCATGAACCTTCGCTTGGGCCGCTGACCGACGAGGCCCGCTTCCGCCAACTCGGCGATGAAGGTGTGTTGGCACTGATGTGCGATTCCACCAACGCGTTGCGCGACGGCGTTTCGCCTTCGGAAAAGGACGTCTCGGAAAGCCTGCGCAAGATCATCGAGGATGCCGAGGGCAGGGTGGCGATCACGACGTTCTCGTCGAATGTCGGCCGCATCCGCACCATTGCCGAAGCTGCCGAAGCTGCTGGCCGGGAAATACTTCTGCTTGGCAGTTCGCTGAAACGCGTCGTCGACGTCGCTCGCGATATCGGCATCATGGAAGGCATCAAGCCGTTTATCGCCGAAGATGAATATGGCTATATCCCGCGCGACAAGGTCGTGGTCATCCTGACTGGCAGCCAGGGTGAGCCGCGCGCAGCGCTTGCCAAGCTCTCCCGGGACGAGATGCGCAACGTCGCATTGGCCGCTGGCGATATCGTCGTCTTTTCCTCGCGCGCCATTCCCGGCAATGAGAAGGCCATTCAGGACATCAAGAACGGTCTGATCGAACAGGGCGTTCATGTGGTCACGGATGCCGAGGCGCTCGTGCACGTTTCCGGCCATCCCCGGCGCAACGAATTGCAGAAGATGTATGAATGGACGCGCCCGAAGGTCGTCATCCCCGTGCATGGCGAGGCGACGCATCTGACCGCCCATAAGGAATTGGCCGAACAGAGCGGCATTGCCACCGTACCGCGCGTGCGCAACGGCGATGTCGTGCGCCTTGCGCCCGGTCCGGTCGAGGTGATCGGCGACGCCCCGCATGGGCGCATCTTCAAGGACGGTATTCTGATCGGCGATTTCGACGAGATGGGCATCGGCGAGCGCAAGAAGCTTTCCTATGTCGGCCATGTCGCCGTCAATGTCGTGCTCGATGCCCGTTACGACATTGTCGGCGACCCCGATCTCGTGCCGATCGGCCTGCCGGCCTATGATGATGAAGGTGAGGAGATGGAGGACACGCTCTTCGATGCCATCGTCAGCGCCGTCGAAAGCATTCCGCGCGCTCGCCGCAAGGATCTGAATATGCTGCAGGAGGCGGTACGCCGCGCGGTGCGCGCCGCCGCCAATCAGGGCTGGGGCAAGAAGCCGATGGTGACCGTGTTCGTGACGCGCACCGGCGGCTGAGTTCAACGGCCGATCGGGGAGGAGAGTACCGTGCTGGGACGGATCAATCACATCGCGATAGCCGTACCTGATATTGCGGCGGCTTCTAAGGCCTATCGTGAAACGCTCGGTGCTACAGTATCCCAGCCGCAGACACTACCGGAACACGGCGTTACCGTCGTTTTCGTAGAACTGCCGAATACCAAGGTCGAACTGCTCGAGCCGCTGGGTGAAGCCTCGCCCATCGCTGCCTTCCTGGCCAAGAACCCGGATGGCGGCATGCACCACATTTGTTATGAGGTCGCCGACATCCGCGCGGCTCGCGATAGACTTGTTGCGTCGGGAGCACGCGTGCTCGGCAATGGCGAGCCGAAGATCGGCGCGCATGGCAAGCCCGTGCTTTTCCTGCATCCGAAGGATTTCTTCGGCACGCTTATCGAGCTTGAGCAGGTGTGACACCGGAGCGGGATGATTTTTGCCGGAACTGGCCTAGAATATCAATCCGCATTAGAGCGTTTCCCATTCATGTTGGATCGTATCCGCATGAGTTGAAATAGTTTTGGGCCTCCTGCGGCTCGACCAAATCGATGATCTTTCCGATCCTGTCCCATAGGCCGGTAACGGTTCTCTCGGCAGCCTTTCGCAGGAGTGCCTTCAGCTTGGAAAAGGCCTTCTCTATGGGGTTGAAGTCCGGGCTGTAGGGCGGAAGGAACATCATTGTCGCGCCTGCCGCTTCGATGATTTCCCGCGCCGCCGGTCGTTTGTGGCTCGACAGATTGTCAAGGATGACGACGTCGCCCGGTTTCAACGTCGGCACCAGAACCTGAGCGACATAGGCCTCGAACCACTCACCGTTGATCGGCCCGTCGATGACAAGCGGTGCGACCATTCCTGTGCTCCGTAGGCCGGCAACCAATGTGGTTGTCTTGCGGTGACCATGAGGGAACCCCATCCGCAACCGCTCGCCCTTCCTGCATCGTCCATGAGTGCGGGTCATATTGGTCGCCGTCCAGGTCTCGTCGATGAACACGAGCCGCTCCGGGTCGAGATCGAGTTGGTCCTCGAACCAGCATTGCCGTTTTTCCAGGATGTCTGGACGGCTCTGCTCTACCGCATGGCCAGTCTTTTTTTGCGCGTCTGTTCGTGCCGAACCAGAAACCGGTGCAGGGCCGACTTGCTGGCAATGATACCCTGGGCCGCAAGAGCGTCACGAAGCTCGAACAACGTCCCATCCCGGTGCTCTGCGAGCCAGGCCATGATCAGACCGGCATGAGCTTCAATTTTGTGGGAGTTGCGGTCGCCACCGAGTGGACCGGGACGAACGTTCCCTTGCCGGACTTGCAGGTTACGCCAACGGCTCACGCTTGCCGCACTGACGCCGAAACGCTGGGCAGCCTCCCTATGCGATGCACCGCCGTCAACGGCGGCAAGCACACGTATGCGAAGATCAACGGAAAGCGCTCTCGACATATCTGCCGACCTCCATCGGCAGATAGCTTGAATCAGAATGCAAGCGATTTGCAAAGCCTTCGATTCAATCAGTCAGGGAAACGCTCTAAGTGCGCTGATCTGCGCTTTGAAAGACAACTGTTTTGCCCCTATAAGCAGTTTGGAAGAGGAAGAGACGAGCGGGCTCGTCTCGAAGGGAGCATAATGGCACAGCAGATCATCGCCAGTTTCGCCGTTTATTTCGTCGTCTGGTGGATTACGCTTTTTGCCGTCCTGCCGTTCGGTCTGCGCACCCAGGCCGAAGACGAGCATGTGATTCTAGGTACGGTCGAAAGTGCACCGACGAAATTCCGCGCTTGGCGAGTGGTTCTAATCACGACGTTGGTGTCGGCTCTTCTGTATGGCACCTGGTATGTTGCCTCGCATTATTTCGGGCTGGGCATAGATTCCATTCCGAGGTTCGTGCCGAACTACAATTGATGGAAAGGGCGCGGTAAAACACGGATCGATCATTTGAGCCTTCTCTTTGCTTGCGCCTCGCAATCGCCATCAATTCGTCACACGTCTGTCATGTGCATGGCGCATCAAATCCCGGACGATATTTGAGTTGTTCTGCTGAAAGGCTGAAGACACTTTCTCGCAATTGGACTGATCTGCAGTAGATCGAGCTGAGAAAGCAAAAAAAAACAAGGCTAAAAGCCTTGTTTTAAAGTATCGCGTGATCCTTATCCGTTACCGGGGCAGCGAACGAGCGCGCCTAAGATCTGATCCTCCCAAGACTTGACCGCGAAACGGCAAGAATTTAGCCTTCCTGCCTCTTTTGTGAGCTAAAATTAGCTCAAACATTGAGCTTTGTCATCCTTTTTTTTGCTTTTTTGCTACACTCGCGCAGAATTTTTCTGTTGACGGATTTTCGCCGTAAATCCTTATAAATGTGCGCTTTTTCGAAACAGCCGAAATAGGCGCTTTCCCCTGGATTTCCGGGCTTTTACCAAAATCTTCTGTTGAAGAATGCGGGTTTCCTTCCTACGCCGAAGCAGTTATGAACTGCCTCCTGTACATAATTTGCTAACGATTCCGCCGCGAGCGGAACGTCAAACCATCTGGAACAAGCGTCATGCGTCTGTCTCGTTACTTCATGCCCATCCTGAAGGAAAATCCCAAGGAGGCTGAAATCGTTTCCCATCGGCTTATGCTGCGCACCGGCATGGTCCGGCAGCAGTCGCAGGGTATCTATTCCTGGCTACCGCTGGGCAAGCGCGTGCTGGACAAGGTCAATAAGATCATTCGCGAGGAACAGAACCGTTCCGGCGCCATCGAGCTGTTGATGCCGACACTGCAGTCGGCCGAGCTTTGGCAGGAAAGCGGCCGTTATGACGCCTACGGCAAGGAGATGCTGCGCATCAAGGATCGGCAGGATCGGCCCATGCTTTATGGTCCGACCAACGAGGAAATGGTCACCGACATCTTCCGGTCTTACATCAAGTCCTACAAGGACTTGCCGCTGAATCTCTATCACATCCAGCTGAAGTTCCGTGACGAAATCCGCCCGCGTTTCGGCACGATGCGCTCGCGCGAATTCATGATGAAGGATGCCTATTCCTTCGATCTGACGCAGGAAGGCGCCGTGCAATCTTATAACAAGATGTTCGCCGCTTATCTGCGCACCTTCAATCGGCTCGGCCTGAGAGCAATCCCGATGCGCGCGGATACCGGTCCTATCGGCGGCAATCTCAGTCACGAATTCATCATTCTTGCCGATACCGGCGAGTCCGAAGTTTTCTGCCACAAGGATTTCGTCAATTTCGACATTCCTGGCGAAGACACGGATTTCGACGATATTGCCGGCCTGAAGAGCATTTTCGACAAGTGGACTTCGGTCTATGCCGCAACCTCGGAAATGCATGACGAAGCCGCCTTCAATGCTATTCCTGAAGAGGATCGCCTGTCTGCGCGTGGCATCGAGGTCGGCCATATCTTCTATTTCGGCACGAAGTATTCCGAGCCGATGGGCGCGAAGGTGCAGGGTCCCGACGGCAAGGAACATGCTGTCCACATGGGATCTTACGGTATCGGCCCGACACGCCTTGTTCCCGCCATCATCGAAGCATCGCATGATGAGAACGGAATCATCTGGCCGGCCTCGGTCGCGCCGTTCGATGTCGTGGTGATCAACATGAAGGCTGGGGACCTGGCCTGTGACGAAGCTTGCGAAACGGTTTATGCCGCGCTGTCGAAGGCCGGCAAGGACGTGCTGTACGACGATCGCGACGAGCGCGCCGGAACGAAGTTCGCCACGGCCGATCTGATCGGTGTGCCCGTGCAGATCATCGTCGGCCCGCGTTCGATCGCGAGCGGCGAAGTGGAAGTGAAGGACCGTAAGACCGGCGCTCGCGAGACGATGACGGTCGAGGCAGCGATCAATCGGCTGGCAGGCTGATTGACGATACAAAGGATGAAAGGCGAATGGCGGTGAGCGCGGCAGTGGAACAGCAGGAAAATTCGTTCAAGGCCAGCCCATCGTCTCGCCCGTTCTCCGGTTTCGAACGGCTCGTCGCCTGGCGCTATCTGCGCTCCCGGCGCAAGGAAGCCTCGATTTCGGTGATTGCCGGCTTCTCGTTGGTCGGCATCATGCTCGGTGTCGCTGCCCTGATTATCGTCATGGCCGTGATGAACGGTTTCCGCGCGGAGCTCTTCAAGCAGATTCTCGGCTTCAACGGTCATGTCGTCGTGCAGCCGATTGATTCGCCGTTGAACGATTATTCTGATCTGGCAAAGAAGTTTTCTGCCGTTCCCGGCGTCACCATGGCCTTGCCGCTCGTCGAGGGCGAAACGCTCGCCTCTGGCCGCGGCGGCTCCGGCACCGGTGCGCTGGTGCGCGGCATCCGCTCGGAAGATCTGACCAAGCTCAAAACGGTCTCCGATCACGTCGTTTCCGGCGACCTGGTCGGCTTCGCTTCTGGACAAGGTGTTCTGGTTGGCAGCCGGCTCGCGCGGCAATTGGGTCTCACGGTCGGCGATCAGATCACCCTTACGGCACCGGATGGCGACGTCACGCCTTTCGGCGTCAACCCACGCGTCAAGGCCTATACGATTTCGGGAATCTTCGAGGTCGGCATGTCGGAATATGATTCTTCCGTCGTCTTCATGCCGCTGGAGGAGGCGCAGGTCTTTTTCAATGCCGAGGGAATTGTCGAGAAGATCGAGCTCTTCATCACCAATCCGGATGACGTCGATCAATTGCGGCCGAAGATCGAAGAGGCGGCGGGGCGGCAGATTTTCCTGACGGACTGGCGGCAGGTCAACGCCACTTTCTTCTCAGCCCTTCAGGTCGAGCGCAACACGATGTTCATGATCCTGACGCTGATCGTTCTCGTCGCCGCGCTGAATATCATTTCCGGCCTGATCATGCTGGTGAAGGACAAAGGCAGCGATATAGCCATCCTGCGCACTATGGGGGCCACGTCGGGCGCGATCATGCGCATCTTCTTCATGACGGGGGCGGCGATCGGCGTCGTTGGAACGTTCGCCGGCGTCATACTCGGCGTCCTGGTCTGTCTCAACATCGAGTCCATCCGCCAGTTCTTCTCCTGGATTTCCGGCACCGTGATTTTCAATCCGGAGGTCTATTTCCTCAGCAAATTGCCGGCCCAGATGAATCTCAGCGAGACCATCTCCGTCATCGTGATGGCACTCACTCTGTCCTTCCTTGCCACCATCTTTCCCGCCTGGCGGGCCTCGCGGCTCGATCCGGTGCAGGCGCTGCGCTACGAATAAGGATATTTCATTTGATGAAACGCAACGTCGTTCTCCAGCTCTCTGGCGTGGAGCGTCACTACGGGCAGGGCGAGACGCGGCTGTCGATCTTGAAGGGGGCGGATTTCACGCTGCACAGCGGCGAGATTGTTGCCCTCGTCGCGCCGTCAGGAACGGGTAAATCAACGCTTCTGCATGTGGCCGGGCTGCTTGAGCATCCGGATGACGGCGAGGTGCTCGTCAACGGTCAGGCCTGTGAGGACTTGTCTGACGATAGACGCACGGCCGTGCGCCGCAGCGAGATCGGCTTCGTCTATCAGTTCCATCACCTGCTTCCGGAATTCTCCGCGCTTGAGAATATCATGATGCCGCAGCTCATTTCCGGCCTTTCGCGGAAGGATGCCAGCGAGCGAGCCGCTCAGCTTCTCGACTACATGCGCATCGGCCACCGCGGTGATCATCGCCCCGCCGAATTGTCCGGTGGCGAGCAGCAGCGTGTCGCCATTGCCCGTGCGGTTGCCAACGCGCCGTTGGTGCTGCTGGCGGATGAGCCGACAGGCAATCTCGACCCGGCAACGGCGCATTACGTCTTCGATGCACTGGAGGCGCTGGTGCGCCAATCCGGTCTTGCGGCGCTGATCGCCACGCACAATCACGAACTCGCTGCCCGCATGGATCGCCGTGTTACATTGAGCGAAGGCAAGGTTGTGGAGGTCTGATCCCTTTACGGGATGATCAGGCCGCCGCGATAATCCAGTTCGTAAGCCCTGCGTTCGCTAACAACGATAGTTTCGTAGCCGCTGAAATGGTGGCAGTCGCCGATGTTTTCATCGATGTAAAGCCCATAGGCATGCTCGAACTCGAAGCCGCCGAGAAAGCGCCTTTCGTCAAGATGGAGCCGCAGCAGGGCCGCCTTGATCACCATGCCGGCGCGCGTTCCGTCGATCAGGTCGTGTTCGACGATATGGCCGAAATAGTTCATGGCCCATACCGGCTCGCCGTCATGCCATACGAGCTCTTGTCCGGCGAAGTCCGTGCCGCCGAAATAGCTGTCGAGATAGCGCCAGCGGCCGCTCGCATAGCCAATGTCATGCGAGCCGCTACGGCAGGATGGCAGCCTCTCGCCGTCACCGACATAGGTTTCGGTTTTGGCGACGACAATAAAATCGTTCAGCTCGGCAAGATCCGGCATGACCCTCTCCAATTTTGGTGAGCGGCCAAGATGCCATTCAATGTGAGATTTGTAAAGAACAAAAGGAGAACATTTGCTAGCGATGGCTGCTTTCGCAGGCCTTCTGGCCGATATCATCCTGCCAGTCCTGTATGCTGACGGTCTTGGCATCGGCCTTCAATATCTTGTCGTCCTTAGTCACCTTGCCGGTCAGAACGTTATAATCGCAGCTATAGCTGTTACCGGGTTCGAGGTTGTCACGAAAATCGTAGCTATAGCCGGCAACCAAAAATGCGCCGTTGCGATAGGCAAGCGTCAAAGTCTGATGCCATCGGTCGCGCCCGATCGCATCGTTCTGCGAGGTGACCGCGATTGAACCGTTCGGCAGTGCGGCGATCGATGGTTCCTGGCCGTAGATGCCGCCAGGCTCAGCGCGGCCCCATACCTTATCAGGGGCGGCGGCGGCAAGCTTGAGTAGCTCGTGCTCCTTGTCGCGGAGATAGATATAGATCCCGATCTCATAGTCGGCCTGATCATTCGGCGGCATCGTCACCAGTAACGCAAGGTCCGGCTTGCCGTCCTTATTCCAATCGCCGATCGCCGCATCGATTATGCGGTCGGAAGCAATGGTGTCTTCGGCGCGAGCCGCGATTGCGGTCAAAAGAAGAATGAGAGCGCAGCCAAGTGACTTCATCGTGATCCCCCGGTTTGCCTCTGCATAGCGCCCGGCCGCGCCGACGTCCATTGCAGGCTAAAAAGTCGCTTGATGAAATTTATTGATGCTTCTATTGACTCTCGAACAAAAATGGAACAAAAAGAAAACATAACGAGTAAGGAGCGCCTAAATGACCGACATTATTCGAGACGTTGCAGCATTCACTTCCATCGTCATGTTCGTCGCCAGCTTTTCCCTCATCATGATGGCGATGTAAGTTTTATCCCCCGTTTGCGCATGCTGTTCCCATATTTGATGGGGGCAACTTCTGGACTTTACGGTCCGCAATGCCGAAAATGCCGCTGATTCATTCAGGCGTGCGGAAGGGTATGAAATGGCGGATGCAGGTGGCAGCGGCGTGGCAGCGCCGGTTGGCGAAATGCCGGAATTTGTGCACCTCAGGGTTCATTCCGCCTATTCTCTGCTAGAGGGCGCATTGCCGCTCAAGAAGATATTGGCCAAGGCTGCCGGGGACAGTCAGCCGGCTATTGCGATCACCGATACCAACAATCTGTTCGTCGCCCTGGAATTCTCGCAGAAGGCGATGGATGAGGGGCTGCAGCCGATCATTGGCTGTCAGGTATCGATCGATATGGAGGATGGCGGCGAAAGCGAGAAGCGCGGGCCGCAGCAAGCTTTGGCGAAGATGCCATCCATCGTGCTGCTTGCCGCGACCGAGCGGGGATATGAGCGCCTCGTCGATCTCGTCAGCCGCGCCTATCTCGGCGGCGAGGGCAACAACGCCGTTCACATCACAGCCTCATGGCTTGATGAGATCGGTACGGGAGGGTTGATCGCGCTCACCGGTTCGCTCACCGGCCCGGTCGATATGGCTTTGAAAGAAGAGCACGCCGCACAGGCGCTCTCCCGGTTGTTGAGGCTGAAGCAGCTGTTCGATGACAGGCTCTATGTCGAATTGCAGCGCCACGGCACCTATGATCGTCGTCACGAGCAGAAGATGATCAAGCTGGCTTACGAGCACGAGATCCCGCTCGTTGCCACCAACGAAGCCTTTTTCCCGACGCGGGACGATTACGATGCGCATGACGCCTTGATGGCAGTGGCCCACAATGCCATCGTCTCGGACGATACGCGATTTCGCCTCACGCCGGATCACTATCTGAAGAGCCGCGCAGACATGGCAAAGCTTTTCGCCAACTTGCCGGAAGCGCTTGAGAACACGGTCGAGATCGCTCGTCGCTGCTCCTTCGTGTTGAAGACCCGCTCGCCGATCCTGCCGCGCTTTACCGGGGCGACTGACGACCCTGAAGAGGCTGGACGCGCCGAGGCGGCCGAGCTGCGCGCTCAGGCGGTTGAGGGCCTCGAGCAGCGCATAACCTCGCTTGGCATGGCACCGGGTTACGAGGAGAAGGATTATCGCGATCGGCTGGAATTCGAACTGAGCGTCATCGAGCGCATGAAGTTTCCCGGCTACTTTCTGATCGTTGCCGACTTCATCAAATGGGCCAAGCGCCACGATATCCCCGTCGGCCCCGGCCGCGGTTCCGGTGCGGGTTCGCTGGTCGCCTACGCCCTGACCATCACCGACGTCGATCCGTTGCGCTTCTCGCTGCTGTTCGAGCGCTTCCTCAACCCGGAACGCGTCTCCATGCCGGACTTCGATATCGACTTCTGTCAGGACCGGCGTGAAGAGGTGATCCGTTACGTGCAAGCCAAATACGGCCGCGAGCAGGTGGCGCAGATCATCACCTTCGGTTCTCTGCAGGCACGCGCCGCCTTGCGCGATGTCGGCCGCGTTCTCGAAATGCCCTATGGCCAGGTCGACAAGATCTGCAAGCTGGTGCCGAACAATCCCGCCAATCCGACCCCGCTGAGCAAGGCGATCGAGGAAGAGCCGCGCCTGCAGGAGGAGGCGGACAAGGAGCCGGTTGTCGCCCGTCTTCTCGATATCGCCCAGAAGATCGAGGGCCTCTATCGCCACGCATCGACCCATGCTGCGGGTATCGTCATCGGCGACCGCCCGCTGTCGAAGCTCGTACCGATGTATCGCGACCCGCGCTCCGATATGCCGGTCACCCAGTTCAACATGAAATGGGTGGAACAGGCCGGCCTGGTGAAGTTCGACTTCCTCGGTCTTAAGACGCTGACTGTCCTCAAGACGGCGGTCGATTTCGTCGCCAAGCGCGGCATTTCGATCGATCTCGCCAGCATCCCGCTCGACGACAGGAAGACCTACGACATGCTCTCGCGCGGCGAGACGGTCGGCGTGTTCCAGGTGGAAAGTGCGGGCATGCGCAAGGCGCTGATCGGCATGCGCCCGGACTGCATCGAGGATATTATCGCGCTCGTGGCGCTTTATCGTCCGGGCCCAATGGAGAACATCCCGGTCTACAATGCCCGCAAGCATGGCGAGGAAGAGATCGAATCGATCCACCCGAAGATCGACTATCTCCTGAAGGAAACTCAGGGCGTTATCGTCTATCAGGAGCAGGTGATGCAGGTCGCCCAGGTGCTCTCGGGCTATTCGCTCGGCGAAGCCGATCTTCTGCGCCGCGCCATGGGCAAGAAGATCAAGGCGGAGATGGACCAGCAGCGCGAGCGCTTCGTCGACGGTGCCATCAAGAACGGCGTGTCGAAGGGGCAGGCCGATGTCATCTTCGATCTGCTCGCCAAGTTCGCCAATTACGGCTTCAACAAGTCGCACGCCGCCGCCTACGCCATCGTCTCCTACCAGACCGCCTATATGAAGGCGCATTATCCGGTGGAGTTTCTGGCCGCGTCGATGACGCTCGATATGTCCAATACCGAAAAGGTCAATGACTTCCGTCAGGATGCCAAGCGGCTGGGCATCGAGGTTATCGCGCCCTCCGTACAGACCTCGTTTCGCCATGTCGAGACGGGCGACAACCGCATCTATTATGCGCTGGCGGCCATCAAGGGCGTCGGTGAATCCGCCGTCGACCATATCGTCGAGGTGCGCGGCGATCAGCCTTTTGCCTGCATCGAGGATTTCTGCCTGCGCATCGATCCCAAGCAGATCAACCGCCGCGTTCTGGAGAGCCTGATCTGCGCCGGCGCTTTCGACTGCTTCGAGATCGATCGCGCGCAGCTGATCGGCGGCCTGGACCGCGTCATGGGCTATGCCCAGGTGGCACAGGAAAATAAGCGCAGCGGCCAGCACGACATGTTCGGAAGTGCCGCCTCCGGCCCGGAAAAGATCGTGTTCCCGCCCTATACGCCCTGGCTCGCCTCGGAGCGTCTGCTGCGCGAATTCCAGGTGCTCGGCTTCTATCTGACGGCCCATCCGCTCGATACTTACAAGAGCGTGCTCGACAAGATGCGGGTGCAGCCCTTTGCCGATTTTTCCGCGGCGGTGAAGCAGGGCGCCAGCAACGGGCGTCTCGCCGGCACTGTCATCTCGAAGCAGGAGCGCAAGACGCGCACCGGCAACAAGATGGGCATCTTCGTCTTCTCGGATGCTTCAGGACAGTTCGAAGCCGTGCTTTTCTCGGAGACGCTCAACCAATATCGCGATGTGCTCGAAGTCGGCAAATCCTTCGTCATTACCGCCCAGGCGGACGAGCGCCCCGAAGGTATCAGCTTGCGCCTGCAGACGGCGCAGTCGCTGGAGGAGAAGTCGTTGCAGATGCAGAAGGCGCTGCGCGTCTATGTCCGCGATTCCGGCCCGCTGAAAGCCGTTGCCGCGCATCTGAACACGAAAGGCGACGGCCTCGTTTCCTTCATCGTCATCAAGGAAGAGGGCTTGCGCGAGGTCGAGGTGGCCTTGCCGGAAAAATACCGCATCACGCCCGAGATCGCCGCCGCATTGCGCACGGCGCCGGGCGTGATCGACGTGGAGCTGGTCTGAAGCAATTCCAGGAAAAGCGTATAGCGGTTTTCCGTCCGGAATTGCGTAAAAACAAAAAGGCTCTAGCCCTTCTTACCCAGCGCGCCGTTGTTGGTAACGGTGATGAAATCGGTCTCGTTGCCGGTTTCCGGTCCGACGCCGGTATCGGAAATCGTCAGAGACGATCCCGCGGTCAGCAGATCCTCGATGCGGTGACGGATATCGTCAGGGATGGTGATGCGATTGAGCGCCTGTCCGGCTGCGTCGAACGATTGCGATTGCTCTTCGCTGGTGATGCCGTAGCGCTTCTTCGTCTGCTTGCTCAGATCTTCTTCGAGCGTCATGCCGAACCAATCGGCCTTGCCGCTGATCCGGTCGATCGCGTTGGCGGTGAAGAAATGCACGCCGAGCGCCTCCTGCGGCTCGGCAATGATGGCCGGTCCTTCAAGGAGCGGCTTGAAGTTCTGGCGGACCATGATCGCGCCGTTCGGCGGTTCGCCCTTGCCGGCCGCGGCATAGACTGCTTTCATCAGCGCGGGGCTGACGAGGCCGCCCGTCGTCTTGATGTCATGCGCCTTCTTGAAGTCCTCGATCGCCTGCACTGTCGCAGGCCCCAGCATGCCGTCGGGCGTTCCCGTGATGAAGCCCATCCCGTTTAAGATGCCCTGAAGGTCGCGCACGTTTTCGCGCAAGCCCCGCCGGGTGATGAGGATGCTGAGCGGTGCGGGATCGGCCGGTGGCGCCAGAGTCTCCCGCGCCTTCGGTATCTGGATCGAGGTCACGTCGTTCGTCGCGACCTGCAGTTGTTGTGCCTGCGGCAGGAAGCTTGCGGTCATCGGACGGAGTTCGATGCCGGAAAACAGCGCCGGCGGTGGAGCTGGCAGCGGTTGGAACAGCATCGCGTTTTCAAATGGCTGCGGCACCAGCGGCTGATCGGCGATGACGACATGCACGCCGCGCTCGGTCATTTGATAAAGCGTCTTGGCAAAGGCCTTCGGCATCCGCACGCAGCCATGCGATGCCGGATAATTCGGGACGGAATTGGATTCGTGCAGGGCGATCCCGGACCAGGTCAGCCTCTGCATGAAGGGCATGGGCGAGGCCGAATAGAGATTGGATTCGTGATACACCTTCTTCTCCAGAATGGAGAAGATGCCGCTGGGGGTCGTGTGGCCGCGCTTGCCGGTGGAAACCTTCGAAGTCGCGATTACCTTATCGCCGTCATATACCGCGAGCGACTGCCTGTCCTTCGACACTACGATCTGCAGGGTGCGGGTATCCGGCGCAGCAAAGACGGGATGGGAAAGGGCGGTGGCTGACACCAGCGCGAGGCCCAGCAACAAAAATGGCTTCATAGACACAACCAAAACGCAATACTCGTTGTACCCGAGGTTAGACTTGGAAGTTTAAGGAAGACTTGCCGAAAACTCATGCCCTTCCGTGTCCATGGAAACGTGAGTTGAATAGCCCCGAGATTTGTAGACGCCTTCTTTCCTAATTTTGAGGCAAGAAGAGCATCATGAGCAAATCGAATTTCAGCGAAGAGTTTAAGCGTGACGCGGTGCGCCAGATCACGGAGCGAGGCTATCCGGTTGCGGAGGTCTCGCAGCGCCTCGGCGTCAGCCAGCATTCGCTCTACGAATGGAAAAAGAAGTTTGCTGCGTCGAACACCAAGGGCAACGACGAGGCCGAGGAGATCCGGCGGCTGAAGAAGGAACTGGCTCGCGTCACCGAGGAGCGAGATATCCTAAAAAAAGCGGCCGCGTATTTCGCCAGGGATGCAAAGTGAAGTACGCGTTCATTGCTCTGCATTGCTTGCAGTTTTCGGTGCGGACGATGTGCCGCCTTCTGCGGGTTCATCCCAGTGGGTTTTATGCCTGGCTGAAGAACCCGCTGAGCAGGCGAGCCAGCGAGGACAAGCGACAGACCGACCTGCTCCTGAAGGCATGGGAAGAGAGCGGCAAGGTCTACGGTTATCGCAAGCTGCACGACGACCTTCTCGATCAGGGAGAGACATGTTGCCCGAACCGGGTTGCGCGTCTGACCCGCCTTGCCGGGATCAAGGCGCAGATTGGCTACAAACGCCGTCCCGGCATCCACGGCGGCAGGCCTTCGGTCGTCATCGACAACACGCTCGACCGGCAATTCGACGTGACGGCTCCAGACACTACCTGGGTGACGGACATCACCTACATCCGAACCTGCGAGGGCTTCGCCTATCTTGCCGTCGTCATCGATCTTTATTCGCGTCGTGTGATCGGTTGGGCAATGCAGAGCCGCCAAACCACCGATGTCGTTCTACAGGCTCTGCTTATGGCCGTGTGGCGACGCAAGCCGAAGGAAAAGGTGCTGATCCACTCGGACCAGGGCTCGCAGTTCACCAGCATGGACTGGGCCGCGTTCCTCAGGCATCACAATCTGGTTCATTCCATGAGCCGACGCGGCAACTGCCATGATAACGCGGTGGCCGAGAGCTTCTTCAATCTTCTCAAGCGAGAACGGATACGTCGCAGGGTCTACCGTTCACGCGATGAAGCTCGCCAGGACGTGTTCGACTACATCGAAATGTTCTACAACCCGAAACGCAAACACGTCAGGAACGGGATGCTGTCGCCCGTCGAGTTCGAAAAGCAGCAGAAAATCTAACCCGAGGGCGTCTAGGAAACTCGGGGCTATTCAAGTTCGCCGAACGCGAGCCAATGTGGCATCGCCGAAGCGGAGCGTTCAAACTCTGCTTCGGCGATGATTGAAATCTTGAACTGACAGGGAATCAGTGGACGCTGGAGGCCACCCAGTTGTGCCAGTCCTGCTCGCTGCCGTGGAAGGCGTTGAGGTCGATCTTGCCTTCGACGCCGTGGGATACACCGGAGCCGGAATATTGCCAGAACAGCCATTTACGGCCCGGATAGACCTTGGACGGATGTTGAGCCACGGCGCGCAGCCAGAAGGGATAGTTGAGCAGCTCGCCACTCAGATTGTCGCGATAGAAGTCCGGAGCCGTGTAGACGATCGGACGCTGGCCGTAATGCTTTTCCAGCTTGTCCATGAAGACCTGCATCTTGGCGAGAACCTGCTCGCGCGAGGGCCGCCGCTTGCAGCTCGACTCACCGTTCCATTCCACGTCGATGACCGGCGGCAGGGCGCCGGCTTCCCTCGGCACGTTGCGAATGAACCAGTCGGCCTGCTCTCCGGCAGTCCGGCACCAGTAGAAGAAATGATAGGCGCCATGTTTCAGGCCGGCCTGCTGGGCAGCCCGCCAGTTCTTCTTGAACATGGGATCGATGTGATCGCCGCCATCCGTTGCCTTGATGTAGACGAAGTTCGCACCCTGCGTGCGCAGCGTATCCCAGTCGATCTCGCCCTGCCAGCGAGAGACGTCGACGCCATGGACAGCGAGCTTCCGGGGCGAGGTTGATGTACCGAAGTTGATCGGCTTGGCATCGCGGAAGCGATGGCTGTAGATCTGCATCGGCTGCTGCCGCAGGGCGCGGGGCACCGGATTCGATGGCGAGAGCATGGCGAGCGGTCGTTGCAGCGGGACTGGCGCGTCATCGTCGCCGCTCTGGTCGGAGGGCATAAGGCTCTCAGGCCGGAGATTCGTCGGCATCGCGACTGCGAGCGCCTGCTGCCGCTCGACGCGCGAAACGGTTTCGCCGATTTCGACCGAAGGCACGACTCTACTGGTCTTTGTGATGGAACCGGTCAATTCTTTCGAAGGCGGGGCGGCTTGCGCGGCTTCGCGCTCACCTCGGGCGGCGCAGCCTGAAATCGTCAGGCAGGCGAGAAGAATGGTCGATACAGCCGATAGACGCATAGGAACCCGTACGCAAAACACTGGAGGCGACGAGTTCACGCCGCCGGAAAGTTACAGAATCCAAGTCCTAATGGAAATTTACCAAAAAAGTTTGAATCCGAGCTTTCTCGCGCTAAAGAATCGCGCACGTCGTTCAATTATTTGCGATGCAGCCAAAAATCACCATCTGATGACTTATGCTAAATAATTGTTATTTTTTGTTTTTGTCGCCGAACGTGTAGCCGGTTTCGACTGTCTTGTTGCCGAATTTTTCTCGGAGCTTGTCCATGGCCGCTTCCGCAGCGGCCCGCCGCATGGCCTGAACGTCGATAAGATCGGGCGGATCTGCGCGCCCGGCATCGCCAAGATCGGTAACCCCGATGCCAATGAGACGGAATTTCGTGCCGTCGGTTTCAGGTTCGAGCAGCCGCAGTCCGGTACGGAAAATCCGATCCGCGAGTTGGGTTGGGTCCTCCAGCCGACGATTGCGCGTGCGGATCTTGAAATCCGATGTTTTCAGCTTCAGGACGACGGTCTGACCGGCAATGCCGCTGCGCTTCAGACGTCGGGAAATCTTTTCCGAGAGATCGCGTAGGATCGGCACAAGATCTTCATGGCGCCAGATGTCTTCGAAGAAGGTGGTTTCTGAAGACACGCTCTTTGCCGCTTCATTGGGATGCACGGTTCGGTCGTCGATTCCGCGCGAGAGACGGAAAAGCCGCTGGCCGATGACGCCATAACGGCGCATGAGGTCACCTTCCTCCATGGCCTGCAACTGGCCGATGGTGCGAATGCCGTCGCTTTCGAGCGTAGCGGCAAAGGCCCTACCTACTCCCCAGATGGTGGTGACCGATCGTGGCTCCAGGAAGGAGAGCGCCTCTTCCTTGCCAATGACGGAGAAGCCTCGCGGCTTCTGTAGATCGGAGGCAACCTTGGCGAGGAATTTGCAGTAGGAAAGGCCGACGGAGATGGTGATGCCGACTTCCTGCTCCACGCGCTTGACGAACTTGGCGAGGATGCGCGCCGGCGGATCGTGATGCAGCCGCTGCGTGCCTTCTAGCTCGAGAAAGGCCTCGTCGATCGAAAGCGGCTGTACCAGCGGTGTCAGGTCCTGCATCATCGCACGGACCTCGCGGCCGACGCGCACGTATTTCTCCATGTTCGGCCGGATGACGACGGCCTGCGGGCAGGCTTCCAGCGCCTTGAACATCGGCATGGCGGAGCGCACCCCATGGATGCGGGCGATATAGCAGGCGGTGGAGACGACGCCGCGCTTGCCGCCACCGATGATAACGGGCTTGTCGGCCAACTCCGGATTGTCGCGTTTCTCGATGGAGGCATAAAAGGCATCGCAATCGATATGCGCCAGCGTCAGTGCGTAGAGTTCCCGGTGGTAAACGAGGCGAGGGCTTCCGCAGCTCCGGCAGCGCGTGCGCGTGGCCGATTGCTCGCTCAAGCAATCGCGACAGAAGCCGGAGATCTTGTCGGGCGCATGGGTCATCGAGTGAGAACAAAAATTGAACATCGCCACTTTATGATCTAAGCTCGCGAGTCTCAAGCTGGAAAGCCGCCGGGGAGGCGCGAGTGCAGAACTTAATCGTGCAGCGATTGACGCCGGACCGTTGGGACGATTTCGAGACACTGTTTGGACCAAGCGGTGCCTGCTATGGCTGTTGGTGCATCCATTTCCGTGTCCCGACATCGCAGCGCAAGACGATGGACGCAACAGCAAAGAAGCAGTTGATCCGAGAGCGAATCTCGGTGGGGCCACCGCCCGGTCTTCTAGGCTACATTGATGGGCAACCGATCGCCTGGGTGCAGGTTGGTCCGCGTGCAGAGCTGCCGCAATGGAACTCGCCGAAAACGGTGTCTCGTCCGCTCGATCCAGCCGATGCGGAAGATAGCACTGTTTGGGCGGTAAGTTGCTTCTTCATAAATTCCAAGGATCGCGGGAAGGGGTATAGCCATCGCATGCTGTCGGAGGCCGTGAATTTCGCGCGTACTTCCGGCGCGCGGCTGCTGGAGGGCTGCCCGATCGAGCGCACGAAGCAGTCGAAATCGGTCGGTCTCTATGTCGGCTCGCAGCGCATATTCGAGGCCGCCGGATTTTCTGAAGTTGCGAAGCGGAAGGACGGCAGGCCTCTGATGCGTCTTGCTCTTTGAGGGTAGGTTGGATGACGTCAGCGTGCGATATGAGCCTGGATCAGCGGTGCTGCCTGGCCCCATTCATTGGCTTCCGGAATACCGGCGGCGACAGCGGGCGCCATGTGGTGAACGATGGAGGCCGGTTTCAGATTGATAAGGAGGCATCCCGGAACATATTCGCTGACCGAATGCAGGTTATGGGCCATGTCGTCGATGAAGGCGACGGGCATCTCGCGCTGTCGATGCAGCGAGCGTACGATCGGCCCCTTCGGCTGCAGCGACGCGAGCAACGGATAGTCAAGCTCAAGCCTGTCGAGGAGCCGCCGCCTCTGCTCCCAGAACTGCGGCGGCATGGCTGTCAGGAAAACGATATCGGCATCTTTCGAAAACGTGGCGAGCGTGTCCACCACGCGATCGAAAGGCGTCTGCCATTGTTCCTGCGCCTCGAAGAAGGCTTCGATCAACCGGCGGACATCCTTTTCTTCCAGCACGGAGCCATTGGCCTTGGAAACGATGTTGCCCGTCAGCCGGAAGGAACGCGGCAGGAATTCATGGCCTTCGGCGTCGATGAAGGCCAGGAAAGGCGCAAAGAAATGCAGAACAACGTCATCGACATCGCAGACGATCAATGGCCGTTCCTGCAGCCGGATATGCGATACGTCGAATTCGAGCGGCGCATCCATGATCAGTATTCTCCAGAGGCAAGGCCGGGCGGCGAAAAATGCGCCGACGCGGCGGCGACGGCCTCCGGTGGAATGCCGCTGGCCTCGCAGAAGGCCAATAGTGTCGGTTCGTGGTTCATGAGGAAATCGAGCATGCCAGCAAGAAAGGCGGGCTCGTTGATGGCGTTGCGCACCTGCGCCGGCTCCACGCCGGTGAGCGCCAGGAAGCGGCCAAACATATCGGGTTCATTGGCGAGCCAGCCGAGTACGGCAATAGCAGTCTCTTGCGGGGCGGCCGCGCTCTTCTTCGGGTTCTTGAAGTTACTTTGCATTTTGAGGGGTGAGTTACCTATTTTTCAACCAAATGCCGGTAATTTGCGATTCAACTATTTCTGGAATCGGTTCCTCGCGACCCTATATTTCGAGAGAATGGATGCAATACCGGATGCAGGGGCAGCGTTCCATGGCTAAGCAGGTAATGATTGTAGAAGACAATGAGCTGAATATGAAGCTCTTTCGCGATCTGATCGAAGCCTCCGGCTACACAACGATCCAGACCCGCAATGGCATGGAAGCGCTCGATCTCGCGCGCAAGCACCGTCCAGATCTGATTCTCATGGATATTCAGCTGCCGGAGGTCTCCGGTCTGGAGGTCACCAAGTGGCTGAAGGAAGACGACGACCTGCATATGATCCCCGTAATCGCAGTCACGGCCTTCGCCATGAAGGGCGATGAGGAGCGCATTCGCCAGGGTGGCTGCGAGGCCTATGTCTCGAAGCCGATTTCAGTGCCGAAATTCATTGAGACCATTAAAACCTATCTGGGCGACGCCTGATGATGGGGAGCAGCTGATGACCGCACGCATCCTGGTAGTCGACGATATTCCGGCCAACGTAAAGCTTCTGGAAGCGCGGCTGCTTGCCGAATATTTCGAAGTGCTGACGGCTGAGGACGGCTTGAAGGCGCTCGCCATTTGCGCGAGCACGCAGGTCGATCTGATCCTTCTCGATATTATGATGCCCGGCATGGACGGCTTCGAAGTGTGTGAGCGCCTGAAATCCGATCCCCGAACTGCGCATATCCCGGTCGTCATGGTGACGGCGCTCGATCAGCCTGCCGACCGCGTGCGCGGTCTGAAGGCCGGTGCCGACGATTTCCTGACGAAGCCGGTCAATGACCTCCAGCTGATTTCGCGCGTCAAGAGTCTGCTTCGCCTGAAGACATTGAGTGACGAACTGCATATGCGCAACGAGACCGCGCGCAACTTCGGCATCGGCGATCTGATGCGCTCCGGAGAAGGTCGTTCCGAGGAGGCCGGCCAGGTGCTGCTGGTCGACGGCCGCGCCAATTCGCAGGAGCGGATTATCCGAACGCTGAAGCCGATTGCCCAGGTCATTGCGATGTCCGATCCGCAGGCGGCTTTATTCGAAGCGGCCGAACGGCCGTTCGAGCTGGTCATCGTCAATTCCAATTTCGACGATTACGATCCGCTGAGGCTTTGCTCGCAGCTACGCTCGCTGGAGCGCACGCGCTTCCTGCCAGTGCTGCTGGTGACGGAGCAGGGGGCCGATGACATGATCGTCCGCGCGCTGGATCTCGGCGTCAATGATTATATCGTCAGGCCGATCGAGCCGAACGAGCTCGTGGCCCGCTGCCTCACGCAGATCCGCCGCAAACGCTATAACGACCGTTTGCGCGCCAGTGTACAGCAGACGATCGAGCTTGCCGTCACCGACGCACTCACCGGCCTGCACAACAGACGCTACCTCGACAATCACTTAAAGGTGCTTTTTGATCGATCCCTTGCACGGGGCAGGCCGCTTTCGATTCTGATCACCGACATAGACCGCTTCAAGACCGTAAACGACACCCATGGTCACGATGCCGGCGACGAAGTTCTCAAGGAGTTTGCAGCACGAATCCGCTCAACGGTGCGCGGCGCCGATCTTGCCTGTCGTTACGGGGGTGAGGAATTCGTTGTGGTCATGCCGGACACGCCTGCCGATATCGCCGCAGCTGTCGCAGAACGGCTACGCGCTGCGGTAGAAAATATGCCTGTGAAATTACGCGAAAACGGTGTTGCGCTTAACATCACCGCATCCTTCGGAATTTCGTGCCGTTTGGAGACGATCGATACGCCGGAGCAGTTGATGAAACAGGCCGATCTCGCGCTTTACGAAGCCAAAAGGGCAGGCCGCAACAGGGTCGTAGCTTCAGCCGCATAGGGGTAAACGGCCGAAAATGGCAATTACCCATCAATACTGAGGTAGCTTCCAGGTTTTTGAACCGCGATTCAATTCTTTCCGTTCTTTATCTCGCCTGCACAGCCACTTGAGTTCTGGTTCAAAGAAAATAAGAATACTTATACTTTCGATTTTGGAATAAGTTCTCGCTTTCTGTCCAGGGCCGAGATATTCGTATTATATTACTATATGTTTTTATCTTGTTCGTGGCTTGGTGATCAGGGGGGGCTGGAAGGCGGGGGCTTGATTGAAACTAAATTGAATATTCAATTTTACTTTAGTATCTATAGTGTATCTTTTCTGCCGAGAGAGGAGATCTCTCTTTATTCTTGATAATTTCTTGACTATTTTTTGTTAATGCTATCGGGCATTCTTTTCCATCAAAGTCATGAATTTTAACCATCCGGGCAGACAGGTATTTTTATCATTAAGAATTTGTTGATTTCCTTTTGATTTCGCGCGAATTTAGTCCCGTATACAGACAACCCGTTTGGGTATCCGAGATACCCCATGATGCTCAGGTCCGCCGCATCTCCTGGGTCGTGGGGTCGGTCGGTTGGCAGGCAGAAGATAACGGTTCCTCGTGCCGTTTTGCAGGCCAGCCGGCCCCCATTCAAAACGCCGCTCTTCATTTCTGAAGGGCGGCGTTTTTCTTTTGCCGTGCTGGCAAGGCATTGTTCGGCTGAGGCGTTTTCAACCGCTGTTGCAAAATCGGGCGGCGATCGAGATGAGGCTTATAAAACAAAAAAGGCGCCAACCCGAAGGTCGCGCCTTTTTGTAACCTGAAGTTTAGGAAACTTACTTGATCTTCGTTTCCTTGAACTCGACATGCTTCTTAGCAACCGGGTCGTACTTCGTCTTCGTCATTTTGTCCGTCATCGTACGGCTGTTCTTCGTCGTGACGTAGAAGAAGCCGGTGTCGGCCGTCGACAGCAGCTTGATCTTGATGGTGGTAGCCTTGGCCATGGTCGTCCTGCCTTTAATAAAAATGAACGCCGTGGACGGCCAGTGCGGAGGTCCACGGCGAATTCTGGCGCGAAAATACAAATCGCGCCCGAAAAGTCAACCTCTGTTGCCCATGAAAAGCAGGCGTATCCCCGAAAGCAGGACATAAAGACCGAAGAAAAACGCCACGGCCCAGGCAAAGCCGCTGGGATTGGCGAGATCCATGGCCGTGCCGACCGTCGGCGGCCCGAGGACCATGCCTACAGCGTAACAGAAAACGAAGGCCGCATTGGCGGCGACGAGATCGACGCCCGTCAATCGCGTGCCGAGGTGACTGAGGCCGACCGTATACATGCCGGAAACGCAGCCACCCCAGAAGAGCAGGATGATGGCAAGAATGATCCAGTTCGATGACAGCGACGGTAGTAGGAGGGCTCCGACAAACCCGATCGTGGCCATGATCGACAGCAGCGGCCGCTTGTCCCGCATGCGGTCGGCAAGCAGCCCAAGCGGGATCTGGAACACGAAGTTGCCCACACCCATGACGGTTAGCAGCAGTGCCGCCTGTGATTCGTTGAAACCGAGGCGGGTCGCATAGCTGGTGAAGAGCGATCCGCCGCCGACGGTAACCGCGCCAAACACGAAGACCGCAGCCGTCGCCGTCGGCACGAGGAAGATGTAGCGCACGAAATGCAGCTCCGGCTTCTCGTCGACGATCGGGCTCTCGTTTCGCGCAATGAAGATCGGGATGGCAGCGGCCAGGATGATGCAGGCGCCGATGAGGAAGGGCATCAGGCCTTCGCTGCCGACGACGGAAAAGACGAGGGGGCCGGCCGCAAATCCCAGAGAGAAGACGGTGGAATAGAGACCGAGCACGAATCCGCGTTTGGAAGGCGGCGAAGCGGCGTTGATCCAGAATTCCGACAGGATGAAGAGCGTTGTCGTCGCCCCATGGAAGACGATGCGCAGCGGAAACCATAGAAGCAGATTTTCTGCATAGTAGAAGCCGAGCGAGCTCAGAGCCGATAGGAAAACCGCCCAGATCATTGTCTGCACGACGCCGAACCGATGCGCGAGCTTGGTCGTGACGACTGCTGCCAGCATCGAGGCGACGCCCATCATGGCCGTGTTGAGGCCGATGAGGCTCGAGGGAACGCCGCGCTTTTCGAGAATGATGCTCAGAAGCGGCAGTCCCAGCCCGATGGCGATGCCAACGGCGGATACGGAGGTAATGGCTGCGACGAGCGAAGGCCAGTGAATTTCTTCGACGTGGCCGGCCTTGTCGTTCGTCGGTTCAAGCATAAAAGAATCCCTGGGGCATGAGGCGGGCGAATCGATCGGAATGTGGAGCACAGGAAGCCACGGCTCGGCCAAATTCAGGTGACGGGTCGGCTTTCATGTGATCGATCACACCCTCCGGAGTAGTCCCTATGACGCGCGGCATGTTCAGACAAGAAATGCTGCTCATGTCAAGCGGTTGCCGGCAAAGCAGTTCGCCAGAAGCACGATTAAGCGACAAAACCTCTGCAGTTTCCGATATAGAAGCGCAATGCGCGGAAGCAATCTCTGCCAACGATAGAGACCGGCGGCATGAACCGGATAGCATGGTCACGACCGGCCGTTTCCTTGATCCCATTCCTCTGGGGTGTCGTCATGGCCACCGAAGCCATGCATGCGCAGCGCCCATTGCAGGCCGATGACGCCACCCTTGATCGGCTGGATGATGGCAAGTGCCGCGATAATGGTGATGGGTGCCCAGATGGCAAGATGCGCCCAGAGCGGCAGCTTGAAGGTCATATCCGTCAGCATATAGCCGCCGACGATCAGGTGGCCGAGAACGAGGATTACCAGATAGGGCGGCAGGTCGTCGGCTCGCTGATGAGAGATATTTTCATCACAGACCGCGCATCGGTCGACTGGTTTCAGAAAGGCGCGAAAGAGCTTGCCGGTGCCGCAGCGCGGGCAGCGGTTCAGCATGCCGCGTAGAATCGAGCGTCCGAGCGGACGTTCGCTTTCGTCTGAGCCACCGAAGCGGATGGGGGAGTCGGATGGGCTGCCCGTCATGAATGCGCTTCCTCCGTGCCGGCAGCCGTTCTTTACCTGCGGCCGCGCGGTGGTCTCGTGCCCGGCGCCTTGCGCGCCTGGCTCTTGTTGCGGCGGGTGGCCTTATGGAAGGAACGCACCGCCGTCGGCATAGGCTTGCCGTCGCTCAGCATTTCGAAGCGCAGCGCTCCGGCAAGCGGCACGGCTTCCGCCAGCCTCACCGTTACATCGTCGCCGAGACGAAATCCTAGTCCCGTTCTTTCGCCTGTCAGCGCCTGATGGGCCTCGTCGTAGATGAAGTAATCGGTGCCGAGCGTAGATATAGGGATGAAACCGTCGGCGCCATAGTCCGGCAGGGTGACAAAAAGTCCTGACTTGGTGACGCCGCCGACGCGCGCTTCGAACTCTGCGCCGACACGGCCGGCGAGGTGATGGGCGATAAGCCGATCCACCGTCTCGCGCTCCGCGGCCATGGCGCGGCGCTCGAAGGTCGAGATCTCGGCTGCGATATCGTCGAGCGAGGCTTCTTCGTCCGGCGTGATCGCACCTTCGCCGAGGCCGAGCGAGCCGACCAGCGCGCGATGCACGATCAAGTCGGCATAGCGGCGGATGGGCGAGGTGAAGTGGGCGTATTTCATCAGATTGAGGCCGAAATGCCCGATATTGTCTGGGCTATAGATCGCCTGGCTCTGTGAGCGCAGTACCATCTCGTTGACCATGGTCTGATGCGCCGTACCCTCGGCTTTCGCCAGAATGCCGTTGAAGCTGTTGGCGCGCACATTGCCGCCCTTGGCAAGCGAAATGCCGAGGGTGGCCAGAAATTCGCGCAGGATTTCCTGCTTGGCGAGCGTCGGGCCATCGTGGATACGGTAGATCAGCACCTGCTTGCGCTTTTCCAACGTCTCCGCCGCAGCGACGTTCGCCTGGATCATCATTTCTTCGATGAGCTTGTGCGCATCGAGGCGCGGCGGCACGAAGACGCGATCGACGGTGCCATCCGGCTTCAGCAGGATCTTGCGCTCGGGCATGTCGAGTTCGAGCGGCTGGCGCCGGTCGCGGCCCTTTTTCAAAATCTCATAGGCGTGCCAGAGCGGCTTGAGGATCGGCTCCAGCATCGGTCCGGTCTTGTCGTCGGGCTGGCCGTCGATCGCAGCCTGCGCCTGCTGGTAGGAAAGCTTGGCAGCGCTCTTCATCATAACACGATGGAAGGTATGCCCAGCCTTGCGGCCTTCCTTGGAGAAGATCATTCGAACCGCGAGGGCAGGGCGGTCGACGCCTTCCTTGAGCGAGCAGAGATCGTTGGAGATGCGCTCGGGCAGCATCGGCGCGACGCGATCGGGGAAATAGACCGAATTGCCGCGCTTCAGCGCCTCGCGGTCGAGCGGCGAGTTCGGGCGCACATACCAGGAGACGTCGGCGATGGCGACGGTGACGATCACGCCGTCCGGATTGTCGGGCGAGGGGTCCATTTCGGCGTAGACGGCGTCGTCATGATCCTTGGCGTCGGCCGGGTCGATGGTGATCAGCGGCAGGCTCCGCCAATCCTCGCGATGGGACATGGTGGCGGGCTTGGCTGCGTCGGCCTCCGCAATCACGGCCGCGGGGAAGACATGCGGAATTCCATGTGCGTGAATGGCGATCATCGAGATCGCTTTTTCCGAGGCGACAGAACCGACAACAGATAGAACCTTGGCGCGCGCCAGACCGAAGCGGCCGAGACGCGCCACTTCCACTTCGACCAGATCGCCATCCTTGGCGCCGCCGGTATAATCGGGGTCGATGACCATTTCCTCGCCGCGCCGTTCGATCGGCATCAGCCGCCCGCCGCCGCCCGGCGTTTCGCGGAAGACGCCCATGGAGGCGCCCTGCCGCTTGTCGATGACCTTGATGATGCGAGCCGTATAGGCTGGGCCGCCGCGATCGACGGCTGAGAAGATCTTCGCAAGTATGCGGTCGCCCATGCCGGCGACCGGCGTCTTGCCCTTGCCGTTGCGGCCGGCAGGCGAGGAGGACTGCTTGATCATCACGGCAGGTGCTACGCCGTTTTCGTCGGCCCATTCGGCGGGGCGGCCGATCAGCATGCCATCCTTGTCACGGGTGGTGATATCCAGCACGGCGATCGGCGGCAGCGCGCCGGGGCGGATGAGCGATTTGCGGCTCTTCTGCACCATGCCTTCTTCTTCAAGCTCGCGCAGCAGTTCCTTCAGCGCGACGCGACTTTCACCCTTCAGGCCGAAGGCCTTGGCGAGCTCGCGCTTGGAAGCCTGTTGCGGATGATCGGCGATGAAGCGCAGGATGACTTCGCGCGGCGGCAGCTCGCCGTGGATAATTGCCATCATCGGCTCAACGTCACCGCCTGCCTTGCCGGCGCGGCCGGGCTTACCGGAACGCCGTTCCGACGATGGGTTCCTGCCGCGCGGTTCTCTGCTCACTCTGCACTCTTCTTTTTCGCTGCCGTCTTGGCCGCTGGCTTCTTTGCAGCAGCCTTCGGCTTGGCAGTCGTTTTCGTGGCTTTTGCGCCGGCTGCCGCGGCCTTTGCCTTGGCGGGCGCCTTCTTGGTGGTGCCGCCGCTCTTGCCGGCCTTCGCTGCGATCAGAGCCACGGCTTCCTCGACGGTGATGGCCTGCGGATCCGTGCCCTTCGGCAGGGTTGCGTTGACCTTGCCCCAATTGACGTAGGGGCCATACTTGCCGTCGCGAACGGTGATCGAGCCGCCGCCATCCGGATGCGCGCCGAGATCCTTCAACGCTGCGGGCGTCCCGCCGCGCGCTCCACCGCCTGCCTTGCTCTGCTTTTCGGCAAGAACGGTGACGGCGCGGTTCAGACCAACGGTGAAGACATCCTCGACGCTTTCAAGGTTGGCATAGCTGCCGTCGTGCAACAGGAACGGTCCATAGCGGCCGATGCCGGAAGAAATCATCTTGCCGGTTTCGGGGTGCTTGCCGATGTCGCGTGGCAGCGAGATCAGCGCCATCGCCTTTTCATAATCGATATCCTCCGGCTTCCAGCCGCGCGGCAGCGATGCACGCTTGGCATCCTTGCCGTCGCCGCGCTGGATATAGGGACCGAAGCGGCCCGAACGCAGCGTCAGCTCTTCACCGGTCACCGGATCGGTGCCGAGCGCTTTCGGCTCATTCAATCCGTTGGATTCGGCCTCCGCGCCGCCTTCCGACGAAAGCTGGCGGGTATAATTGCACTCCGGATAGTTCGAGCAGCCGACGAAGGCACCGTATTTGCCGAGTTTCAGCGAGAGATTGCCCGTGCCGCACACCTGGCAGATGCGCGGATCGCTGCCGTCTTCGCGCTTCGGGAAGACAAGCGGTGCCAGCGCATCGTTCAGAGCATCGAGAACATTGGTGACGCGCAGTTCCTTCGTGTCTTCGATCTGGGCGAAGAAATCACGCCAGAAGTCGCGCAGCACGTCCTTCCAGTTCAGCTCGCCGGCCGAAATGCGGTCGAGCTTCTCTTCCAGATCGGCTGTGAAATCATACTCCACATACTTGGTGAAGAAGCTTTCGAGGAAGGCTGTAACCAGCCGTCCCTTGGCCTGTGGCACCAGCTTGCGCTTGTCGATGGTCACGTAATCGCGGTCGCGCAGCGTTGCGAGCGTCGCCGCATAGGTGGAGGGGCGGCCAATGCCGAGCTCTTCCATCTTCTTGATCAGCGACGCCTCAGAATAGCGCGGCGGCGGTTCGGTGAAATGCTGGGTCGAATTGATCTTCTGCTTGGCGAGATTTTCCCGCGCGTTGATCTCGGGCAGACGACCGCCTTCTTCGCTGTCGTCGCTCTGCTCGCCGTCTTCCTTCTGGTCAGTATAGGCAGCGATGAAGCCGTCGAAACGGATGACGGAGCCTACGGCGCGCAGGCCCGCCTTGTTGCCCGCGTTATCGGCCAGGATCTCGACCGTCGTACGCTCGATTTCTGCCGATGCCATCTGGCTGGCGATACCGCGCTTCCAAATCAGATCGTAAAGCCTGAGCTGGTCGTCATCGAGGAACTTGCGGATGCGGTCCGGCACGCGGTCAAAATCGGTCGGGCGGATCGCTTCGTGTGCTTCCTGGGCATTCTTTGCCTTGGTGGAATAGAAGCGTGCCTTTTCCGGCAGGTAGCGGTCGCCGAACTGGTTGGCGATGGCGTGGCGTGCCGCATCGATCGCTTCCGGCGCCATCTGCACGCCGTCCGTACGCATATAGGTGATGAGACCGACGGTTTCGCCGCCGATATCGACGCCTTCATAGAGCTTCTGCGCCACCTGCATGGTGCGCGAGGCCGAGAAGCCGAGCTTCGAGGAAGCGGCCTGCTGCAGCGTCGAGGTGGTGAAGGGTGGGCTCGGATTGCGCTTGACCGGCTTCGCCTCGACGGTGTCGACGACATAGGAAGCGCCTTCGAGCAGCGCCTTTAGCTTGCCGGCCTCTTCGCCATTGCCGATCGCGCGCGGCTGGAGGCGCTTGCCATCAGCGGATACGAGGCGGGCTTCGAATTCGTCGCCGCGCGGCGTCTTCAGGATTGCCGAGAGATTCCAGTATTCTTCCGAGATGAAGCGCTCGATCTCGGACTCGCGGTCGCAGACGAGGCGAAGGGCCACGGATTGCACGCGCCCGGCCGAGCGCGCGCCCGGCAGCTTGCGCCACAGAACCGGCGACAGGTTGAAGCCGACGAGATAGTCAAGCGCGCGGCGGGCGAGATAGGCGTCCACCAGCGGCACGTCGATGTCGCGTGGCTCGGCCATTGCGTCGAGCACGGCCTTTTTCGTGATGGCGTTGAAGACGACGCGCTTCACCGGCTTGCCGTTGATGACGCGCTTCTTGTTCAGCACGTCGAGCACATGCCAGGAAATGGCTTCACCCTCACGATCCGGGTCGGTCGCGAGAATCAGGCCGTCGGAGGTTTTGAGCGCGTCGGCGATGTCCTTGATGCGCTTTTGCGAGGCACCATCGACTTCCCACAGCATTTCGAAATCCTGGTCCGGTAGCACCGAACCGTCTTTGGCTGGCAGGTCACGCACATGGCCGAAGGATGCAAGAACCTTATATCCGGGTCCCAGATATTTATTGATTGTCTTGGCCTTGGCAGGCGATTCCACCACTACAACGTTCATCATCAAGTCTCTGAATATGAGGTCGCGCCGGTATAAGACGCGGGAGATACCGGGTTTTTCCGTCTTCCCGGCCTTCCGACATGGACAGGGAAATCGTCGCGGTCAAGAGGCTACTGCATAATTCCTTAAATCGGAATCGATTGAAGCATAAAATTATGCGGCACCTTTAACGTGTTGCAGCGACTTTTGCGCGCCATATGCGACGCGCGGCGCTGTAATGCGATTTTGCGCTTGGCGCGGCGATGCTTAGAATCGGTACGCGTGTCACAGTTTTCAATCCAGCATGGAGATCGACACCAGCCCGCCGGGATGCCGATGTAGCCGGCCGGCCATGTCCAGTTCGAGAAGAACGGAGTGAACGGCCGATATCGACAAGCCGGTGTGACGGACGATATCGTCGATCTCGACCGGCGTCGGCCCTAGCGCCTCGACGATATGGTCGCGCTCGGCATCATCGGGCGGCGTGGAGAGCGGCTTGCTTCTTTCGAGGGGTGCCGTTGCGGGGCGCGGGCGAAAGAGATCCGGCTCGGCGAGCGGCCGCAGCGCATCGACGACATCGTCCGGTGTCGTGACGATCATCGCGCCATCTTTCAGCAGGCCGTTCGTTCCTTCGCAGCGCGGATCGAGCGGTGAGCCGGGAACGGCAAAGACGAGCCGGCCGAATTCGCCGGCAAGTCGCGCTGTTATCAGCGAACCGGATCGCATTGCCGCCTCGACGACCACGACACCGAGCGAGATGCCGGCGATAAGTCGATTGCGGCGCGGAAAGTCGCGCGCTCGCGGCTCCCAGCCGAAGGGCATCTCGCTGACGGCAAGCCCGTTGCCACTCCAGATGTCATTGAGCAGGCCGATATTCTCGGGTGGATAGGGCTGGTCGAGGCCACCAGCCATGGCAGCGATCGTACCGGTGGCGAGGCTGGCGCGGTGAGCCGCCGTGTCGATGCCGCGTGCCAGGCCGGAAACCACCGCATAACCGGCCTCGCCACAGGTGCGCGCAATCATGGCGGTGAATTTGGCGCCGCTGATCGAGGCATTTCGCGAGCCGACCATGCCGATGGCCGGCCTCGTCGCTACGGACATGTTGCCTTTGACGGCAAGCAGCGGCGGCGCGCCATCGATCTCGCGAAGGGCAGGCGGATAATCCGGCTCGCCGATGCCGACGAAACGTGCGCCGAAGCGATGTGCCGATTCCAGCTCCCGCAGGGCATCCCGCTCATCGGCAATGCGGATCGCGCGCGTCGAGCCGCCGCGCTGCGAAAGCTCCGGCAACGCGGCCAGAGCGGCTTCGGCCGAACCATAGTGATTGATGAGGTCGCGAAAGGTGGACGGTCCGACATTGTCGGAGCGGATGAGCCTGAGCCAGGCGATCCTTTGTTTTTCGGTCAGCGCAACTCCGGTCCGTCTTGCGCTGCCTGCGTCCATTATCCCTTTGCTCCGATCTTGCCTTCCGTTCCCGCGGTCAGCCGGGCAATATTGGCCCTATGCTTGTACCAGGAGATGACGGTCATCAGCGCCATGACGGCGGCGATCTTATCGGCCCCCAATATCCACAATACAACCGGGATGACAAGAGTTGCAACCAGTGCGGAAAGCGAGGAATAGCGGGTGGTAAAGGCGATCGCCAGCCAGACGATGGCGAAGATCAGGGCCATCAGCGGTGCAAGCCCGAGCAGGATGCCGAGATAGGTGGCGACACCCTTGCCGCCCTTGAAGCCGATCCAGACCGGGAAGATGTGGCCGATGAAGGCGGCAAAGCCGGCAAGAACGCCGGCATCCTCGCCAAAGAAATGCGCGCTGATCAGCACGGCGGCCGTACCCTTGAAGGCGTCGAGCAGCAGGGTTGCGGCTGCAAGCCCCTTGTTGCCGGTGCGCAGCACGTTGGTCGCGCCGATATTGCCCGAACCGATGTTGCGCACGTCGCCGAGCCCGGCCATGCGGGTCAGCAGGAGGCCGAAGGGAATGGAGCCGAGCAGATAGCCGATGACAAGCGCTGCCAGCGCGGTCTGCAGGGTAAGCTGCCAAGTCCAGAAATCAGCCATCGCGTCTTATTCTCCGTAAACCCTGGCGCTTGCCTTAGAGACTGTGAACCACCTTGCCGGCGACATAGGTTGCAACCGCCCGGCCGCTCATTCTCGCATCTTCGAAGGGCGTATTCTTCGAGCGCGACAAAAGCATGTCTTTTGCGACAAGCCAAGGCTCGTCGAGATCGACGAGAGCGATATCCGCTTTGGCGCCGGGCTTCAGTGTGCCGGCGGGCAGCCCGAAGATCTGGGCCGGCCGCGTCGAGAGCGCATCGATGAGCCGCATCAGGCTGACTTGGCCGCTATGATAGAGCCGGAGCGCCGCCGGAAGCAGCGTTTCCAGCCCGACCGCACCGTCCTCTGCCTCGCCGAACGGCAGGCGTTTCGTATCCACATCTTGCGGATCATGCGAGGAGACGATGATGTCGATCGTGCCGTCGGCCAAAGCCTCGATCATGCCTGTGCGGTCATCCTCTGAGCGCAGCGGCGGGTAGAGCTTGAAGAAGGTCCGGTACTCGCCGATGTCGTTCTCGTTGAGTGCCAGATTGTTGATGGAGATGCCGCAGGTGACCTTGGCGCCACGCGAGCGGGCGAGGCGGATTGCCTCCGCCGATTCCGGCACTGAGATCATAGCAGCGTGATAATGGCTGCGTGTCAGCGTCGCGACGCGGAGGTCGCGCTCGAGCGGGATCAGTTCAGCTTCCTTCGGAATGCCGGAGAGGCCAAGCCAGCTTGCGAGCAGTCCTTCATGCATCACGCCGTTTGCGCCGAGATATTTATCGCGCGTCTCGCAGGAAATGACAGCGCCGAATTCGCGCGCATAGGTCATCACCCGGCGCAGGACCTGGCTATCGTGAAGGCTGGAATGCGCGTCGGTAAACACGACGGCTCCGGCTTCGCGCAGCAGGCCGATTTCCGTCATCTCCTCGCCGGCAAGTCCCTTGGTGAGAGCCGCTGCCGGATAGACGTTGACGACGGCCGTGTCGCGGGCCGTCTTGCGGACGAATTCGACCAGCGCGATATCGTCGATGACGGGGTCCGTGTCCGGCATCATGATGAAGGAAGTGACGCCGCCGGCCGCAGCCGCACGGCTCGCAGAGGAGATCGTTTCGCGATGTTCGCCGCCGGGCTCGCCGACATGAACGCGCGCATCGACCAGGCCGGGAATGGCGACGAGCCCATTGCAGTCGCGAACGGACGCGCCCTTGGGCACGGCGTGGCTCTTCGCATCCTTGCCGGAGGCTACGATCACACCGTCTTCGACGACGATCGTGCCGATCTCATCGAGATCGCGGGAGGGATCGATGATGCGGACGTTCTGAAGGACGATCGAGTTGCTCATGCGCCTGCTCCCTCGGTGCGAGGTCCCTGGTTCTGTGAAACGAGCAGGGTTTCCATCACGGCCATGCGCACGGCGACGCCCATCTCCACCTGTTCGGCGATGACGCTTTGCGGGCCGTCGGCCACCTCTGAGGCGATTTCCACCCCGCGGTTCATCGGCCCCGGGTGCATGACCAGCGCATCCTCCTTGGCGACCTTCAGGGTCTCGGCGTCGAGCCCGTAGAAGTGATAATATTCGCGCACCGAGGGCACGAAGGCGCCGGACATGCGCTCGCGCTGCAGCCGCAGCATCATCACGACATCGGCGTCCTTCAGCCCTTCCTTCATAGAGTGGAAGACTTCGACGCCCATATCGGCGATGCCGGCCGGCAGGAGAGTGGCGGGTGCGACGACGCGGACGCGTGCACCCATGGCGTTGAGAAGCAGGATATTGGAGCGGGCAACGCGCGAATGCAGCACGTCGCCGCAGATCGCGACGATGATGCGCGAGAGCTTGCCCTTGGCGCGGCGGATCGTCAGTGCGTCGAGCAAGGCCTGGGTCGGATGCTCGTGCTGGCCGTCGCCGGCGTTGACGACGGAGCAGGAGACCTTCTGCGCCAGAAGTGCTGCGGCACCCGCGCTCGAATGGCGGATAACAAGCACATCGGGCCGCATCGCATTCAGCGTCATCGCCGTGTCGATCAGCGTCTCGCCCTTTTTGACCGAGGAGTTGCCGACCGACATGTTCATCACATCGGCGCCCAACCGTTTTCCGGCCAGCTCGAACGAGGATTGCGTGCGCGTCGATGCTTCGAAGAAGAGATTGATCTGCGTCAACCCGCGAAGCGTCGACGTCTTTTTCTCGCGCTGGCGGCTGATCTTGACCGCCTCGTCGGCCTTGTCGAGAAGATAGGTGATATCCTGCTCGGTGAGGCCCTTGATGCCAATGAGGTGGCGGTGGGGAAAGAAGACCATGAACCTGCCTCCGGATTTCGTCAGGCGGTCTATAAAGAGGGAGCGCCGATGGGGCAAGCGGGGGTATGTGCCGAGGCCGTTTGTTCCCCATGCAATTTTGCCCGAATCCCGCTACAGGAGCGATGCCGGTGGGAGACGTAACTTCCAGTTTCCCTTTGCAACCCACTTGTTCTACAAGCGATTCATGACCCAAGCGACCCGGACTGACGATCCCTTTGCCGACCTGAACCAGCCGAGCCTCTGGACCGGCATCAATGCCTATCGTTCCGATCCGCTGATCGTCGATCTCACCTCCGGCCTGCCGCGTTCGATACGGGAAGAGCTGGAGCAGCATGGTCGTTTCGTCACCTCGCACGAGGCCCAGGAACTGGCGCGCATGGCAAACCAAGGCACGCCGCAGCTGCGCACCCATGGCCCGCGCGGCGAGCGTCTCGATGTCGTCGAGTTTCACCCCGCCTGGCACGCGCTGATGCGCCGCTCCATGGCGATGGGCCTGCATTCCTCGATCTGGGACGCGCAGGCTGACCCTGAAGCGAAGGGTCATTCGCACAAAGTGCGCGCCGCCCGTTTCTATCTGACGGCGCAGCTCGAATGCGGCCACCTCTGCCCCCTCACGATGACCAGCGCCTCGGTTGCCGCCATGATGGCCTCGCCGGCGGTGCAGAAGGATTGGGCACCGAAGATTCTCTCGCGCAAGTACGATTCGTCCAACAAGCCCGCCATGCAGAAGAGCGCCGTCACCATCGGCATGGGCATGACGGAAAAGCAGGGCGGCACGGATGTGCGTGCCAACCGGACGAGTGCCGATAAGGTCAGCGAAGGCATCTACAGGCTTTCGGGCCACAAGTGGTTCATGTCGGCGCCGATGAGTGACGCCTTCATCATGCTTGCGCAAACCAAGGACGGCATGGGCTGCTTCCTGGTGCCGCGTCTTTTGGAAGATGGTTCGGCCAATGGCCTGCACTTTCAGCGGCTGAAGGATAAGCTCGGCAACCGCTCGAACGCTTCCTCCGAAGTCGAGTTCACCGATACCTTCGGCTTTCTGCTCGGCGCGCCCGATGGCGGCATCCGCACGATCCTCGACATGGTGACGCTGACGCGGCTCGACTGCGCTCTGGCATCCGCCGGCATCATGCGCGCCTCGCTCGCCGAAGCCGTGCATCACGCTCGCGGTCGCAGCGTCTTCGGCAAGATGCTGGTCAACCAGCCGATCATGACGCGCGTACTTGCCGACATGGCGCTCGACGTCGCCGCCGCGACCGCGCTCGCCTTCCGCCTGGCCGAGGCCTTCGACAAGGCCAGCGGCAGCACGGAAGATGCGGCCTATGCCCGCGTCATGACGCCGGTCGCCAAATATTGGTGCTGCAAGATCGCGCCCGCGCTGATCTATGAGGCCATGGAGTGCATCGGCGGCAGCGGCTACATCGAAGAGCGCCCGATTGCCCGCCATTACCGCGAAGCCCCCGTCAATGCGATCTGGGAAGGCTCCGGCAACGTCATGGCGCTTGATGTGCTGCGCGTGTTGAACCGGGGCAAGGACCTGTTCGAGACCGTCTTTGCCGGTCTCGCCCGCGATCTCGGCCCTGCCGGCAAAAAGACCATCGACGTGCTGCGTGCCGCCATGGCGCTTTGCGAGCAGGATGAGGGCGCCGCCCGTCTGCTGGTCGAGCAGATGGCGCTCGCGGCCGGTGCCGCCGAGCTTTATCGCCTCGGGGCCGGCAAGATCGCCGATGCCTTCATCGAAACCCGGCTTGCGGGTGGCTGGCGCGCGACCTACGGCATGCTCGATTCGCGCTTCGACGCCAGCTACATCGTCGATCTATTGTATCCGCCTGCGACTTAGCACTGCGCCAGCGGTTCTGCCGCGACATCCTTGATTGATGCGATACCAATATTTATTATCTATTGGTATCGGCAAGGAGGGCTTCATGGCTCATAACACATCCGTCTCGCTAGGAGATCATTTCAGCGCCTTCATTGAGGCTCAGATACAGACAGGCCGGTATGGCTCTGCCAGTGATGTTGTTCGCGCGGGCCTCCGCCTGCTTGAAGAGCACGAGGCAAAGGTCAAGGCTCTGCAGAGTGCGTTGATCGCCGGTGAAGAATCCGGGGAGATTGCTTCCTTCGATAACGCCGCATTCCTCAAGCGAATGCGCGCGACCTATGGTGAATAGGCCTCGCAAGTACGGTCTTTCCTCGCTTGCGGTGACCGATCTTGAAGGTATTTGGCGATATACGGTCGAGAACTGGTCTGTAAGGCGAGCCGAGATCTACCATGCCGAAATCGTTGAAGCTTTCGAGGGATTGGCATCCGGCCTGAAAATTGGCCGCGCGACCGACATCCGCGACGGCTATTTCAAATATGCCGTAGGGTCCCATGTGATCTACTATCTTTTGCGGAATGGTGAAATCGCGATCATTCGCATATTGCAACCGGCGAATGGATGTCGGTCGGCATCTTTGAAGAGATGTCTGGCGTCCGAAACGACAGTGTGGTTTGGTCAGTTTCTCTAATCTGTGGATTCGCGCGTTTTGACGGACAGAGGCCTGACGGCTTTGTTGTTCAGGGCGACTTGGCTTGTTATTCACCGCTCGGTGACAGATTGGAGTCGAGTCGATGGCCCCCGCAAACGCTGCCGTTAAAATCCCTTTGGAAATGCCTGTCGTGGAAAAGCGTGTGCGCAATCGCGCTGCGACTGAGCAGGCAATCCTGGATGCCGCCAAACGTCTTCTGGCGGAGGAAGGGTTCCAGAATTTCGGTATCAATGCGGTTGCTCGCGGTGCCGGCTGCGACAAGCAGCTGATTTACCGCTATTACGGCGGCCTCGACGGCCTCGTGGAAGCCATTGGCACCGATCTCGGCAGCTGGGTGACGGATCGCATTCCTGACGACACCGGCGGCATGTTCCTTCTGACCTACGGGGATCTGATGGAACGGCTTTCGATGCTCTTCCTCGATGCGCTGCGCGCTGATCCCCTCATGCGCCGCATCGTCGCCTGGGAAGTCTCGGAAAACAGCGAGCAGGTTCGCCGCCTGTCGGAAGCGCGTTCGAAGGCGCTCGCCGGCTGGATCGAACGCATGCGCGGCTCGTTGATGCCGCCCAAGGGCGTGGATGCCCAAGCGGTCAACGCCATGATTTTTGCCGCCATCCAGCACATCGTCCTGGCCGCCGCTGTCAGCGATCAATGCGCCGGCCTCGCGTTGAAAAACGGCAAGGATTGGGAGAAGGCGGCAACGGCCTTGAAGCGGATCGTGCGCGGCGTCTACGGCTGATATCGACCACCGGGCGGCGGATATCCACAGGCTCGCTGCGCCATTAACCTTAACAAATGGTTTACATTGCGCGGCAGCGGTTAACTCGTCACTGTTGGAAGATGATTAGTTAACCATCAAGCGTGCAGCCATGGGGTTGAAACCCACAAAATTCGTGTTTCTCGTGACGGCGGTGATGTTCTTCGCTGTGCTCGCACTAGATATCACGCTGCCCGCGATGGTCTTGAGCGCCATGGCGCTGTCGAACTGGCTCGTCCTTTCGGCTGGCACGACGCAATTTCAGCGTCGAAGGGGTACCGCATGAAGTGGTTGTTGATTTGCTGGGCCGGACCGGTCTCGTTTCTCGGGGCATGGTATTACCTGTCGTACTACGACATGAGCTTCGGCATCTTCATGCTGACGCGGCAGATGCATGACCTCGTGTTCGACATTTACGGCAAGATTCTCGGCATTCCGCCGGAAACCATCCCGCCGCTGGTCGCGCGCGCGATCGCCTTCGACAGCCTCCTTGTGTTCGCGATTTTCGGCTTCCGCCGCCGCGCTGCCATCATGGAATGGTGGAGACGCCGTCAGGCATCGAGGTCGGGCAAGGTCGCTCTTCCGAGCGCCGACAGCCTATCCAACGCTCCCTGAAGAATGAAGCTTGCCGCTGCCGAGTCAATCCGCTCGGCGCGCTTGGCCCGCGAGACGTCCATTTCCAGCAGCGCGCGTTCGGCCGCAACGGTCGAAAGCCGCTCGTCCCAGAAGACGAAGGGCAGGGCGGTCTTTTCCGCCATGCTGCGCACGAAGGCGCGCGTTGCCTGCACGCGTGGTCCGGCAGAGCCATCCATGTTCATCGGGAGCCCGATGACGAAGGCTGCGACCTTTTCCTTCTCGGCGAAAGCAAGCAATGTTTGGGCATCCTGGGTGAATTTCACGCGCTTGAGGACCGGGCGGGGCGTGGCAAAGCGCCGCCCGAGATCGGACATTGCCAGCCCGATCGTCTTCGTGCCGAGGTCGAGACCGGCAATCGGCTGGCCGGGCAGGAGCATCACGGCTAGGTCTTCGATGGTCAGCGTGGTCATCAGGGTCTCGCTCTCGTCAAAACAAATTGAAGTCCTAACCGCTTTTCTTTGCTGCGGTTTGGGATATTTCCTAGAGCATTTCCAGCAAAAGCGCACAGCGGTTTTGCCTGCGGAAATGCGGAAGAGCCAATAGAAGGAGTGTTTCCATCGGAAATGCTCCAGACACCAGCCTTTCATTTCAAATCAAGTCATAAGGAGAAATCCAATGAAGATCACCTGGCTCGGCCATGCCGCTTTTCGTATCGAAACGGCCAAGGCAAAAATACTGATCGATCCATTTCTGTCTTACAATTCTTCCTTTGCCGCTGCCGGGCTCGGCATCAAGGACGTTGCCGAAGGCGTGACCCACATCCTGCTGACGCACGGCCATGCCGATCATGTCGGCGACACGGTGCAGATCGCCAAGGACACCGGCGCGGTCGTGCTCGCCAATGCCGATCTCGCTTCCTGGCTTAATACCAAGGGTGTCGAAAAGCTCGAAATGGGCAATACCGGCGGCACAGTCGGGCTCGGCGGCTTCTCGGTCACCTTCACCAATGCACTGCATTCTTCCGCCCAGATCACCGAGGACGGCGTTTCCCACGCGCTCGGCAATCCGAACGGCCTGATGCTGCATTTCGACGACGAGCCGACACTGTTCCATATGGGCGATACCGACATCTTCTCGGATATGGCTCTCATCAACGAGCTGCATCAGCCCGATATCGGTATCGTGCCGATCGGCGACCGCTTCACCATGGGCGGTGCGGTGGCGGCACTCGCCTGCCAGCGCTTCTTCAACTTCAAGACCGCGATTCCCTGCCACTACGGCACTTTCCCGATCATCGACCAGACGCCGGAAAAGTTCATCGCTGGCATGGAAGGTTCGAAGACCGCGGTTGCGGCGCCGAAGGCGGGTGAGAGCGTTTCTGCCTGACGATACCCGTTGCGTATGGCGGGCATGGCCTTTATAGCGTGAAGCAAATCCACTTTTGGTGGATAATCTTGCTATTCGGAGAATGCCATGTCCGTCGATCTCGCTACTGTCAAACGCGTCGCCCATCTCGCCCGCATCGCCGTCAATGAAGACGAAGCGCAGCGGATGATGGGCGAGCTTAACGGCATTCTGGGCTTCGTCGAGCAGCTTTCCGAAGTGAATGTCGATGGCGTCGAAGCCATGACCTCGGTAACCCCGATGGCGATGAAGAAGCGCACCGACGAAGTAACGGACGGCAACAAGGCCGCCGACATCGTAGCCAATGCGCCGAATACCGATCAGAATTTCTTCCTGGTGCCCAAAGTCGTCGAATAACGGTTCCTTCGAGCCTTTCCGACCCGTTGCCCAATTCCAGATCTGAAGCGAAACAAAATGAGCGAACTGACCAGCCTGACCATTGCCGAAGCCCGCGACAAGCTGCGCGCCAAGCAGATTACTGCCACTGAACTGACCGAGGCCTATATCTCGGCGATCGATGCGGCTAATGGTCAGATCAATGCCTATATCGCTGTTACGCCCGACAAGGCGCGCGAGATGGCCAAGGCCTCGGATGCACGCCTCGCTGCCGGCAAGGCCGGCGCGCTCGAAGGCATTCCGCTTGGCATCAAGGACCTGTTCGGCACCGAAGGCATTCACACCCAGGCCTGCAGCCACATTCTTGACGGCTTCAAGCCGCGCTATGAATCCACAGTCACGCAGAACCTCTGGAACGACGGCGCCGTCATGCTGGGCAAGCTCAACATGGATGAGTTCGCCATGGGCTCCTCCAACGAGAGCTCCTATTACGGCCCGGTCATCAACCCATGGCGTGCCAAGGGTTCGAACCAGCAGCTCGTTCCGGGCGGCTCGTCAGGCGGTTCGGCCGCTGCCGTTGCGGCACATCTCTGCGCCGGCGCGACCGCGACCGACACTGGCGGCTCCATCCGCCAGCCGGCCGCCTTCACCGGTACCGTCGGCATCAAGCCGACCTATGGCCGCTGCTCGCGCTGGGGCATCGTCGCCTTTGCCTCGTCGCTCGACCAGGCCGGCCCGATCGCCCGCGACGTGCGCGACGCAGCCATCCTGCTGAAGTCGATGGCAAGCGTCGACGCCAAGGACACGACCTCGGTCGACTTGGCCGTGCCGGATTATGAAGCCTCGCTCGGCCAGTCTCTGAAAGGCATGAAGATCGGCATCCCCAACGAATACCGCGTCGATGGCATGCCGGAAGAGATCGAGACGCTCTGGCAGCAGGGCATCGCCTGGCTGAAGGATGCCGGGGCCGAGATCGTCAACATCTCCCTGCCGCACACGAAATATGCGCTGCCGGCCTATTACATCGTCGCTCCCGCCGAAGCGTCCTCGAACCTTGCCCGCTACGACGGCGTTCGCTACGGCCTGCGCGTCGATGGCAAGGACATCGTCGACATGTACGAAAAGACGCGCGCTGCCGGCTTCGGCCAGGAAGTGAAGCGCCGCATCATGATCGGCACCTATGTTCTGTCGGCCGGCTATTACGACGCCTACTACCTGCGCGCCCAGAAGGTCCGCACGCTGATCAAGCGCGACTTCGAGCTGGCCTTCAACGCCGGCGTCGACGCGATCTTGACACCCGCCACGCCGTCCTCCGCCTTCGGCATCGCCGATGAAGATCTCGCTTCCGATCCGGTGAAGATGTACCTGAACGACATCTTCACGGTGACGGTCAATATGGCTGGCCTGCCGGGCATCGCAGTCCCCGCCGGCCTCGACTCGAAGGGCCTGCCGCTCGGTCTGCAGCTCATAGGCAAACCGTTCGAAGAAGAAACCCTCTTCAAGACCGCCCACGTCATCGAACAGGCCGCCGGCAAGTTCACGCCGGCGAAGTGGTGGTAAACACCCACGACGGCACGAGCGGCTTGATGAAAGATCTGGTCAAGCTTCGCGACGTCTGAGGCCACTTATAAGAAGGGCCGTCCGGAAATCCGGACGGCTTTTTTCATATGCCAATATTCCGCCCAGTCGCCATCACATTTTGGACCGAAATACGATCATAAATTGCAGCCGGCCGCTTGGCCTCGTCCTCTGCAACCGAATCGGAAGGTCTCTTCATGCTCAAGCAAGTCACGGCGATCCTGCTCCTCAGCGCGGCCTTTCCAGCGATTGTGCTGGCGGCCGACAACGGGGCCATCCGATCCATCACCTTGTCCTCGGGCGGTCTGGCCCAGGTTTCCAGATCGGCCGATATCAACAGTGACGGCGTGATCCGGATCGAGGTTCCCCTTGATCAGGTCGATGATATCCTGAAGAGCCTTGTGGTGAATGGGTCGGCGGGCTCGGTGGCCGGCATGTCGCTAGCCGGCCCACAGCCGTTGCAGGAAACCTTCAAGGGCCTGCCGTTCACGCCCGAAGCGCTTTCGTCCGTGCCGTCGCTTCTGACATCCCTGCAGGGTGCCAGGGTGTCGGTCACCAGCGGGGGAAAGACCGTCGAGGGAAATATTCTCGGCATCGAGACGAGAAAGGCCGGCGATAAAGCAGCGGCTTACCTGCTCACCGTTATCGATAGGGATGGCGCAGTGGAGACGCTGGCACTGGGCGAGGATGCATCCGTCCGGCTTGAGGATGCCGAACTGAGAGCGAAGATCGCCAAAGCTGCGGCAGCCATCGCCCACGGCAAGAACGATCGCACACGCACCATCGATATCAAAGTGAACGGTGTGAAGGACGGCAGCGCTGTCGGCCTGACCTATGTCGTGCCGTCTCCGATCTGGAAAACGGCTTACAAGGTCGTGATCGACGAAAAGAATAGGGCGCGTCTGCAGGCATGGACGGTGCTGGAGAATGCCAGCGGCGAAGACTGGAAAGGTGTCAAAGTGACGCTGACCTCGGCCGAACCGGTAACGCTGAAGCAGGGTCTACACCAGCTCTATTGGCGTGAGCGGCAGGAGGTGCCGGTTAACACGGCTTCGAATATGGTTCCTGATGCCGATAGCGGAGACCTGTCCAACCGGCAACGTCTGGCATCGAGCACCGCAGCGCCTGCACCCGCCGGAGCAATGCGGCCCGCGGCCAAAAGAATTGCAGGTGAGCCGGCCTATGAAGCCGACGAACTGGCGCGGCTGGCAGAACCAATGCAGGTTGCCGCCGGAAACCCGACCACTGTGACCGAAAGCGACATCTCCGCCACTTTCGAGCTTCCGGGGACCTACGATCTGGCCAATGGCGATACGCTATCGGTGCCGATTATGGATGCGGATGTGGAAGCCGACATGGTGGACATGTATCGAGCCGGCAGTGCCTATCGCAATCCCATCGCCGCCGTGATGCTCAAGAACAGCACCGGCGTCAGCGTGCCGGCAGGAATTCTGACGCTCTATGACAGCAAAACAGGCTATATCGGCGATTCCCAATTGTCCGCGCTACCCAAGGAGGACACGCGCCTGGCCAGCTTCGCAACCGATCGTAAAGTCTCGATCAGCGAGCAGCAGACGCCAACCGAGGAGATCGCCTCTCTGAAGGTCTCCGATGGCATGATGAATGCCACCGTCAAATATCGCCAGACGACGACATACACGGTTTCGGGCGCGCTGGATGGCGAGCGGACCGTCATCATCGAGCATCCGATGAGAGACGGCTGGTCGTTCTCCTCGGCTGAAAGCTTCGGCAAGACGGCAACGCATCAGCGCCTCAAGGCTGTCGTGCCGGCAGGCACGGAGAAAGTGTTGACCGCAGTCGACGAGCAGCTTCAGAGTAGCAGTTATGCTTTGGTCGATGCCGAACCGGACATGCTGCTGGGATGGTCGGCTTCGGCACATGACAAGGCACTTACGGATAAGCTCACAAGCCTCGCAGATGCGCGCAAAAGGCAGGTTGCCGTCCAGAACGATCTGGAGCGCCTCGACAGCGAAATCGAGAAGACCACCAGCGAACAAGAACGGATAAGACAGAATCTCGGTGCCGTACCTGACAATAGCGATCTGAAGAAACGCTATTTGAAGGCTCTGGCAAATAGCGAGGATCAAATCGCGGCCATGAACGAAAGGCGCGATGCGGTGCAGGCAGAAAGCGATCGCCGCGGTGATGACGTGGCGGAGATCATCCGCACCTTCTGATCGCCCAGCGCTTTCTTTTCCGAATAGAATAGTATCGCCCGACGAGAGCCGCCTCATTCGGCGGCTCTCGTGTCCGGCTTATCGATTGTTCAACTGCGCCCTCACCAGCCGCAATCCCTTTTCGCTGATGCGATAGGGATGGCCGTCGGTGGATTTTATCGCCTTGAGGCGCTTCAGCCGTCGGAAGAGGTCGAGGTCGAAATCGGGGTAGACCCAGCCATCTCGCGTAAAGCAGTAGACTGTCTCGATCTTCTTGTTGTCGCTGCGTTCGATTTCGATGCGCCCGCCCTGGGCGAGCAGGTGGAGAATGCGCTGTTCCGCGCGGGAAATGTCCATTGTTGTCAGAATCCGTATGGCGCCAAAGGGCGCACAAAAACGATCCGAGCCTTCCCTTGGGGAAGTCGGGGCTTCGTTTTTCAGGCCCGGCACGCAAGAAGACTTGCGAGCGGGGCCTCTACCGGGACTGACAAAAGTTAGACATCAAAACTCCGTTGATGTTTCTCTCTAAAGCAGGTTGCGCCACGTCGTCAAGTTCAACCCGTTCGATGCGTTTTGCTTCATAGCTGTTTGCCAATCTCGCCGCTGGCAAATGCTTTCTATGGGTGCTTTACTATCTCCAAATAGCGGGGGCTCGATGATCCACATTCGCAATGCCCATGAAGGTGAAACTGCGGTATTGGCGAGCATCGGCCTGCGCTCCTGGCAGAAGGCGATGAGCGCGATCGGCGGCACGGGCGAGCTGCTGGAGAGTGCCAGCGAAGCCTTTGAAAATTTCACCCGCAATCTCTGGCTGACGATATCAGTCATAGAGCTCAACGGCGAGGCTGTGGGATGGGCGGCGCGCGAGGCTCTGGACGAGGCGATTTCCGATTTCTGGATCGATCCTGATTTCGTCAGACGCGGCCTCGGTACGGCGCTTTTGGCGCGGATCGAAGCGGATGTGCGCGGGCAGGGACTGGAGAAGGTTTCGTTGCAGAGCCATGCGGGCAACACCGATGCCATAGCCTTCTTCAGGGCGCGCGGCTATGAAATCCGCTGGCTGTCGATCGTCTATTCCCCCAAGCTCGACAGCGACGTGCCGACGGTCGGGCTTTCGAAATCGCTGGTCGATGACAGCGACGGCGCCTATGGCCCGGGCATATAGCAAGCGGTCGATGCCGAAAGCCTTGCGCCGCCTCGCCAATTGCTCTACCTCACCAAAGCAGAAAACAGCATTATACAAGAGCTTCCCATGACCATTGTCGACGTCCGTACGCCTGATCCGAAACGCTTCATTCCCGGTGCCACTGGTGATTGGGAAGTCGTTATCGGGATGGAAGTCCACGCCCAGGTGCTGAGCAAGTCCAAGCTCTTCTCCGGCGCCTCGACGGAGTTTGGCAAGCCCCAGAATTCCAACGTGTCGCTGGTCGATGCCGCCATGCCAGGCATGTTGCCCGTCATCAACGAGGAATGCGTGAAGCAGGCCGTGCGCACGGGCCTTGGCCTCAAGGCGCAGATCAACAATCGCTCGATCTTCGACCGGAAGAACTACTTCTATCCCGATCTGCCGCAGGGCTATCAGATCTCACAGTTCAAGGATCCGATCATCGGCGAGGGCAGGATCGTCATCTCGCTCGGCCCCGATCGCCAGGGCCAGTTCGAGGATATCGAGATCGGCATCGAGCGCCTGCATCTGGAACAGGATGCCGGCAAGTCGATGCACGACCAGCATGCGACGATGTCCTATGTCGATCTCAACCGCTCCGGCGTAGCACTCATGGAAATCGTCTCCAAGCCGGATATCCGCTCGTCGGACGAGGCGAAGGCCTATATGACGAAGCTGCGCTCGATCGTCCGCTACCTCGGCACCTGTGACGGCAACATGGACGAAGGCTCGATGCGCGCCGACGTCAACGTCTCGGTCCGTCGCCCGGGCGGCGAGTTCGGCACGCGCTGCGAAATCAAGAACGTCAACTCCATCCGCTTCATCGGTCAGGCGATCGAATATGAAGCGCGTCGCCAGATCGGCATTCTGGAAGACGGCGGCAAGATCGACCAGGAAACTCGCCTGTTCGATCCGAACAAGGGCGAGACGCGGTCCTTGCGCACCAAGGAAGATGCGCACGACTATCGCTATTTCCCCGATCCGGATCTGTTGCCGCTCGAATTCGACGACGCTTTCGTTGCCGAGCTTGCCGAGCATCTGCCCGAGCTGCCCGACGATAAGAAGGAACGTTTCGTCCGCGAACTCGGCCTCTCGATCTACGACGCTTCCGTGCTCGTCTCGGAAAAGGCGATCGCCGATTATTTCGAAGCGGTTGCTGCCGGTCGCGATGGCAAGATGGCGGCCAACTGGGTCATCAACGACCTCTTGGGCGCTCTGAACAAAACCGGCAAAGACATTGAAGAGACTCCGGTTTCGCCCGCCCAGCTCGGCGCGATCATCGATCTCATCAAGGCCGAAACCATCTCCGGCAAGATCGCCAAGGATCTGTTCGAAATCGTGCTCAACGAGGGTGGCGATCCCGCTGAGATCGTCGAGGCCCGCGGCATGAAGCAGGTCACCGACACCGGCGCGATCGAAAAGGCCGTGGACGAGATCATCGCCGCCAATCCGGATCAGGTTGCCAAGGTCAAGGCCAAGCCGACGCTCGCCGGCTGGTTCGTCGGCCAGGTGATGAAGTCGACGGGCGGCAAGGCCAATCCGCAGGCGGTGCAGGCGCTGGTCAAGGCCAAGCTCGGCATCGAAGAGGAATAATCGGTGTTCTTCGTCCGCACCGCCAGCGAGCAGGATCTCGAAAAGGTCCGTACTCTGCTCGGCGAAACCTGGCATGCGACCTATGATCGGATCTTCGGGCCGGAAAAGGTCAACGAGCTGCATGCCTCCTGGCACTCGCCGGCCTCGCTGAAGGCGCGGCTGGCGAACAAGAATTCGGAATTCCTGGTGGCCGACGACGGCAAGACGATCGGCGGCATGGGCTATGCCGCCATGTCCAAGGAGATGACGAAAACCGTCATGCTCTACATGCTCTATATCAGCCCCCGCCATCAACGGCAGGGCATCGGCCGTGATATCTTCGCCGAACTGGAGACCTGCTTCCCGGACGCTGAAATCATGCGTCTCGAAGTCGATCCGCAGAACGAGCCTGCGATCGCCTTTTACCAAGCCCATGGCTTTGTCGAGGTCGGCCGCACGGAAAACTGCGGCGACGGGCAGTCGGGCATTCCGGCGCTGATATTCGAGAAGCCGCTGACGGCCCACTGAAAGAATAGACGAGACCGCTCATGGAAGACGTCCGCCTGGTGATCCGCGAAGCGAAAGAATCCGACCTTCGTGCCTTGATCGGGCTCTTTGCCGCCGACGCCGTCGGTGGCCATGGCGATACGACCGACGCCTCCGCCTATGACGATTACCTCCGAGCGTTTTGCACCATCGCGGCGTCGCCTGAGCAGACGCTCTATGTCGCCGAACGCGACGGCCAAGTTGTCGGGACGTTCCAGACGATGATCACGACGACGCTGACCGGGCGAGGTAGTTCCGCCATGATCATCGAAGCAGTCCAGACGCGCGCCGATATGCGCGGGCAGGGGATCGGCGCCGTCATGATCAATTTCTGCATCGACGAGGCAAAAAGCCGCGGGATGCGGATGATTCAGTTGACATCGAATAATGCCCGCAAGGACGCGCACCGCTTCTATGAGAGACTGGGTTTCAAGCCGACGCATCTAGGCTTCAAGATGCTATTGAAATGAAGCCTTTTGCCCGCTGGAATCACTGGACAAGCAGGCCTAGGGGCGGCATAAGCAAACTATCGAATTCTGGTATCGCTCGCCGCTTAGCGGGTATCGAGGAAAAGACATGTGGAATTTCATCGTACAGACATTTACTTGGTGGAACGGTCAGACCATGGGCACGCGCTTCGCGACCTGGCGTTTTGGCAAGCGTGTCGGCGAGGATGAATTCGGTAATGTCTATTACGAAGGCGGCATGTCTTCCTACGGCCTTCCGAAGCGCTGGGTAATCTATAAGGGCTATGCCGAAGCCTCCGCCATTCCTCCGGGCTGGCACGGCTGGATGCATCATCGCACCGACGTTCCGCCGACCAAGGAAAACTATGTCACCAAGGAATGGCAGAAGGAACATCGTGCCAATCCAACCGGCTCGCCGCAGGCTTACCGCCCGCCGGGCTCTCTCGCCGTTGCCGGCGAGCGTCCACGCGTGACTGGCGATTACGACGCCTGGACCCCGGGCAACTAAGCGAGAAGCCGGCTCGTCCTTTGGCCACAATTGGGCTTTAGGCGCGACATATGCCGGCTTTTGCTCGGCGCCTTGACCGAGACCAAGCGGAGAGTGGCGGATATGATGGTTTTCACGCGGAGCGCTTCTTTGCGTGCACTGGCCGTAGCCGGCGTTGCTCTCGTTGTCGGCATCTTGGCAGCTTCCACCGCCGAGGCCGCCCGCATCGCAAATCCGGTCGCCGTTTTCTCCGGCCTCGATAAAATCACCGGACGCATCACCACTTTCGATGTCTATGTCAACGAAACCGTGCAGTTCGGCGCGCTGCAGGTGACGCCACGCGCCTGCTATTCGCGAGACGATACCGAGCAACAGAAAGTAGACGGCTTTGTTGAGGTGGACGAGATCACCCTCGACCGCCGTATCCGCCGTATCTTCACCGGCTGGATGTTTGCCGACAGCCCTGGCCTCAACGCCGTCGAGCATCCGATCTATGACGTCTGGCTGAAAGAGTGCAAGCAAAAGTCCGACGTTCCGGCGCCGGATACCGCTGGCGCGAAGTAATCGGTCTTTGGGACATTCGCAGCAGGACTATGTGCCCGCAGAAGCCTTGCTCCTGCGGGCATTGATTTAGCTTTATTCGGTACTGGCGGCGGCTTCACCTATCGCCTGACGATCGGCAATCTCCGACAAGTCGAGAATGATCCTCACGCCGTGTTTGACCTTATGACGAAACAAGTCGTTGCGGTCGGGATCGGCTCTCAACTTGCCTCCGTCACGGAGGGCCTGAAGCCGCGAGCGCGAGATCGCCAGCTCCGATGCGAGCAGCCGATCAAGTCGCAGGTTCATCGGGAATTCGGCTGATATCTCGATCTCCAAAACAGCCCAGTTGCTTGCCGCACGTATCGTCTCCTTCCGGATGATAACGTCGGGCGGCTCGTCAATACGTTTTGCTTTCCGCTTCAGTCCATCAAGATCGAACTCCTGCGCTCGCACCCAATCCGGATCGCTGCGCTGCAGCGCCTCGAGCGCGGATGAGCCAAGATCTTGAACGGTCCGGCGCTCGAAGAGCGTTCGGTTCCATGTCTTGTCGCAATCGATGCACTTATAGACGAGCCAGGCATCGAGCCGCTTGCCATTGGCGTTGAGCCTTACCTTGCCGCTCGATCTGAAGGGTTTCTGGCATCCGCAGCCGCTGCAGGCGATCCATGGCTGAGGCGATGTTTTAGGCGTAAGGGTCCAACGGACCTGAAGAATATTGCACATACCGTCTTGGTCTTCCGTATGGAAGTCCACCAGGCTGGCGGTGAGACAAGCCCGTCGGGGCACGGTATGGCGATATTGCGGGACGGCTGAAGAGCTGAGACAGCGGCGGCTGTACTAGGCGCGTTTTGACAATGCCAAACCGGTCTCAGGCCATCACCCGATGGACATGAACATGCATCGGACGGCATCTTGCCGCCCTGAGGCACGGGGTGATTTCGATGAGACCGGTATTTACGACGGCAAAATGGAACCTCTATGCACCAAAGCTCTTCTCGAGCAGGGATAGCAGACCACAACCGGAATTTGAAGTGATCCCAAAACGCTCAGGGCTGATCGTCGGAGAAGCTGAGATTGGGCGATTCCATCGCCTCCTCCAGCATCTTCGCATAGGCATCCTTCGGCACGTCGATGGCGCCGAATGTCTTCAAATGCTCGGTGGTGAATTGCGTGTCGAGCAGGGTGAAGCCGCGTTCGCGCAGGCGCTCCACCAGATAGACAAGACAGATCTTGGAAGCATCCGTGCGGCGAGAAAACATGCTTTCGCCAAAGAAGGCGGACCCCAGTGAGACGCCATAGAGGCCGCCGACCAGCCGATCGCCTTCCCACGCTTCGACGGAATGGGCATGGCCGATGTGGTGCAGGGTGGCGTAGAGCGAGCGGATCGTCTCGTTGATCCAGGTGCTGGGGCGATCGCTCGTCTGTTCGCCGCAGGCGGCGATGACCGCCTCAAAATCGCTATCGAAACGGATGTCGAAGGGGTGTTGACGGATTTTCTTGGCGAGGCTCTTGGAGACGTGAAACGTATCGAGAGGGATGATGCCCCGCAGTTCCGGCTCGACCCAGAAGATTTCCGGGTCATCAGCCGATTCGGCCATCGGGAAAAGCCCGATGGAATAGGCGCGCAACAGGATCTCCGGGGTAATGCCGGGATGTCTGCCGCGCGCTCCGGGCATTGGCTAGGCCGATGTGTTTGCCAGGTAGTTTTCCAGCCAGTGGATATCGTAATCGCCGTTGGCGATATCCTGGTTGGAAACCAGATCCTGGAAGAGCGGCAGGGTAGTCTTGATGCCATCCACCACGAATTCGTCCAGCGCGCGGCGCAGGCGCATCATGCATTCGACGCGGGTGCGCCCGTGCACGATCAGCTTGCCGATGAGGCTGTCGTAGTAGGGAGGGATCCTGTAGCCCTGATAGGCGCCGGAATCGATACGGACGCCGAGGCCGCCAGGCGCATGGAAATGCGTGATCGTGCCGGGCGAGGGGACGAAGGTACGCGCGTCCTCGGCATTGATGCGGCATTCGATGGCATGGCCTTGGAAATGCACCTCATCCTGCGTGACCGAAAGACCGCCGCCGGAAGCGACGCGGATCTGCTCGTGCACGAGGTCGATGCCTGTGATCGCTTCCGTGACCGGATGTTCCACCTGCAGGCGTGTGTTCATTTCGATGAAATAGAACTCGCCGTTCTCATAAAGGAACTCGATGGTGCCGGCGCCGCGATATTTCAGCTTCTTCATCGCGTCGGCGCAGATCTGGCCGATCTTCATGCGCTGTTCGACGTTGAGCGCCGGGGAGTTGGCTTCTTCCCAGACCTTCTGGTGGCGGCGCTGCAGTGAGCAATCGCGTTCACCGAGATGGATCGCGTTGCCTTCGCCATCACCGAAAACCTGGATTTCGATGTGGCGCGGCTTGCCGAGGTACTTTTCCATATAGACGGATTCGTTGCCGAAGGCGGCTGCGGCCTCAGTGCGGGCCGTCGACCAAGCCTCGATCAAGTCCTCTTCCGTGCGGGCAACCTTCATGCCGCGGCCGCCGCCGCCGGCGGTTGCCTTGATGAGAACCGGATAGCCGATTTCGCGCGCCGTCTTCAGCGCATCCGCCTCGGTCTTCACTTCGCCGTCGGAACCGGGGACAACCGGAATGCCGAGCTGCTGCGCCGTGGTCTTGGCGGTGATCTTGTCGCCCATGATGCGGATATGCTCCGCCGTCGGACCGATGAAGGTGATGCCGTGTGCATCGAGAATATCGGCGAACTTGGCATTTTCCGAAAGGAAGCCATAGCCGGGATGCACGGCGTCCGCGCCGGTGATTTCACAGGCGGCAACAATCTGGTGGATGTTGAGATAGCTGTCGCGCGACGGCGGCGGGCCGATGCAAACGCTTTCATCCGCCAGGCGCACATGCATCGCGTCGCCGTCAGCGGTCGAATGCACCGCAACGGTCGCAATGCCAAGCTCCTTGCAGGCGCGCAGCACGCGCAGAGCGATCTCTCCGCGATTGGCTATGAGAATCTTCGAAATAATGGGCATGGGCCGACCTTACTCGATGACGACCAGGGCTTCGCCGTACTCGACCGGACGACCGTCCTGAACGAGAATTTCAGTCACCGTTCCGGACTTCGGCGCGGGAATCTGGTTCATCGTCTTCATGGCTTCGATGATGAGCAGCGTCTGCCCTTCCTTGACGGTCGCGCCGACCTGGATGAAGGCAGCAGAGCCCGGTGCCGGCGCCAGGTAGGCAGTGCCGACCATGGGCGCGCTGACGACGTTGTCGGGATTGCGGGCGTTGGTTGCCGGAGCGGCGGCGGCCGGTGCTGCTGCAGCGGCGGGAGCGGCATAGGCAACCGGGGCGGCAATTGGCGCCTGAACATATTGCGTCGCGCCGGCGCGCGATACGCGGATGCGCAAATCTTCCTGTTCGACTTCGATCTCGGTCAGATCCGTGTCGTTGAGAATATTGGCGAGATCGCGAATCAGCGCCTGGTCGATACCCGATTTCTTTTCAGCCATTGGATTTCTTGCCCTGTATTTTTGTTATTGGGTGATGGATTTCAGCGCTTGCAGCGCCAGGATGTAGCTATGAGGTCCGAAACCGCAGATCATGCCCTTTGCAGCGGGCGCGATCATCGATTTGTGCCGGAATTCTTCGCGTGCGTGGATATTGGAGATATGCACCTCCACGACGGGAATGGAGATGGCGCGGATCGCATCGTGTAAAGCGATCGATGTGTGACCGTAGGCGCCGGGATTGATCGCGACACCGACGGCCTTATCGCCGGCTTCATGGATCCAATCCACCAGCACGCCTTCGTGATTGCTCTGACGGAAGTCGACAACGAAGCCCAGGCTTTCACCGACGGACTTGCAGTCGGCTTCGATATCCTTGAGCGTCTTGCCGCCATAGATGCCCGGCTCGCGCTTGCCGAGAGCATTTAAATTGGGTCCGTTAAGGACGAAAATAGTTTGCGCCATCAGTGGTTCCGTCAAAGTGCAGCGCAACCTATAGACTCCCGAGGCCCTATAGGAAAGCCCCGGTGCGAAGGTTGCGTGCCTCTAGATGTGGAAACGCCGCGATTTTGGCATTTTTGCGCCGCTCAGCAGCTCGTCTTGCCGCAACTGCGAACGTTGGCGATCTTCTCCTTGATGGCATCGAGGCCAACCGCGCCGGAAATCATCTCGTTGCCGATGACGTAGGCGGGTGTGCCGTTGACGCCGAGATCGGTAGCAAGCTGGTAGGTGGCCTTGATCATGGCGGTATTCGGCGCTTTTGCCATTTCGGCGCGGATGGCCGCCTCGCTGACACCGAGCGAGGTGGCGACATCGATGGCGGTGTCCTCGGAGGCGCGGCCGTCGCTGCCCAGCAGCTTATGATGGAATTCGGCATATTTTTCCGGCGCGAGCAGGCGGAACGCGCTAGACACCCGGGAAGCTGCTACCGAATCCTGGCCAAGGATCGGGAACTCCTTCAACACGAAGCGAACATTCTTGTCCTGCTGCAGGAGTTTGTCCATGTCGCCAAGCGCATGCCGGCAATAGGTGCAATTATAGTCGAAGAACTCGACAACGGTGATATCGCCCTTCGGATTGCCGATGGCGACATCATCCTTGGAATTGAAGATCGCGTCCTTGTTCTGTGTGATCATCTGAGACGACTCTGCGATCCGGGCTTCGTCCTGCTTCTTTTCGAGCGCGGCCTGCGCATCCAGCAGCACCTCCGGATGCTCGACGAGATACTCCTTGATGAAATCCCCGATTTCCTTCTTCTGCTGGTCGTCCAGCGCCGCGGCCGGCTGGATTGTGGCGAAGGACGCTGTCAGGGCAATCGCCGAAACCGTCAGCAGGCTTTTGAGAGAAAAGGTCATTGGGTCCTCGTTTGGATCTGATCGGAGACGTCATTCTCGGATGCGCCATAGCATCGTCGGGTTAACATCCGCAAATAAGCATCGACAATTTACGGTGCGTCCTTATTTCCAGAAACAGGAATTTTCACGACAAAGCAGCAATCGCAGGATTGTGAACGAGCCGATATTGCGGCAAATGTCGCTTGCCTATCCGATCCGAGAGAGAATTGACCTTGTTTTCCCTATCCAAGCGCAGCGATGTCGAACCCTTCCATGCCATGGACGTACTGGCGGAAGCGACGCGGAGACGCCAAGCCGGATACGCGGTCATTTCCATGGCTGTCGGACAGCCGTCTCATCCCGCACCCCAGGCGGCGTTGGAGGCTGCGCGTGCGGCTCTCGGCCATGGCCGCATCGGCTATACTGATGCGCTCGGCACTCTAGCTCTGCGGCAGGCACTCTCCACCCATTACCAGGCACACCACGGCCTCAGCATCGATCCGAAGCGTATTGCGATCACGACCGGATCGTCGGCTGGCTTCAACCTTGCCTTTCTGACCTTGTTCGACGCCGGTGACAGCGTCGCCATCGCCCGGCCGGGCTATCCGGCCTATCGCAACATCCTTGCCGCACTCGGCCTCGATGTCGTCGAGGTTCCGGTCACCGAGGAGACGCAGTTTACGCTCACGCCCGAGAGCCTGGAGACAGCACAAGCGGCAAGCGGCAAGCGACTGAAGGGCGTGCTGTTGGCAAGCCCCGCCAATCCCACAGGCACGGTGACGGGCAGGGCGGCTTTGAAGGCGCTGGCGGATTATTGCGCCGATCGCTCCATCGCCTTCATCTCCGATGAAATCTACCACGGGCTGACCTTCGTCGGCGAGGAGACGAGCGCGCTGGAACTGACGGACGAGGCGATCGTCATCAATTCCTTCTCGAAATATTATTGCATGACCGGCTGGCGCATCGGCTGGATGGTCTTGCCGGAGCAGCTGGTTCGCCCCGTCGAACGTGTGGCCCAGAGCCTTTATATCTCCGCGCCGGAACTGTCGCAGATTGCCGCGGAGGCGGCGCTCGGCGCAGGTGCCGAATTGGATGTCTATCGTGAGAGCTACGGCCGCAACCGCGATTTCCTCATGCGCCGGCTGCCGGAAATCGGCTTTCGCATTGCCTCGCCCATGGATGGCGCTTTCTACGCCTATGTCGATGTCAGCCGCTTCACGAACGACAGCATGGTCTTCGCGCAAAAGATGCTGGCGGAAATCAATGTCGCCGCCACGCCCGGCCTCGATTTCGATCCCGTGGAAGGACATCGCGCGATGCGTTTCTCCTACGCCGGCTCGAATGCCGAGATCGAGGAAGCCACCGAACGCATGGCGGCCTGGCTGAAATAGAATCCGCAATCAATAGCTTGTGCGAACTTGCGAAAGTGCTTTCGCAAGTCGAAGAGCTGTACGCTTTGGCCTCGCTCTGTTCAGTGCTCGGGCATGACTGACGAATAAATCGTGCGACGGAAACGAAAAATCCGGCCGCGTCGCCACGGCCGGATTTTGTCAAATTATTCTCAGTCGGTCTTCTTAAAAGAAGCCGCGGCGCTGCCACCAGCCGGCCTTCTTCGGCTTCGCCGACTCTCCGTCGCTCTCGCCACCTTCATTGGTGCGAGTGGATTTTACCACCGGAGCAGAGGAAGAAACGTTCGATTCGCGATTGGCTCGGGCCGGCTTGGCTGCATCCTCAGTCGCTTCGGGCGTTGCCGCTTCCGCCGAACTGTCCAAAGCTTCGGTGGTCTCTGCGACTGCTTCGATTTCGACATCCGCTGCCGGCGCTTCGTCGACCACGGGTGTCTCGACGGGCGATGCCTCGATGGCCTTTGCCTTCCGACGACCGCGGCCCTTGGCGGGCTTGACGTCTTCGGTGACGGCGGCTGCGGTTTCGACCGCTGCCATGGCGGGCTGCGCCTCGACGGCAGCTTCGCCTTCGGCAACCGCGATCTCGGCCACCGTTACGGTTGTTTCGTCGCCGTCTTCGGCATCATTCTCATCAGCTTCGCCGGAACCGGTTTCCTCGCCTGCAGCGGTCTGTTCGTTGCCTTCGTTTTCACGATTACGCCGGCCACCACGCTTGCCGCGGCGACGGCGCTTGCGCTTCTGCTGCGCGTCATCGTCGCCGCTGGCGGATGCGGCGTTATCTGCGCCGGCATCATCCTCGTCATCGTCGCCTTCGTCTGCATCTTCGGAGGTATCGGCCGCCGAACCATCTTCGGAAGCAGGAGCGGCTTGGTTATCATTGCCGCGGCCACGACGCCGACGACGGCGCTTGCGCTTGCGGTTGCCATCATTGCTTTCAGAGCGAGTGGCAGGCTGCTGCTCGGCGCTTGCAGCCTTTTCTTCCAACTCTTCGTCTTCATCCTCATCGGCTTCGATGACGATATCGTCGTCATCATCGTCCGGGATGGCTGCGAAGTTGAACAGGCTTTCGATCTTCACCGGATTGGCGACCGGCTCGCCACGGTCGATCGCGAAGTGCTGCGTGCCTACGGCGTTGTCGGCATCGATGAGGATCGCGACGCCGAAGCGGCTTTCGTAATCGATGATCGTCTGGCGCTTGTGGTTGAGCAGATAGAGCGCAATGTCCGGCGTCGTGCGCACGGTGATGTCGTGCGTCGTGTTCTTGAGCAGATATTCCTCGATGCCGCGCAGGACATGCAGGGCAACGGAAGACTGCGAGCGGACGTGACCCGTGCCACCGCAATGCGAGCAGATCTGCGTCGTGCTTTCGAGAACCGAAGCGCGGATGCGCTGGCGCGACATTTCCAGAAGGCCGAAATGCGAGATGCGGCCGACCTGGATGCGGGCGCGGTCGTTCTTCAGGCATTCCTTCAGCTTCTTCTCGACGGCGCGATTGTTGCGCTTTTCTTCCATGTCGATGAAGTCGATGACGATCAGGCCGGCAAGGTCACGCAGGCGAAGCTGGCGAGCCACTTCGTCGGCTGCTTCGAGGTTCGTCTGGAGCGCCGTGTCCTCGATCGAATGTTCGCGGGTCGAGCGGCCGGAGTTGACGTCGATCGAAACCAGCGCTTCCGTCTGGTTCATGATCAGATAGCCGCCGGACTTCAGCGTGACCTGTGGCTGCAGCATGCGGTCGAGCTGCGCTTCGATGCCGGAGCGCGAGAAGATCGGATGGATGTCGCGATACGGCTGAACCACCTTGGCGTGGCTCGGCATCAGCATCTTCATGAAGTCTTTCGCTTCACGATAGCCTTCCTCGCCGGAGACGATGATCTCGCTGATATCCTTGTTGTAGAGGTCGCGGATCGAGCGCTTGATCAGGCTGCCTTCTTCGTAGACGAGGCAAGGAGCGGTCGATGCCAGCGTCAGCGTGCGGACGTTTTCCCACAGGCGCATCAGATATTCGAAATCGCGCTTGACCTCGACCTTGGTGCGGTTGGCACCGGCAGTACGCAGGATGACGCCCATGCCCTGCGGCACTTCGAGCATCTTGGCGATTTCCTTCAGGCGCTTGCGGTCCTGCGGATTGGTGATCTTGCGGGAGATGCCGCCGCCGCGCGCCGTGTTCGGCATGAGAACCGAATAGCGGCCTGCGAGCGAAAGATAGGTGGTGAGTGCCGCACCTTTGTTGCCGCGCTCTTCCTTCGCCACCTGAACTAGTAGAATCTGGCGGCGCTTGATGACTTCCTGGATACGGTATTGCTTGCGCGGCTTGCGCTGGGCGCGATCGGGAACTTCTTCCATCGCGTCTTCGGCGCCGACGGATTCGATCACTTCCTCTTCATGGTCATGATCGTCATCATCGTCGTCGTCATCGCGGCGACGCTTGGAGGTCGCGACGTCTTCCGAGATCGAATCGGTTTCAACCATCGCCGCCATTTCGCCCGACGGTCCTTCTTCGTCCTCGCTCGGCGCATCGACTGCGTCCGTCGCTTCAGGGGCGGGGGCTTCTTCAGCTGCGGCCTTCTTGCGGCTGCGGCGCGGCTTTGCCTTCTTGGCAGGCGCTGCCTTTTCGGTGGCTTCGACGGCCTCCGAGGCAGGAGCCTCGTCCGCGATTGCGGCCGGCACTGCGGCGTCTTCCGCCTGCGCCGGGACAATGCCGATATCGGGTTGTTCCTGCTGTGAAAGATCGAGCGCCGTTTCGACATGCTCGACGTCGTCGTCGCGGCGATGCTCTTCGGCCTCAGCCTTCAGAAGCGCCTGCCGGTCGGCCAGCGGGATCTGGTAGTAGTCGGGATGGATTTCGGCAAAGGCCAGGAAGCCGTGCCGGTTGCCGCCGTAATCAACGAAAGCGGCCTGAAGCGAGGGCTCGACCCTCGTTACCTTTGCAAGATAGATGTTGCCGCGGATTTGCTTCTTGTGCTGGGACTCGAAGTCAAATTCTTCTATGCGGTTCCCGCGAACGACAACGACGCGCGTCTCTTCCTCGTGAGACGCATCGATAAGCATTTTGTCTGCCATGAAAGCTGTGCTCCTCGGCGCAGACAGTCGGATGGGGGCCTGCCTGTCACTGGGACAAGCCGGATGTGATCCGCAATTGTTGCACCGGATAATGAAAGTCGCGATTGGTTCGGCGATGACAGCATCCAGACGGCAACCGGGGCATCATATCCCTGGGGTCTGTTGACTTTCTGAAAAAGCTGCTGCGGTAACATCCGTAACCAAGCGAGATCGACTATGCCTTAGACCCACAAATGGGTCCGATGAAGGTGCTCTCTAAAGAGCGTTTGGTGGCTCTCCACCGATGAATTTCCCGTTTGAGGCCGGAAATTCAGATATCCACTGTTTCGAGCAGAAGTACTGCAGACGGCGGATGAATGCCGCTTATTGGCGCCTGGTACTCGAGGCGGCTGCCTTTGCGACGACTCTATCCCGTCAACACTTCTACCCTAATATGCGTTGTATGTTTTATCTGTCACAATAGCAAGGGAAAAGCCAAGTATGCCATAATATTGATGGATTCGTCGGATGATGAGGACGCGGGAGGATGTCTTGTCGATTCGTCTCCCGGCGCATCACCGATGCAGCCATCAGGTCAAACCTGGTTCCCGTTATTGGCACTTCAAAAACAACGCCGAAACCAATATGGGGCGCGTTGGGCACTTGGTAAAGGGATTGCGGCATGTGGCGGAGAGTGGCGTGAAGGCTTTGCGATTTGCGGCAGCGGCCTTTGCTCTGGTAATTCTCGTTTTGGTTTCTGCATTTGCGCCCGCAGCGGCGGCGGATGCTTCTGTGCTTGCCTATGGCGCCCGCATTGCCGGCGACGATGCCCGCACGCGTATCGTCATCGACATGGACCGGGCCCCCACCTTCACGGTTCACTACCTTGACAATCCCGTCCGCATCGTCGTCGATCTCCCATCAACTGCATTCGGCTTCCCGGCCGGCAGTCTGAAGCCGACCGGCGTCTTCAAGGATATTCGCTACGGCACGATGGATGCGGACAGCGCCCGTATCGTGCTGACGGCAAAGAAACCGGTTAAGCTGGTCACGGCCAAGGTTCAGGCCGATGAGAGCGGCAAGGGGCAGCGCCTTGTGCTGGATGCCGAGATGCTGCCTGCCGAACAATTTGCCGAGCTTGTAAATAAGCAGAGCTGGACGAGCGACGATACCGCTGGGGATGTCGGTCCGGTCGAGCCGGCGCAGAAAGCCGATCCGAATGTCTTCCTCGTTGCGGTCGATGCCGGTCATGGCGGTATCGATGCCGGCGCGACCGGCACGGACGGCGTCACGCAGGAAAAGGACATTACGCTCGCATTTGCGAAAATGTTTGCCGACAGGCTGAATGCACAGCCCGGCATCAAGGCCTTCCTTACGCGCGATAAGGATCAATATCTCTCGCTGTCCGAACGCGTGACGATCGCCCGGCAGAATCGCGCCTCGCTCTTCATCTCGCTGCATGCCGATACTCTTAAGCAGAAGGATATCCGCGGCGCGACCGTATATACCATCTCGGACAAGGCGTCGGACCGTCTTGCCGGCGAGGTGGCCGATCGTGAAAACAATTCCGATCAGATCGCCGGCGCCGAGGCTCAGACGCAGCCGGCCGCCGTCAACGACATTCTGACTGATCTGACACGCCGTGAGACTCAAGCCTTCTCCATTTCGCTGGCGCAGGATGTATTGTCCTCGTTCAACGGCCAGATCGCCATGATCAACAATCCGCATCGCCATGCGGGTTTCCAGGTCCTGACGGCGCCCGACGTGCCCTCGATCCTCCTCGAGCTCGGTTTTCTCTCCAACAAGGAGGATGAAAAGCTGCTGCTCGATGCCAATTGGCGAGAGAGGGTCGCCGATCGTCTGACGGAGGCGGTGAAGCAGTATCGCGTGGCCATCATCGCCAACGGCGGTTGACGGCTCCGGATGGGGCGATCCGCCGTGGCTTCCATGTAACAGCGATGTACTTTAGGACTGGATGAAATTGGAATGCTGGTGTCGGGCCCTATTTTGCTCACATTCCCGCCGTTACAGCGAAGTATCATTTGCTCGCGTATGAAGCATGGCTTTGTCCCATTGCCGTCTTGCATTCACGCCGCGAGCGTGCAAAACGCCCGTGATTATGCGATGATCTCGCGCACATGCCGCATGAAGAACAAGCACCGGTAGTATCAGATGATCAGACTAATTGGATATTTCTTTGGCTTGGGCTGCCTCCTGTTTCTGGGTGTAGCGGCTGCGGCTGCCATCTATCTGAGCGTGGTCTCGAAGGAACTGCCCGATTACGAGGTGCTTGCCAAATACGCGCCGCCGGTCACGACGCGCATCCACGCCGGAAACGGCGCGCTGATGAAGGAATATTCGCGCGAGAACCGGCTTTTCGTGCCGATCCAGGCCATTCCAGATCGCGTCAAGGCGGCTTTCCTTTCCGCGGAAGACAAGAATTTCTACAACCATCCCGGCGTCGATGTCGGCGGTCTTATCCGCGCCGTGGCTGTGAATCTGCAGAATATCGGTTCCGGCCGCCGCTTCGTCGGCGCGTCCACCATCACGCAGCAGGTCGCCAAGAACTTCCTGCTGTCCGCCGACCAGACGTTCGACCGCAAGATCAAGGAAGCGATTCTCTCCTTCCGCATCGAGCAGGCCTACAGCAAGGACAAGATCCTCGAGCTTTACCTGAACGAAATCTATTTCGGCCTGAATTCCTACGGCATCGCCGGCGCTGCGCTCACCTATTTCGACAAGTCGGTCAACGAACTGACCATCGCCGAATCGGCCTATCTGGCATCGCTCCCGAAGGGTCCGTCGAACTATAATCCCTTCCGCCGTGCCGAAGCAGCGCTCACCCGCCGCAACTGGGTGATCGATCGCATGGTCGAGAATGGCTATGTCAGCCAGAGCGACGGTGAAGAGGCGAAGAAGCAGCCGCTCGGCGTCGTGCCGCCGAAGAGCGGCCCGTCACTCTTCGCCTCCGACTATTTTGCCGAGGAAGTTCGCCGCCAGTTGATCGATCAATATGGCGAGAAGACCCTCTACGAAGGTGGCCTTTCCGTTCGTACGTCGCTCGACCCGCAGATGCAGCTCGAAGCTCGCAAGGCCCTTCAGGATGGTCTGATCGATTATGACGAGCGCCGCGGCTATCGCGGCCCGCTCAAGCAGATTGCCACCTCACAGGATTGGGGCGTCGAGCTCGCGAAGGTTCCAAGCCTGAGCGACGTGCCGGAATGGCGGGTCGCCGTCGTCCTTTCTGTATCGGATCAAGGCGTCGATATCGGCCTGCAGCCCCGCGTCGATGCCGCCGGCAAGGTATCGACGGAGCGGACACGCGGCACGATCTCCCCCGGCGACATGCGCTGGGCCTATCGCTCGGCCGGCGGCAAGTCGGCCAAATCGCCGAGCGGCGTATTGAGCCCCGGTGATGTGATTTACGTGCAGAAGACCGGTAATGCCGATTCGAGCAGCTACCGTCTGCGCCAGCCGCCGAAGGTGCAGGGCGGTCTTGTTGCCATGGACCCGCATACCGGCCGCGTACTCGCCATGGTCGGCGGCTTCTCCTACGCGCAGTCCGAATTCAACCGTGCCACGCAGGCCAAGCGGCAGCCCGGTTCGTCGTTCAAGCCTTTCGTCTACGCGGCCGCCATGGATAATGGCTATACGCCGGCCTCCGTCATTCTGGACGACCCGCTGCAGATCACGCTGAGCAATGGCGACGTCTGGAAGCCGACGAACTACGAAGGCGAGGGCGGCGGCGTCCATACGCTTCGTTTCGCCATCGAACACTCGCGCAATCTGATGACGGTCCGTCTCGCTTCCGACATGGGCATGCCGTTGGTTGCCGAATATGCCGAGCGCTTCGGCATTTACGATCATATGAACCCCGTGCTCGCCATGTCGCTGGGTGCCGGCGAAACGACGGTGCTGCGCATGGTTTCGGCCTATTCGGTCATGGCCAATGGCGGTAAGCAGATCAAGCCGACGCTTATAGACCGCATCCAGGACCGTTACGGCAAGACCATCTTCAAGCATGAGGAACGCGTCTGCGACAGTTGCAACGTTAGCGCCTGGCAGAATCAGGACGAGCCTGTCATCGCCGACAATCGCGAGCAGGTGCTCGATCCGATGACGGCCTATCAGGTCACCTCGATGATGCAGGGCGTCATCATCCGTGGTACGGCCGCCGGCAAGATCAAGCTCAACACCGATGTTGCCGGCAAGACGGGCACTACCAATGATGAGAAGGATGCCTGGTTCGTCGGCTACACGCCGAGCCTCGTCGCCGGCCTTTACATCGGCTACGATACGCCAGCCACGCTCGGCCGCGGTGGCACCGGCGGCGCCCTTGCCGCGCCGATCTTCAACGAGTTCATGCAGGCCGCCACGAAGGATGAGGCGCCTGAGAAGTTCCAGGTTCCGGCCGGCATGACGATGGTTGCGGTCAACCGTGCGACCGGCATGGCCGCACAGCCCGGCGAGCCGAATGCCATCATGGAAGCCTTCAAGCCCGGCACCGGCCCGGCTACCAGCCTGCAGGTCATTGGCGGCGGCGATGCCGCGGCGCAGGTGGCGCCTGAGGAAATCCTCAGGACTTCGCCGCAGGCGAACCAGGCGGTTACCTCCGGATCCGGCGGTCTCTTCTGATCCGACCCTATTTGTCTGATCGACATGCCGCGGGGCTTTACACCAGCGGCATGTATATCTATGTCACCAGCACTCTTTGAATTGGATGACCGCTGTCTTGAGCGGTGAACTGAAGAAGTGGGATTATGCGAGCCGAAATCGAGAAAGTAGTCGATGAAACCAAGCAGGCTATCACCCTGCTGAGGAGGCATCTTTGACTGGGACCAGGCGGTAAGACGGCTGGACTGGTTGAATAACAAGTCAGAGGATCCGACCCTCTGGAACGACGCTTCTGAGGCGCAGAAGCTGATGCGCGAGCGCCAGCAGCTTGACGACGGCATCAGTGGCGTGCGCGCGCTGGAGCAGCAGCTTGCCGACAATGTCGAGCTGATCGAGCTTGGCGAAGAAGAGGGCGACGCCGATGTTGTCCGCGAGGCTGAAGAAGCGCTCAAGGGATTGAAGGCGGAAGCCGCGCGCCGGCAGGTGGAAGCCATGCTGTCGGGCGAGGCTGACTCGAACGATACCTATCTCGAAGTCCACTCCGGCGCCGGCGGCACCGAGAGCCAGGACTGGGCCAACATGCTTCTGCGCATGTATACCCGCTGGGCCGAACGCCAGCGCTTCAAGGTGGAGCTGCTGGAAGTCCATGACGGCGAAGAAGCCGGCATCAAGTCTGCAACGCTGCTCGTCAAGGGCCACAATGCCTATGGCTGGCTGAAGACCGAATCGGGCGTGCATCGCCTCGTGCGCATCTCGCCCTATGACAGCAATGCGCGCCGCCACACGTCATTCTCGTCGATCTGGGTCTACCCGGTCGTCGACGACTCGATCCAGATCGAGATCAACGAAAGCGACTGCCGCATCGATACCTACCGCTCGTCGGGCGCCGGCGGCCAGCACGTCAACACGACCGATTCGGCCGTGCGTATCACGCACATCCCGACGGGGATCGTCGTGCAGTGCCAGCAGGAACGCTCGCAGCACAAGAATCGCGCCAAGGCGTGGGACATGCTGCGCGCCCGCATGTACGAGGCCGAATTGATGAAGCGGGAAGAGGCGGCCAATGCCGAAGCCGCCTCCAAGACGGATATCGGCTGGGGTCACCAGATCCGTTCCTACGTCCTGCAGCCTTACCAGCTGGTGAAGGATCTGCGCACCGGCGTTTCCAGCACGGCGCCGAGCGACGTTCTGGACGGTGATCTCAACGAGTTCATGGAAGCAGCCCTAGCGCATCGCATCAGCGGTGCTGCCGATACCGTCGTCGACGACGTCGAATAAGGTCGCATCCGTTCAAGCATAGAAAAGCCCCGGAGACGGGGCTTTTTTTCATGGTGCATTCTGCCCGGCTGCTTCCGGCCTCTTGGGCCTAACGCAAATATCGCGCTCAATCCGAAAACTGTTCCGCCAGGATCCTGTCCGACCATGACCTGTCCGGATCGGAGAGAATGCGGGCCGTCGTATCCTCGCTCTGGCGGATCTGAATGCCGAGAACCGATTTGACCTCGGTATTGTCGGCTGCCGCATTGACGGGGCGCTTCTCCGCTTCGAGCACGGTGATGTCGACCGTCACTCTGTTGGGAAGGAGCGCGCCGCGCCAGCGGCGGGGGCGGAAGGCGCTGACGGGCGTCATGGCAAGCAGCGGCGCTTCCAGCGGCAGGATCGGGCCATGGGCGGAAAGATTGTAAGCGGTGGAGCCCGCCGGCGTCGTCACCATCAGCCCGTCACAGATCAGTTCCGGCAGGCGGACCCGCCCGTCGATCTCCACCTTAAGCTTTGCCGTCTGATAGGATTGACGAAACAGCGACACTTCATTGATGGCGAGCGCGACGCAGGAGCTGCCGTCGGCATTGCGTGTGGTCATCTGCAGGGGGTGAAACGCGTTTTCGACGGCTGCGTCAATGCGCTCGGCCAGGCCATCCGTGCGGTAGTCGTTCATCAGAAAGCCGATGGAGCCGCGATTCATGCCATAGACGCGTTTGCCGGTGTTCATCGTCTTGTGCAGCGTCTGCAGCATGAAACCATCGCCGCCGAGAGCCACGACAATATCCGCATCTTCCTGCGATGTCTGGCCGTAAAGGCCAATAAGCTCTTCCTGCGCCGCTTGAGCCTCTGGCGCGGTGGAGGCGAGAAAACAAACGGATTGAAGATTGCGCGACATGCAATGTCCTCTGAAATAGCGATTCTTCGTAATGTTATTCCCTTGTCGCGACAAGACGTTTCGCGCGAACTGGTGAATCGGTCGATCCCCAGCTTTGACGTTGATCGACCGATTTTCCCTTTACAGGATTTCAAAATCTGGTACTGGCATGCCCATACGCCCTTGTAGCTCAGTTGGTAGAGCACCTGATTTGTAATCAGGGGGTCGCGGGTTCGAACCCTGCCGGGGGCACCATTTTTTCCTGGATATTGTCGATCGTTTCATCTCCGGTATGGAAAACCGGCGGTAGCGATATAATATGTCGTGGTGCGCGAGTTCGGAACACGCGTAGCGGTCATCAATCCTATATTCGTGTGCCTGGAACCCTATGCCCAGCAAACCCAAGAAGCCTAAACTCGAACACTCCGAGCTTTCGGGTGAGTTCACCGATGATGGCGTGACCGTCCTGGTCGATATCTTTCGACCGGCTGGCACCAATGCCGACTGGCGGATGGAGGTCATCACGCCGGAAGAGGATCTGATTGAATGGGAAGAACCCTTCGCGACAGACCGCGAGGCATTCGATGAGTTCCTTGCGACGATTGCACGCGATGGCATCAGGTCGTTCTTCGACGAAGCGGATCCTGCGATACACTGATCACCTGCCCGCGCATTGGCGGCGCTAGGTGCGCGGAAAGAGCAGCCTCGGGAAGGGGTTTCGCCGTCGCATGAAGGCGGTCGCCAACATCAGAAATGTGGCTATGTTTGCGATACGGCGGGCCGCGGCCGGGCTCTGCTTATTTGCGTACCAGCAGCAACGGCTCGCCTTCCTCTTCTTCGGACTTCTGGAAACTGCCGTCGGGCTTCATATCGAAGGAGAGCGAGGAGCCGTCATTGCCCAGCATGACAAGCCCGAACCCTTCCGTTGCCCATAGTGAGAGTTTGAGGTCACCGACTTCGCTGGCGCAATCACCGCTCGGCGACATCTTGGAGGTGCCATCCTGATCCTTGTCGGTTGTGAGCGTGATATCGCAGATGGGCTTGCCGTCTGGCGTCTGGATGCGCCACGCGCCGGCAAGGCTTGCAACAGTCGGCACATGATCGACATCTCCGAGCGCCGGCAGCAGCCAGGTCGGGTCTGCGCCTTCGCTTTCCCACGGCGAGCCTTCCTCCTGCTGGAAGCGCATGAGCGGCTTGCCCCCACCGTCCACGATCGCCAGCGCGCCATCATCGGTGAAATTCCAGATCTTGGCTGCGGTAAGGGCGGGGAGCGGCACCGCGCACGCATCCGCCCCCGTAATCTCGTAGCCGCCGGAGACCGCATTCGTCCCGAAGGTGAGGCGGCAGCCCTTGGCGCCGCTTTCCGGCGCAACCAGCCAGACGCCTGCTTGCGCCTGGATCATTTCGTCATCGGCGGCGCGCGCCGGCTGGACTATGGTCAAAGCAAGGGCGGCGGCAACCGCCGCGGGACCAAGAAGACGGATCAAAGCAAATTCCCCCAACGTGCTGCGGCCGCCAAGGGCGCCACTATGATTTGAGATAGGATCGCGTCGCATATAGCGCGATCGCGGCAGCATTCGAGACATTGAGCGACTTGATGGCGCCCGGCATATCGAGCCGAGCGAGCGCATTCACCGTCTCCCGTGTCTTCTGGCGCAGGCCCTTGCCCTCGGAGCCGAGCACGAGGGCGATCTTGTCGCCGCTGAAGGTACCTTCGAGCGGTGCGGGACCTTCCGAATCAAGCCCGATGGTCGTGAAGCCGAGCCGGTGCAGCTCGCCGAGCGCATCGGCGAGATTGGTGATCTGTATATAAGGTATGAGTTCCAGCGCGCCGGAGGCCGATTTTGCCATCACGCCTGATTCGGTCGGGCTGTGGCGCTGTGTCGTGATGACGGCACCCGCATCGAAAGCGACGGCCGAGCGCATGATGGCGCCGACATTGTGCGGGTCCGTCACCTGATCGAGCACCAGGAGCAACGGACTGTCCTTCAATGCCTCGAGACGGCGCACGGGCAGGGGGCGCGTTTCCAGCATGACGCCTTGGTGAATCGCTTCCGGGCCGAGCACCTTATCGATATCCTGCGGCGAGACGATCTCGACGGGAATGCCGAGCGCATCCGCGGGGCCGATTTCCAGCCGCACCAGCGCATTCTGCGTCGTCGACAGCTTGATGTTCTTGCGCTCGGGATTGGCAAGCGCGGCGCGGACCGTATGGAGACCATAGAGAAAGACCTGGTCGGGTGCGAGCGCCGGCGGCTTCCAATCGTCCGCGCCAGTCTTCTTGCGTTTCTGCGGCGTCGGCGTCGGGATTTCGCCGCGCTCGCGCTTGGCATCGCGATGCGCGCGACGCAGGGTGGCGTAATGCGTGTCCTTGGCCGACTTGTCGTCGGAGGTGCTGTCTGGGCCGGCGCGGCCGGAAATTTTATCTTTGCTCATGCGGCTTTATAACCAGCGCGTCCGCAAGCGCCTAGCCTCTTTCAGTGCCGGGCTTTTCCCACAGGCTGAAATTTTTTTGTCATTTTTGGTAATTCCTTGTGTTGACAGACGGAAGTGGTCCGGCCATATACGCGGCGCAGATCACGGCGGCGACGCCACGGTCTGACAAGCTTGGTCGCAAGATCCAGTCGGAATACTGGAGGGATGCCCGAGTGGTTAAAGGGGACGGACTGTAAATCCGTTGGCTCAGCCTACGTTGGTTCAAATCCAACTCCCTCCACCATTCCGTGCCGGATCTTGACCATCCCGCGGGTATAGCTCAATGGTAGAGCAGCAGCCTTCCAAGCTGAATACGCGGGTTCGATTCCCGCTACCCGCTCCAAGAATTTCAATTTATTAGCCTCTTCATCGTTCTTCGTTACAGCGAAGAGGATATTGTGCCTTGCATGCTCGTCGGTCCTGACGGCGGCTTGGGTCTCGGCGTGTCTCACCGGCGCGTATTGGCTTCTGCCTTTGCATATTTGACATGAAGGGTTGCTTATATTTGCGCGAGCGATACATATTGCTCTGGCAACCGAAACGGGAGAGCGCAAATGGGTATCTTCGACAAGATCAAGGGTGCAATCTGGGGACAGGCAAAGGCTGCCGAGGCTGCTCCGGCACCGTCGACCACCGCCGCAACTGCCAATCCGGCGCCTGCGCCGACGCCGGCTCCTTCAGCGACGACGGCAGCAACCTCGCCTGCCACCAGCGCGCCGTCCGCTCCAGTGGATATCGCCTCGATCCTTGACGCCGCCGTCAAGAAGAGCGGCCAGAAGCTGGACTGGAAACATTCCATTGTCGACCTGATGAAGGCGCTTGGCATGGATGCGAGCCTTTCGGAACGTAAGGAGCTGGCGCAGGAGCTTGGCTATACTGGTGATGCCGGCGATTCCGCCAAGATGAACATGTTCCTCCACAAGGCTCTTCTGAAGAAGCTTGCGGACAATGGCGGCAAGGTGCCGGCCGATCTTCTCGACTGATCGCTGCAAAGCTTCGGCGTCTCCGATCGGCTGCGTCGAATGATGCATCGTGACAAGCGACGATTGATTGTGGTTTGATAATTCTGCGCCCTTTCCTGCCGGGAGAGGGTGCTTTGCGTTCGAGATCGGACGAATGCCTGCCCCTCTAGCGGCACTGGATTTCTTCGCCGTGTCTCCCTATGTAAGCGCCTGAACCGGCAAATGCTTTTTTGTCTTTCCGGATCGGCCGGCGAACCTTACGCGGCGAAGGAATGTTGGTGGCTTGAGATCATCCGCCATCGGCTAGGCTTCGCCCGGAATAGGGGTTGCAATTAAGTCTTGCGCAAACGCAACGAAAGCCTTAAACGGCGGCACTAAACCGGTTCGCCGGGGTCACTCATTACGTTCACAGGAAGCATTCAAATGGCAAAGAGTAAGTTTGAGCGCAATAAGCCGCACGTTAACATCGGTACGATCGGTCACGTTGACCACGGCAAGACGTCCTTGACGGCAGCGATCACGAAGTACTTCGGCGAGTTCAAGGCGTACGACCAGATCGACGCGGCTCCGGAAGAGAAGGCTCGTGGTATCACGATCTCGACGGCCCACGTTGAATACGAGACGCCGAACCGTCACTATGCGCACGTCGACTGCCCCGGCCACGCCGACTACGTCAAGAACATGATCACGGGTGCCGCACAGATGGACGGCGCGATCCTGGTTTGCTCTGCCGCCGACGGCCCGATGCCGCAGACGCGCGAGCACATCCTGCTTGCTCGCCAGGTTGGCGTTCCGGCGATCGTGGTGTTCCTGAACAAGGTCGACCAGGTTGACGACGCCGAGCTTCTCGAGCTCGTCGAGCTCGAAGTTCGCGAACTTCTGTCGTCCTACGACTTCCCGGGCGACGATATCCCGGTCGTCAAGGGTTCGGCGCTTGCAGCCCTTGAAGATTCGGACAAGAAGATCGGCGAAGACGCGATCCGCGAGCTGATGGCTCAGGTCGACGCCTACATCCCGACGCCTGAGCGTCCGATCGACCAGCCGTTCCTGATGCCGATCGAAGACGTGTTCTCGATCTCCGGCCGTGGTACGGTTGTGACGGGCCGCGTCGAGCGCGGTATCGTCAAGGTTGGTGAAGAAGTCGAAATCGTGGGCATCCGTCCGACGTCGAAGACGACGGTGACCGGCGTTGAAATGTTCCGCAAGCTGCTGGACCAGGGCCAGGCCGGCGACAACATCGGCGCACTGGTTCGCGGTGTTAACCGTGACGGCGTCGAGCGTGGTCAGATCCTGTGCAAGCCGGGTTCGGTGAAGCCGCACAAGAAGTTCATGGCTGAAGCCTACATCCTGACGAAGGAAGAAGGCGGCCGTCATACGCCGTTCTTCACGAACTACCGTCCGCAGTTCTACTTCCGTACGACTGACGTGACCGGCATCGTGACGCTTCCGGAAGGCACGGAAATGGTTATGCCTGGCGACAACGTCACGGTTGCCGTTGAGCTGATCGTTCCGATCGCGATGGAAGAAAAGCTTCGCTTCGCAATCCGCGAAGGCGGCCGTACCGTCGGCGCCGGCATCGTGGCTAGCATCGTCGAGTAATCTTCGGATTATTCCTTTATAAGAGGCCCCGCTGGAAACAGCGGGGCCTTTTCGCATCCGGAGGTATTGCATAAGTCTGATCATTCTGACCGGTGCTTCGGGCTCGGGAAAGACCGCGATCGCGCAGGCGATCGCCAGGGACCATGCCTCTACATTAGCCGTCCATCATTTCGACAGTATCGGCGTGCCGTCGCTTGACGCCATGATCCGCGATCACGGTTCGCCCGAGGGCTGGCAGCGGGATAAGACCCTGGAATGGCTGGCGCGGCTTGCGCCACGGGTGCGGAAGGGTAGCGCCACTCTTCTCGAGGGGCAGATGCGGCCGTCCTTCATCAAGGAGGCAGCGGCCGCCGCCGATATCGATGACTATCGCCTGTTATTGATCGATTGTGATGATGCAACGAGGACACATCGTTTGTCCGTCGAGCGAGGCCAGCCGGAACTTGCCGATGCGAATATGATGAACTGGGCGGCCTACCTGCGCCGTGAAGCCCAAGCATCCAGCTTTGAGATTCTCGATACGAGCCATCTTTCTCTTAAGCAGAGCGTGGATAATGTGTTGAGGCACCTGATCGATTGATCCAACGACATTATCACCGATCGGTGATATTTTCGATCGATGAGACCTCTATCTTCGCGCGGCGCACGATATCGGCAACGAAATCGCTCTTACCGCCGGTATAGTGGTCCCACTCGCCACCGGCCTCTTCAGCCAGGCGCCGTTTCAAGTTCGCATAATTCGCCGCGCATTCAGGATGCGCGCGTAGATAGTCGCGAAAGAGAAGGCGCTCCCGATGGGCCTCGTTATCAGGCAGGCAAAGATAAAGTCGGGTGCCATAAGGCGTCTCATCCTTGGTGAAGGCCCAACGTCCGGCATCATGCGGATCGCCATGAAAGCGATATCCGTCTTCCTTCAGGCGCTCCGTCGCATCGAGCCTGGCATCTTCCGAGAAGAGGACCGCATCGATATCGAGCTTGGGTTTGGCGCATAATCCGGCGATGGCAGTGCTGCCGATATGATGAAACGCGGCGGCATGGCCAAGCAACAGGCTAATCGTCTGGCTTCTGCTTTCGAAGAGAAGAGGCCATTGCGGATCGTATTCGACAAGCGTGATCGGCCGCATCCCACTCATCTCCTTTCGCCGTTTTCGCCACGCGGCATATGCTTTATCGAGTCGGCTCGATTATTTTGCCGAGAAACCGTCAGCTCACCAAGCCGTGTCTTGCGAAATGGAAGCAAGGGCCTATGTATCGCTCGATTTTATCTGGAGGAGATTTCATGAAGAAACGTATTTTGTTCACGGGCGGCAGCGGCAAGGCTGGACGTCACACGGTTCCTTGGCTGGTCAATGCCGGCTATGAGGTCCACAATGTCGATCTCGTGCCGCTGAACAGCCCCGGCGTCACCAATCTGGTGGCTGATGTCACCGATGCGGGACAGGTCTATAATGTCCTGACGATGCACCGCGATTTTCCCGATCTCGATCAAGGCAAAGGCGTGCAGCCCTTCGACGCAGTCGTCCATTTCGCCGCCATACCGCGCATTCTGATCAAGCCAGATAACGAGACCTTCCGCATCAATACGATGAGCACCTACAATGTCATCGAGGCGGCCGCGAAGCTTGGCGTCAAGAAGATCATTGTCGCTTCCAGCGAGACGACCTACGGTGTCTGCTTTGCCGAAGGCCACCGCGATTTTCACCAGTTTCCGCTGGAAGAAGACTATGATGTCAACCCGATGGATTCCTACGGTCTGTCCAAGGTCGTGAATGAGAAGACGGCTCGGGCTTTCGCCGAGCGTTTCGGCATCGACATCTATGCGCTGCGCATCGGCAACGTCATCGAGCCGCACGAATATGAGCGGTTCCCCGAGTTTTTCGCCAACAGCGAAATCCGCAAGCGCATCGCCTGGAGCTATATCGACGCCCGCGATCTCGGCCAGATCGTCCATCTCTGCATCGAGAAGAGCGGCCTCGGCTTCCAGGTGTTCAATGCCGCCAACGACACGGTATCGGCCAATACGCCATCGCGAGAGCTGGCCGCCAAGCACTTTCCGAACGTCCCGTTCACGCGCGAGATCGGCGAATATGAGGGCTTGCTGTCCAACCGCAAGATCCGTGAGGTCCTGGGCTTCAAGGAAGAGCACGACTGGCGGAAATATGTGAAGGTCTGAGGGGACGCAGCCCTTGCAGATAGGCCGGGTGCTTTGTGTTGGCGCCCGGCAAGCGTATCGATCCGGGTGAGGGCGCCTCTCTATTTGTTACGCAACAAAACCAAAAATGCTTCCCCAAACACTCGACAAATATCGCCGTTTATTTAAGTAGGGTTGCGTTCGCGAAGCATCTCCTGGAGATTGCAGCGCATGGCCCGGTATATCCGTGCCCGTGTTTTGAACCAGTACCCTCCGGCCGATGGGTCTCAAGGGTGGGCAGCGCGCGATTTGCGTCGCGACGGAAGATAATAGTCGGCTGACCTGCAAGCGCTCAGCCGTTTCGGAGGTATCATGAAGGATAATGTTGCACGCATTTTTGTCGGGTTCGATTCCAAGGAAGTCGTGGCCTATCACGTCCTGACCCAAAGCATCATCGAGCGCTCGTCTATTCCGGTGGTGTTCTCGCCAATCGTGCTCAACAATCTCGAGGGCGTCTTCACGCGCGAGCGCAATCCGCTGCAGTCGACCGAATTTTCCTTCTCGCGCTTTCTCGTGCCTTATCTCAGCGATTATCAGGGCTGGAGCATCTTCATGGATTGCGACATGCTCGCCCGCACCGATATCGCCGAGCTTTGGGCGCTGCGCGACGACCGCTATGCGGCCATGTGCGTGAAGCACGACTACCAGCCGAAAGTCGAGACCAAGTTCCTCGGCCAGACGCAGACCAAATACGAGAAGAAGAACTGGTCGAGCATGATCCTGTTCAACAATGCCAAGTGCACGGCATTGACGAAGGATTTCGTCAATACGGCAACCGGCCTGCAGCTTCATCAGTTCAAGTGGCTGGAGAATGACGACCAGATCGGCGAGGTGCCGGTGACCTGGAATTATCTCGTCAACGAATATGACTACCGTGACGATGCCAAGCTCGTGCATTTCACCGATGGCGGCCCGTATTTCGACGAATATCGCAATGACGATTATGCGGAAGAATGGTTCGCCATGCGCGACCGGATGCTGCACGTCCAGCAGAAGTGAGCGAGTTGGATCACAAGACGACTGAAAACATCGATGTCGGCATACCGGCTGCGGGCTCCGCGGCCGGTTTGAACAGCGCCGACGGATGGCGGACCATGTTGATGGGGTTTTCCCATATCGTCCTGGTCGCCAATAGTGATGCAGTCGATATCGCAAGCCTGCAGGCGCAGTTTCCGCAGACGGCGCTCTTCGTCTTCTTCAACAAGGTCTACAAGGTTCTGGATCGCCCGTTCCATGGGCATTCGCTGCTGATCTCGCGCGGGCAGCCGCGCGGTGCCAACATCGTCTATCGCGGCGAAGTGGGCGAGGTCGTCAAATTCTTTCCGAAGGAATATTTCCTCGGCATCATGAACATCCGCCTCGGACCGGAGGAGAAGCTCAATCCCGCCGCTGATTTCCAGGGAGCGCCGACCGGCCACCTTGATCTCGTGGGCTTCTGCTCGGATTTCTACACGGAGGGCAAGACGCCGACGAGCGGCTTTGCCATGGCGCTCTGGCTCAGCGACCTGAAACTGCCCGGCGCGATCGTGCTTGCGGGTTTCTCGGCCAGACGCAGCCAGAAGTGGAGGGTGGTTTCCGCCCATGATTGGAGCTTCGAGCAGACCTTCCTGCGCCTATTTGCCCGATTGGGGAAGATCACCATCCATGGTGGGGTCGCACTGAACCCCTATATCAGCCTTGCCCAGCGCTTCACGGAAGTTCCGCCGGCCGAGATTGCTTTGGCCGCGGCTGAGGTTTTGTCGGAGCGACTGGGCAATACCGACACCGAAATAGATAAGCTGATCTCCCTGACCAATGTGATTCGCTCCGCGGATAACTTCATGCGTCGCCTCAGGCCGAAATTTCTCAAGCGCAAGCCGAAAGGCTCTCCCGGAGAATAACGAGGGCGAGGGGTATCCTTCCCGTAGCATTCGCGGCGGCTTTGCCCTGGCGGCAAATCTTCTGTTGGAGCCAGTCCCGTGTGAAGTTGCGGGTTCGATTGGGAAAAAGCAAAAAACGCTCTTGCCAATCGTTTCGTCCCGCCTTAAAGGGAGCGCCATGTCTTCGAACTGTTTGGGCGGTCCACCGCTTTAAGCAAATATTCGAAGGAAGAAGGGGTATAGCTCAGTTGGTAGAGCGGCGGTCTCCAAAACCGCAGGTCGTAGGTTCGAGCCCTGCTGCCCCTGCCATTTCCTTGATTTGACTGGCGCGTTGTTTCGCAGCTTCTTGGGTTGAGGGTCGTGCCGGATTGCCGGCAAATTTTAGAAAACACCGTATTGCCTCTTGTTAAATCGGGAATCGGTGTTTATGTAGGGTTTAACAGACACGCGGTGCGTGGGGCTGATATGTTCAGCTTTACGCGCCGTAATTGCGTGGGCAGTCAATGGCATCCAAAACGAATCCACTAGCGTTTCTGCGGCAGGTGCGCTCCGAGACGTCGAAAATCACTTGGCCCTCACGCCGCGAGACGATGATCTCGACGGTGATGGTGCTCGTCATGGTCGTTTTCGCTTCGCTGTTTTTCTTTGCTGCTGACCAGCTCATTGGCTGGATTCTCGGCTACGTGCTGAATACCGGCAATTGATATCGGGTGGAGATGAACATGGCGGCACGTTGGTACATCGTCCACGCTTATTCTAATTTCGAAAAGAAGGTGGCTGAATCCATTGAGGAGAAGGCCAGGCAGAAGGGTCTTGAGCATCTGTTCGAGAAGATTCTTGTGCCGACGGAAAAGGTTGTAGAGGTTCGTCGCGGTCGCAAGGTCGACAGCGAGCGCAAGTTCTTCCCGGGTTACGTGCTCGTGCGCGCCAATCTGACGGATGAAGCCTACCACCTGATCAAGAATACGCCGAAGGTCACAGGCTTCCTCGGTTCCGACAATAAGCCCGTTCCGATTCCGGATTATGAAGCCGAGCGCATTCTCGGTCAGGTTCAGGAGGGCGTCGAGCGGCCGAAGGCTTCCGTATCCTTCGAGATCGGCGAGCAGGTCCGTGTTTCCGATGGTCCGTTCGCATCGTTCAACGGCACGGTTCAGGATGTGGACGAAGAGCGTTCGCGCCTGAAGGTGGAAGTGTCGATTTTCGGCCGCGCTACGCCGGTCGAGCTGGAGTACAGCCAGGTCGAGAAGGTCTGATTGTGATTTCTACGAAGGGTTGGCCTGGCGGCTGGCCTTTCGTTCGAGTTTGGATATAAGTAAATGCTTACTTATGTCTCGCGGCGCAGCCGCACTGCGCGTGGAAGGGTAGGGTCTTAGCCGGACCTGGTGATCCGCACCACGCAACCGCAGCCGCCGGAGCGATCCGGCATAGTGGGCCGGGCAGCCGGTCATGTAGAAAGGCAGAGAGAAATGGCTAAGAAAGTTGCAGGCCAGCTCAAGCTGCAGGTCAAGGCCGGCTCGGCGAATCCGTCGCCGCCGATCGGTCCTGCGCTTGGTCAGCGTGGCATTAACATCATGGAATTCTGCAAGGCGTTCAATGCCGCCACGCAGGAAATGGAAAAGGGTATGCCGATCCCGGTCGTCATCACCTACTACCAGGACAAGTCCTTCACCTTCATCATGAAGCAGCCGCCGGTCAGCTACTTCCTGAAGAAGGAAGCGAAGATCCAGTCCGGCTCGAAGACCCCGGGCAAGGGCGCCAAGGCTGGCACCCTGACCAAGGCTCAGGTCAAGGCAATTGCCGAAGCCAAGATGAAGGATCTGAACGCCGCCGATATCGAAGGCGCAATGGCCATGATCGAGGGCTCTGCCCGCGCCATGGGCCTGGAAGTGGTAGGTTAAGACCATGGTAGCAAAGCGTATTCAGAAGATCCGTGAAGGCGTTGATCCGACCAAGCTTTATGCCCTGGATCTGGCCATCAACATGGTCAAGGAACGTGCCGTCGCCAAGTTCGACGAAACCGTCGAAATCTCGATGAACCTCGGCGTTGATCCGCGTCACGCCGACCAGATGGTTCGCGGCGTCGTCAACCTGCCGAACGGCACCGGCCGTACGGTTCGTGTTGCCGTCTTCGCTCGTGGCGCCAAGGCCGACGAAGCCAAGGCTGCCGGTGCTGACATTGTCGGCGCTGAAGACCTGGTCGAAATCGTTCAGGGCGGCAAGATCGATTTCGATCGCTGCATCGCCACCCCGGACATGATGCCGCTGGTCGGTCGTCTCGGTAAGGTTCTCGGCCCGCGTGGCATGATGCCGAACCCGAAGGTCGGCACCGTCACGATGGACGTCAAGGCTGCTGTCGAAGCATCCAAGGGCGGCGCTGTCGAGTTCCGCGTCGAGAAGGCTGGTATCGTCCATGCTGGTATCGGCAAGGCTTCCTTCGACGCCAAGGCTCTGGAAGAAAACATCCGCGCCTTCGCTGACGCCGTCATCAAGGCGAAGCCGGCTGGCGCCAAGGGCAACTACGTCAAGCGCGTAGCGATCTCCTCGACCATGGGTCCGGGCGTCAAGATCGAGCCGTCGTCCGTCACGGCGCCGAGCGCCTGATTGATTTTGCCGGGCGGTAAGCTCGGCTTTTAAGAATTCCCGGCCTTTCGGGGCCGGGATTTCCGGAGAAATCCGGAATTCCTGTCCGAGATTGCAGGTGGTTATCCCTTAATCACTTAAGCCTGCATGAGACGGGTAAGACCCGAATTTTGAAGAAGCATCGCTTCGATGAACTCGGTTCGAGCCTTGGATGCCTTGTGCCTTGGAGCCGTATGGCTCGAGCGCGAGGGGACAGGATCCTCAAGCGTCGCTTGGGATCTCTCTTGATCCCAGGAGGCAAAAGGCAACCCGGCAGGCCCGTTAACCCGGTCCTGTCAACTGGAGAAAAGCAGTGGAAAGAGCGGAAAAACGCGAATTCGTCACGGAACTGAACGAAGTCTTCAAGGCTTCGGGCTCGGTTGTCGTGGCCCACTATGCTGGTGCTACAGTCGCTCAGATGAACGATTTTCGTTCCAAGATGCGCGCTGCTGGCGGCACCGTCAAAGTCGCGAAGAACCGCCTGGCCAAAATTGCTCTTCAGGGCACGGATGCGGAAGGGATTTCCAATCTCTTCACCGGTCAGACGCTGATCGCATACAGCACTGATCCGATTACCGCTCCGAAGGTCGTCGTGGATTTCGCCAAGGGCAACGACAAGATCGTTGTACTGGGCGGTGCCATGGGAACAACAACGCTCAACGCCGAAGGTGTAAAGTCGCTCGCGACCCTGCCTTCGCTGGACGAGCTGCGCGCGAAGCTGCTGGGCATGATCCAGACTCCGGCTACCCGCATCGCAGGTGTTGTTGCAGCGCCGGCAAGCCAGCTTGCTCGCGTGTTCTCGGCCTACGCCAAGAAGGACGAAGCCGCGTAAGGCGGTTTTTCGCTGTTTATAACCAACCAGTTCGAACCGAACAAAAGGAACTATCAAAATGGCTGATCTCGCAAAGATCGTAGACGACCTCTCCTCGCTGACCGTTCTCGAAGCCGCAGAACTGTCGAAGCTTCTCGAAGAAAAGTGGGGCGTTTCCGCCGCTGCTCCGGTAGCTGTTGCTGCCGTTGCCGGTGGTGCTGGCGGCGCTGCTGCAGCTGCTGAAGAAGAAAAGACCGAGTTCGACGTCATCCTCGCTGATGCCGGCGCGAACAAGATCAACGTCATCAAGGAAGTCCGCGCCATCACCGGCCTGGGCCTCAAGGAAGCCAAGGACCTCGTTGAAGCCGCTCCGAAGGCTGTCAAGGAAGCTGTTTCCAAGGCTGAAGCTGCTGACATCAAGAAGAAGCTCGAAGACGCCGGCGCTAAGGTCGACGTTAAGTAAGCTTGAAACTGCTTTGGGAGGTGGTTTTTGCCGCCTCCCATTTGCCGTTTTTCTGAACGAATTACCCAAAAGCCGCGGGCAAAACGGCTTTTGGGTAATGGGTTCTTCAAGAGGATGGTCTCAAACCGAACCGCGACGCAATCCGGCTGAGCGGTTTTCGGTTAGATAGACGAGATTGAACTACTCATTGATTGATGGGGTCGCCTGGCCAGTGATTCCCATCCGTTGCAGGCCCGGGTGCAGGATTTTAAAGGAGCGACGATGGCTCAGACCCTTTCGTTCAACGGTCGCAGGCGCGTACGCAAGTTTTTTGGTAAGATTCCCGAAGTCGCAGAGATGCCGAACCTCATCGAGGTTCAAAAAGCGTCCTACGATCAGTTTCTCATGGTCGAAGAACCCAAGGGCGGCCGCCCGGACGAAGGTCTCCAGGCCGTCTTCAAGTCGGTTTTCCCGATCACCGATTTCTCCGGCGCTTCCATGCTGGAGTTCGTTTCCTATGAATTCGAGCCGCCGAAGTTCGACGTCGACGAGTGCCGCCAGCGCGACCTGACCTATGCAGCGCCGCTGAAGGTGACCCTCCGTCTGATCGTGTTCGATATCGACGAGGATACGGGCGCGAAGTCCATCAAGGACATCAAGGAACAGAGCGTCTACATGGGCGACATGCCGCTCATGACGAACAACGGTACGTTCATCGTGAACGGCACCGAGCGCGTGATCGTGTCGCAGATGCACCGTTCGCCGGGCGTATTCTTCGATCACGACAAGGGCAAGAGCCATTCTTCCGGCAAGCTGCTCTTTGCCGCTCGCGTCATTCCGTATCGCGGCTCGTGGCTTGACATCGAATTCGACGCCAAGGACATCGTCTACGCCCGTATCGACCGTCGCCGCAAGATTCCGGTGACGTCGCTGCTGATGGCACTTGGCATGGACGGCGAAGAAATTCTGTCGACCTTCTACACGAAGTCGCTCTATGAACGTTCCGGCGATGGCTGGCGCATCCCCTTCAAGGCGGAAACGCTCAAGGGCGCCAAGACCGTTACGGACATGATCGATGCCGACACCGGTGAAGTCGTGGTCGAAGGCGGCAAGAAGCTCACGCCGCGCCTGCTGCGCCAGCTGCAGGACAAGGGCCTCAAGGCTCTGAAGGCGACCGACGAAGAGCTGTATGGCCTGTTCCTGGCAGAAGACATCGTCAACTTCCAGACCGGCGAGATCTATCTCGAAGCCGGCGACGAAATCGACGAGAAGACGCTGCCTATCATCCTGAAGGCCGGCTTCGACGAGATCCCGATCCTCGGCATCGACCACATCAATGTCGGCGCCTACATCCGTAATACGCTGTCGGCTGACAAGAACGAGAACCGCCAGGACGCTCTGTTCGACATCTACCGCGTCATGCGTCCGGGTGAGCCGCCGACCATGGAATCGGCCGAAGCCATGTTCAACTCGCTGTTCTTCGATGCGGAGCGTTACGATCTCTCCGCCGTCGGCCGCGTGAAGATGAACATGCGCCTCGACCTCGACGTCGAAGACACCGTCCGCATCCTGCGCAAGGACGACATCCTGGCCGTGGTCAAGATGCTTGTCGAACTGCGTGACGGCAAGGGCGAGATCGACGACATCGACAACCTCGGCAACCGCCGCGTCCGTTCGGTCGGCGAGCTGATGGAAAATCAGTATCGTCTGGGTCTGCTGCGCATGGAGCGTGCGATCAAGGAACGTATGTCCTCGATCGAAATCGACACGGTCATGCCGCAGGATCTGATCAACGCAAAGCCGGCTGCTGCTGCTGTCCGCGAATTCTTCGGCTCCTCGCAGCTGTCGCAGTTCATGGACCAGGTGAACCCGCTTTCGGAAATCACCCACAAGCGCCGTCTTTCGGCTCTCGGCCCGGGTGGTCTGACCCGCGAGCGCGCCGGCTTCGAAGTCCGCGACGTGCATCCGACGCACTACGGGCGTATTTGCCCGATCGAAACGCCGGAAGGTCCGAACATCGGTCTCATCAACTCGCTGGCGACCTTTGCCCGCGTCAACAAGTACGGCTTCATCGAAAGCCCTTATCGCCGCATCATCGACGGTAAGGTGACCAACGACGTGCTCTACCTCTCCGCCATGGAAGAGGCGAAGTACTACGTTGCTCAGGCCAATGCCGAGCTCGACGCCGACGGCTCCTTCATCGAGGAATTCGTCGTTTGCCGTCATGCCGGCGAAGTCATGCTCGCTCCGCGCGACAACATCAACCTGATGGACGTCTCGCCGAAGCAGCTGGTTTCGGTCGCTGCCGCTCTGATCCCGTTCCTGGAAAACGACGACGCCAACCGCGCCCTCATGGGCTCGAACATGCAGCGTCAGGCCGTGCCGCTGCTGCGTGCCGAAGCTCCGTTCGTCGGCACCGGCATGGAGCCGGTCGTCGCGCGTGACTCCGGTGCTGCTATCGGCGCCCGCCGCGGCGGCGTGGTCGACCAGGTCGACGCAACGCGTATCGTTATCCGCGCCACCGAAGACCTCGATCCGTCGAAGTCCGGCGTCGATATCTACCGCCTGATGAAGTTCCAGCGTTCGAACCAGAACACTTGCGTCAACCAGCGTCCGCTGGTCACCGTCGGTGATGTGGTCAACAAGGGCGACATTCTGGCGGACGGTCCGTCGACCGACCTCGGCGATCTGGCTCTCGGCCGCAACGTGCTCGTCGCGTTCATGCCGTGGAACGGCTACAACTACGAAGACTCGATCCTGCTCTCCGAGCGTATCGTTGCCGACGACGTGTTCACCTCCATCCACATCGAAGAATTCGAAGTGATGGCGCGCGACACCAAGCTCGGTCCGGAAGAAATCACCCGCGACATTCCGAACGTTTCGGAAGAAGCGCTGAAGAACCTGGACGAAGCCGGCATCGTTTACATCGGCGCCGAAGTTCAGCCGGGCGATATCCTCGTCGGCAAGATCACGCCGAAGGGCGAAAGCCCGATGACGCCGGAAGAAAAGCTCCTGCGCGCCATCTTCGGTGAAAAGGCATCGGACGTTCGCGATACCTCCATGCGCATGCCGCCCGGCACCTACGGTACGGTCGTCGAAGTTCGCGTCTTCAACCGTCACGGCGTCGAGAAGGACGAACGTGCCATGGCGATCGAGCGCGAAGAGATCGAACGCCTTGCCAAGGACCGTGACGACGAACAGGCGATCCTCGACCGTAACGTCTACGGCCGTCTGGTCGAGATGCTGCGCGGTCAGGTTGCTCTTGCTGGTCCGAAGGGCTTCAAGAAGGGCACGGAACTGTCGAATTCAGTCGTTTCCGAGTATCCGCGTTCGCAGTGGTGGATGTTTGCCGTCGAGGACGAAAAGGTCCAGAGCGAGCTCGAAGCCCTGCGTGGCCAGTACGACGAATCCAAGTCGCGTCTCGAACAGCGCTTCATGGACAAGGTCGAAAAGGTCCAGCGCGGCGACGAAATGCCTCCGGGCGTCATGAAGATGGTCAAGGTCTTCGTCGCTGTTAAACGCAAGATCCAGCCGGGCGACAAGATGGCAGGTCGTCACGGGAACAAGGGCGTGGTCTCGCGCATTGTTCCGGTCGAAGACATGCCGTTCCTTGAAGACGGTACGCATGTCGATATCGTGCTGAACCCGCTGGGCGTTCCCTCGCGTATGAACGTCGGTCAGATTCTCGAAACGCACCTTGGCTGGGCTTGCGCCGGCATGGGTCGTCAGATCGGCGAACTGATCGAAGCCTACAAGGCGAGCGGCAACATCGAACCTCTGCGCAAGACGATCGATCTGGTCGTCGGCGACGGTCCGAAGAGCGACGACGTTCACGAGTATGACGATGCGTCGGTGCTGCGTCTGGCCGATCAATGGAAGCGTGGCGTGTCCATCGCGACCCCGGTCTTCGACGGTGCTGGCGAAGCTGACGTCAACCACATGCTGGCAATGGCAGGTCTCAAGCAGACCGGTCAGTCGACGCTGTACGATGGTCGTACCGGCGAGCAGTTCGACCGCCAGGTCACGGTTGGCTACATCTACATGCTGAAGCTGAACCACCTTGTCGACGACAAGATCCACGCCCGCTCGATCGGTCCGTACTCGCTCGTTACCCAGCAGCCGCTTGGTGGTAAGGCGCAGTTCGGCGGCCAGCGCTTCGGCGAAATGGAAGTCTGGGCGCTCGAAGCTTACGGTGCAGCCTACACGCTGCAGGAAATGCTCACGGTCAAGTCGGACGACGTGGCCGGTCGCACCAAGGTCTACGAAGCCATCGTTCGTGGCGACGACACCTTCGAGGCGGGCATTCCGGAAAGCTTCAACGTTCTCGTCAAGGAAATGCGCTCGCTGGGCCTCAGCGTCGAACTGGAAAACTCCAAGGTCGACGATCTGCAGACGGCAAGCCAGCTTCCGGACGCAGCCGAGTAATAGCCTGCGGGTGCGCGCTGCCAGTCAGCGCGCACCGCTTGGAATATTGCAGCGCCGTTGGCGTCCCTTCGGATGCATGGCGCCGCAAGGCGGTTTAAAAGCGTCAGTCCGGTTCCCGGGATTTGCCGGCACTGTTCGCAATTCGAGGGCGTTTCGCCCCTAAAGGAGATAGGCATGAACCAAGAGGTCATGAATCTTTTCAATCCGCAGGTGCCTGCGCAGAATTTCGATTCCATCCGGATTTCGATTGCGTCGCCGGAGAAGATTCTTTCCTGGTCTTATGGCGAGATCAAGAAGCCGGAAACGATCAACTATCGTACGTTCAAGCCGGAACGCGATGGTCTTTTCTGCGCACGAATCTTCGGACCGATCAAGGACTACGAATGCTTGTGCGGCAAGTACAAGCGCATGAAGTACAAGGGCATCATCTGCGAAAAGTGCGGCGTCGAAGTCACGCTGTCGCGCGTTCGCCGCGAGCGCATGGGCCATATCGAGCTCGCCGCTCCCGTTGCCCACATCTGGTTCCTGAAGTCGCTGCCTTCGCGCATTTCGACGCTGCTCGACATGACGCTGAAGGATGTGGAGCGCGTGCTCTACTTCGAAAACTACATCGTCACCGAGCCGGGCCTGACTGCTCTCAAGGAGCACCAGCTGCTCTCCGAAGAAGAGTACATGCTCGCCGTCGACGAGTATGGCGAAGACCAGTTCACCGCCATGATCGGCGCTGAAGCGATCTACGAGATGCTGGCCAGCATGAACCTCGAAAAGATCGCCGGCGACCTGCGCTCCGAGCTTGCCGACACGACGTCGGATCTCAAGCAGAAGAAGCTGATGAAGCGCCTGAAGATCGTTGAGAACTTCATGGAGTCGGGCAACCGTCCGGAATGGATGATCATGAAGGTCGTCCCGGTCATCCCGCCGGACCTGCGCCCGCTGGTTCCGCTCGATGGCGGCCGCTTCGCGACCTCGGATCTGAACGATCTGTATCGCCGCGTCATCAACCGTAACAACCGTCTGAAGCGCCTCATCGAACTGCGCGCTCCGGGCATCATCATCCGCAACGAAAAGCGCATGCTGCAGGAATCTGTCGATGCGCTGTTCGACAACGGCCGTCGTGGCCGCGTCATCACCGGCGCCAACAAGCGTCCGTTGAAGTCGCTGTCCGACATGCTCAAGGGCAAGCAGGGCCGCTTCCGTCAGAACCTGCTCGGCAAGCGCGTCGACTATTCCGGCCGTTCGGTCATCGTGACCGGTCCGGAACTGAAGCTGCACCAGTGCGGTCTCCCGAAGAAGATGGCGCTCGAGCTGTTCAAGCCGTTCATCTATGCCCGCCTCGACGCGAAGGGTTATTCCTCGACCGTCAAGCAGGCCAAGAAGCTGGTCGAAAAGGAAAAGCCGGAAGTCTGGGATATCCTCGACGAGGTCATCCGCGAGCATCCGGTTCTCCTGAACCGCGCACCGACGCTGCACCGCCTGGGCATCCAGGCCTTCGAACCCACGCTGGTCGAAGGCAAGGCCATTCAGCTGCACCCGCTCGTCTGCACGGCCTTCAACGCCGACTTCGACGGTGATCAGATGGCCGTTCACGTGCCGCTCTCGCTGGAAGCCCAGCTGGAAGCCCGCGTGCTGATGATGTCGACCAACAACATTCTGCACCCGGCAAACGGCGCGCCGATCATCGTTCCCTCGCAGGACATGGTTCTCGGCCTGTACTATCTGTCGATCCTGAACCAGAATGAACCGGGCGAAGGCATGGCCTTCTCGGATCTCGGCGAGCTGCATCACGCGCTTGAAAACAAGGTCGTGACGCTGCACTCGAAGATCCGTGGCCGCTTCAAGTCGATCGGCGAAGATGGCAAGCCCTATTCGAAGATCTATGAAACGACCCCCGGCCGTCTGCTGATCGGCGAACTCCTGCCGAAGCATGGCAAGGTGACCTTCGACATCTGCAACCAGGAAATGACCAAGAAGAACATCTCCAAGATGATCGACACGGTCTACCGCCATTGCGGCCAGAAGGACACGGTCATTTTCTGCGACCGCATCATGCAGCTTGGCTTCTCCCATGCCTGCCGCGCCGGCATTTCGTTCGGTAAGGACGACATGGTCATTCCGGATACCAAGGTTAAGATCGTCGGCGATACCGAAGCGCTGGTGAAGGAATACGAGCAGCAGTACAACGACGGTCTCATCACCCAGGGCGAAAAGTACAACAAGGTTGTCGATGCCTGGGGTAAGGCCACGGAGAAGGTCGCCGAAGAAATGATGGCCCGCATTAAGGCCGTTGAATTCGACGAGAAGACCGGTCGTCAGAAGCCGATGAACTCGATCTACATGATGAGCCACTCTGGTGCCCGTGGTTCGCCGAACCAGATGCGCCAGCTGGGCGGCATGCGCGGCCTCATGGCCAAGCCGTCGGGCGAAATCATCGAGACGCCGATCATCTCGAACTTCAAGGAAGGCCTTACCGTTAACGAGTACTTCAACTCGACGCACGGTGCCCGTAAGGGTCTGGCCGACACCGCCTTGAAGACCGCGAACTCCGGTTACCTGACCCGTCGTCTTGTCGACGTCGCGCAGGATTGCATCGTCACGCACGTCGATTGCGGTACCGAGAATGGTCTCACCATGACCGCCATCGTCGATGCCGGTCAGGTCGTCGCCTCGCTCGGTGCCCGCATCCTCGGCCGTACCGCCTTGGACGACATCGATCATCCGGTCACGGGTGAGCGCATCGTCGACGCCGGCAAGATGATCCTGGAACCGGATGTCATCGAGATCGAGAAGGCAGGTATCCAGTCGATCCGTATCCGTTCGGCCCTGACCTGCGAAATCCAGACGGGCGTATGCTCGGTCTGCTACGGTCGTGACCTTGCTCGCGGTACGCCTGTCAACATCGGTGAAGCTGTCGGCGTCATCGCCGCTCAGTCGATCGGTGAGCCGGGCACCCAGCTGACCATGCGTACCTTCCACTTGGGCGGCACGGCGACCGTGGTCGACCAGTCGTTCCTGGAAGCTTCGTATGAAGGCACGGTTCAGATCAAGAACCGCAACATGCTGCGCAACTCCGATGGCAACCTGGTTGCCATGGGCCGCAACATGACGGTCCAGATCCTGGACGAACGTGGTGTCGAACGCTCCTCGCAGCGCGTCGCCTACGGCTCGAAGCTGTATGTCGACGACGGCGACAAGGTGAAGCGCGGTCAGCGTCTGGCGGAGTGGGACCCCTATACCCGTCCGATGATGACGGAAGTGGCCGGTACGGTTCACTTCGAAGATGTCGTCGACGGTCTCTCGGTTCTCGAAGCGACGGACGAATCCACCGGTATCACCAAGCGTCAGGTTATCGACTGGCGCTCGACGCCGCGCGGCTCCGATCTGAAGCCGGCGATCGTCATCAAGGACGCCAGCGGCAATATTGCCAAGCTGTCGCGTGGTGGCGAAGCCCGCTTCCTTCTCTCGGTCGACGCGATCCTGTCGGTCGAGCCGGGTACGAAGGTGTCGCAGGGTGACGTTCTCGCCCGTTCGCCGCTGGAAAGCGCCAAGACCAAGGACATCACCGGTGGTCTGCCGCGCGTTGCCGAACTGTTCGAAGCTCGTCGTCCGAAGGACCACGCCATCATCGCAGAGATCGATGGTACGATCCGCCTCGGCCGCGACTACAAGAACAAGCGTCGCGTCATCATCGAGCCGGCGGAAGACGGTGTCGAGCCGGTCGAATACCTGATCCCGAAGGGCAAGCCCTTCCACCTTCAGGAAGGCGACTATATCGAAAAGGGTGATTACATCCTCGACGGTAACCCGGCTCCGCACGACATCCTGGCGATCAAGGGCGTGGAAGCTCTGGCTTCCTACCTGGTCAACGAAATCCAGGAAGTCTACCGCTTGCAGGGCGTTGTCATCAACGACAAGCACATCGAAGTGATTGTCCGTCAGATGCTGCAGAAGGTGGAAATCACCGATGCGGGCGACAGCCAGTACATCGTCGGCGACAACGTCGACCGTATCGAGCTGGACGACAACAACGATCGCCTGATCGAAGAAGGCAAGAAGCCTGCTTATGGCGATCCGGTTCTGCTTGGGATCACCAAGGCATCGCTACAGACGCCGTCCTTCATCTCGGCCGCATCCTTCCAGGAAACGACGAAGGTGCTCACCGAAGCTGCAATCGCCGGCAAGACCGACGGTCTGCAGGGCCTGAAGGAAAACGTCATCGTCGGCCGCCTCATCCCGGCCGGTACGGGCGGTACCATGACGCAGATCCGCCGTATCGCTACGGCCCGCGACGAGCTTATCCTCGAAGAGCGCCGCAAGGGCACGGATGCCGGCGTCGCAACGCCGATGCTGCAGGATCTCGCCAGCGAGAACAGCCCGGCTGAATAAGCCGGTAGCGAATGTGAAAAATCAAAACCGCCCGGAGCGATCCGGGCGGTTTCTTTTTATGCGATGATAAAATCGATGGGGCGAGGGGAGGCCGCCTCCGCTGGCGGTCGTCCAATCAGCGGAAGCGGATGATCGCGACTTCACCTTCGAGCGCGCCTTGGTAGGCGGAGGCATGCGGCTCTTCGTCCGGTATATCCGTCAGGAGCCCGATCTGGTCGAGATCGGCCTCGATGAAGCCTTCCTCGGCCAACGCGTTCAGCGCCTCGCGCACGGCGGTATCGTCGTCAGGCGCTTTCAGCATGACATGCAAGTCGATGCCTTCGCCGCCATCGGTCTCGTAGCCCTTGCCGATGATGATGAAGACCATGGGACCGTCTGAATTGTTGTCGTTGTCTGGCGCAGTAATCATGGATCTTCCTTCGGGAGTATCGAATCGACCCGGCGATTCCTTTTCGCCGCGCGGGTCCGTCGGATGGAAATGTTCTTCCGTGATTCCTTATAGGGATTTTGTCGAAATACCAAAGTCCATCTTGCGGAAGGGGCGCCATTTCCGTATCCAATGCGCCAAATGGCTGGTTTGCCCGGGGTTTCCGGGCTTTATGACAAAGATAATTTCTTAACCGGCCTTGACGAACCGGCGGGAAACCAGTAGTACCGCCGCCATCGGAACCCATGTGAGGCATGGCTATTCGGGGCGACGCGCCCTGGAGTTCACCTCAAACAAGGTTCTAAACGCACGTTGAAGACACGAATGCTGCACGCACGACGCCACTTTTGGTGTCCTCTGCTTTTCTGTGGTCCATCTGCGAGAGCGGATCGGGCCACGTTTTGCGCATTGAGACGAACGTGTGTCGGTGCCGGTGACGGCGAAAGTCATGCCCGTAAGGGTGTCGAGATAGATTTACAAGGGATGGTTGAATGCCTACCGTAAACCAGCTGATCCGCAAGCCTCGCCAGGCGCAGGTAAAGCGTAACAAGGTTCCCGCTCTTCAGGAGAACCCGCAGAAGCGCGGCGTTTGCACCCGCGTCTACACCACGACGCCGAAGAAGCCGAACTCGGCTCTGCGTAAGGTCGCAAAGATCCGCCTGACCAACGGCTTCGAAGTCATTGGTTACATCCCCGGTGAAGGTCACAACCTTCAGGAACACTCTGTCGTCATGATCCGTGGCGGCCGCGTTAAGGACCTTCCGGGTGTTCGCTACCACATCATCCGCGGCGTTCTCGATACCCAGGGTGTCAAGAACCGCAAGCAGCGCCGTTCGAAGTACGGTGCAAAGCGTCCGAAGTAATTCGGATTTTTAGATAATCCGGCGCTGCGCGAGGTTCTCCGCGTGGTGAAGCGTCGCAAAAGTTGAGAGACGAGAAGTTATATGTCCAGACGTCACAGAGCAGAAAAGCGCGAGATCAACCCGGACCCGAAGTTCGGCGATCTGGTCGTTACCAAGTTCATGAATGCCATCATGCTCGACGGCAAGAAGTCCGTAGCTGAAAACATCGTATATGGCGCGTTTGACGCCGTGCAGGGCAAGGCAAAGCAGGAGCCGCTCGGCGTGTTCCATCAGGCTTTGGATAACATCGCTCCGCACGTTGAAGTCCGCTCGCGTCGCGTTGGTGGTGCTACGTACCAGGTTCCGGTCGATGTGCGTCCTGAGCGCCGTCAGGCTCTGGCCATCCGCTGGCTGATCACCGCTGCTCGTAAGCGTAACGAGACGACCATGGTCGATCGTCTCTGCGGCGAACTTCTCGATGCCTCCAACAACCGCGGCGCTGCCGTCAAGAAGCGCGAAGACACGCACAAGATGGCTGATGCCAACCGTGCGTTCTCGCATTATCGCTGGTAATCCCGAACGGTTTCGGAAAGGCAGTCCATTATGGCTCGCGAATATAAAATCGAAGACTACCGCAATTTCGGTATCATGGCGCACATCGACGCCGGCAAGACCACGACCACCGAGCGTATTCTTTACTACACCGGCAAGTCGCACAAGATCGGCGAAGTGCACGACGGCGCAGCCACCATGGACTGGATGGAGCAGGAGCAGGAGCGTGGCATCACGATCACCTCCGCTGCCACGACCACCTTTTGGAAGGGCCGCGACGGCAAGACCCGCCGCTTCAACATCATCGACACTCCCGGCCACGTCGACTTCACCATCGAAGTCGAGCGTTCGCTGCGCGTTCTCGATGGTGCCATCGCTCTGCTTGACGCCAACGCCGGCGTTGAGCCGCAGACGGAAACCGTCTGGCGTCAGGCTGAGAAGTATCATGTTCCGCGCATGATCTTCTGCAACAAGATGGACAAGACCGGTGCTGACTTCTATCGCTCGGTCGAGATGATTAAGACCCGCCTCGGCGCGACGGCTGTTGTCATGCAGCTGCCGATCGGTGCTGAAACCGAATTCAAGGGCGTCATCGACCTGATCGAGATGAATGCTCTCATCTGGCGCGACGAATCGCTCGGCGCTCAGTGGGACGTCGTCGAAATCCCGGAAGACATGAAGGCCAAGGCTGCTGAATACCGCGAAAAGCTGATCGAGACCGTTGTCGAGATCGACGAAGCCGCGACAGAAGCCTACCTCGAAGGCAATCTGCCTGACAACGATCAGATCCGCGCGCTCGTCCGTCGCGGCACGATCGACGTCAAGTTCCATCCGATGTTCTGTGGCACCGCCTTCAAGAACAAGGGTGTTCAGCCGCTGCTCGACGCCGTTGTCGATTACCTGCCGTCGCCGCTCGACATCCCGGCGATCAAGGGCATCGACTTCAAGACGGAAGGCGAAATCGAACGTCACGCTGACGATAGCGAGCCGTTGTCCATGCTGGCATTCAAGATCATGAACGACCCCTTCGTCGGTTCGCTCACCTTCGCCCGCATCTACTCTGGCAAGCTCGAAAAGGGCGCATCGGTCATCAACACGGTCAAGGACAAGCGCGAGCGCGTCGGCCGTATGCTGCAGATGCACTCGAACTCGCGTGAAGACATCGAAGAAGCCTTTGCTGGCGACATCGTTGCTCTGGCCGGCCTCAAGGAAACCACGACTGGCGATACGCTCTGCGATCCGCTGAAGCCGGTTATCCTCGAGCGCATGGAATTCCCCGAGCCGGTCATCCAGATCGCGATCGAGCCGAAGACCAAGGGCGACCAGGAAAAGATGGGCCTCGCGCTCAACCGTCTGGCTGCTGAAGATCCGTCCTTCCGCGTGAAGACGGACCAGGAATCGGGTCAGACGATCATCGCCGGCATGGGTGAACTTCACCTCGACATCATCGTCGACCGCATGCGTCGTGAATTCAAGGTTGAAGCCACTGTCGGCGCGCCGCAGGTTGCTTACCGCGAAACCATCACGCGTCAGACGGAAAAGGACTACACCCACAAGAAGCAGTCGGGTGGTACCGGTCAGTTCGCTCGCGTCAAGATCGTGTTCGAACCGAACCCGGACGGCGACGATTTCAAGTTCGAGTCCAAGATCGTCGGCGGTTCCGTTCCGAAGGAATACATCCCGGGCGTTCAGAAGGGTATCGAAAGCGTCCTGTCTTCTGGTCCGCTGGCTGGCTTCCCGATGCTCGGCGTCAAGGCGACGCTCATCGACGGTGCCTTCCACGATGTTGACTCGTCGGTTCTGGCCTTCGAAATCGCTTCCCGCGCTTGCTTCCGTGAAGCAGCCCGCGAAGCTGGTGCCCAGCTCCTCGAGCCGATGATGAAGGTCGAAGTCGTGACGCCGGAAGATTACGTCGGCGACGTCATCGGCGACCTGAACTCGCGTCGTGGCCAGATCCAGGGCCAGGAAAGCCGCGGTATCGCTGTTGTCATCAACGCGAACGTCCCGCTGGCGAACATGTTCAAGTACGTCGATAACCTGCGTTCGATGTCTCAGGGCCGTGCGCAGTACACGATGACCTTCGATCATTACGCGCCGGTTCCGTCGAACGTCGCACAGGAAATCCAGGCAAAGTATTCCGGTCAGAAGTGACCGGAATACCAATTGACCGATAACAAGAATTGATCCCTCAGGGGACAGGAAAACGGAGAGCCGAAAATGGCAAAGAGTAAGTTTGAGCGCAATAAGCCGCACGTTAACATCGGTACGATCGGTCACGTTGACCACGGCAAGACGTCCTTGACGGCAGCGATCACGAAGTACTTCGGCGAGTTCAAGGCGTACGACCAGATCGACGCGGCTCCGGAAGAGAAGGCTCGTGGTATCACGATCTCGACGGCCCACGTTGAATACGAGACGCCGAACCGTCACTATGCGCACGTCGACTGCCCCGGCCACGCCGACTACGTCAAGAACATGATCACGGGTGCCGCACAGATGGACGGCGCGATCCTGGTTTGCTCTGCCGCCGACGGCCCGATGCCGCAGACGCGCGAGCACATCCTGCTCGCCCGCCAGGTTGGCGTTCCGGCGATCGTCGTGTTCCTGAACAAGGTCGACCAGGTTGACGACGCCGAGCTTCTCGAGCTCGTCGAGCTCGAAGTTCGCGAACTTCTGTCGTCCTACGACTTCCCGGGCGACGATATCCCGGTCGTCAAGGGTTCGGCGCTTGCAGCCCTTGAAGATTCGGACAAGAAGATCGGCGAAGACGCGATCCGCGAACTGATGGCTCAGGTTGACGCCTACATCCCGACGCCTGAGCGTCCGATCGACCAGCCGTTCCTGATGCCGATCGAAGACGTGTTCTCGATCTCCGGCCGTGGTACGGTTGTGACGGGCCGCGTCGAGCGCGGTATCGTCAAGGTTGGTGAAGAAGTCGAGATCGTCGGCATCCGTCCGACGTCGAAGACGACGGTGACCGGCGTTGAAATGTTCCGCAAGCTGCTCGACCAGGGCCAGGCCGGCGACAACATCGGCGCACTGGTTCGCGGTGTTAACCGTGACGGCGTCGAGCGTGGTCAGATCCTGTGCAAGCCGGGTTCGGTCAAGCCGCACAAGAAGTTCATGGCTGAAGCCTACATCCTGACGAAGGAAGAAGGCGGCCGTCATACGCCGTTCTTCACGAACTACCGTCCGCAGTTCTACTTCCGTACGACTGACGTGACCGGCATCGTGACGCTTCCGGAAGGCACGGAAATGGTTATGCCTGGCGACAACGTCACCGTTGCCGTCGAGCTGATCGTTCCGATCGCGATGGAAGAAAAGCTTCGCTTCGCCATCCGCGAAGGCGGCCGTACCGTCGGCGCTGGCATCGTGGCTAGCATCGTCGAGTAATTCGAAGACGGCCACTCCCTCCGAGTGGCCGATTCGATGACAATATTATGATGCAAGCGGCACTAGCCGCTTGCTTATGACATGGAAATGTTGCAAATGGCGCGCGAGCGCGATTTGCGCGCTGCTTCGGATGACGAAGTGGCCAATGAAATTAACAATAAGGTGGGCTGAAAGGCCTAAAGAGTGGATAGGGATGCCCGTAGCCGGCGTCCCTCTCGATCTTTGAAACCGGTGGTCCGCCTTAGGAAACAGAACAATCCGTGCCTTTTCGAGAGGCGCGCGAGATAACAAACACAAGGATAACGTCGAATGAACGGCCAAAATATCCGCATTCGCCTGAAGGCGTTCGATCACCGGATTCTCGATGCTTCCACGCGCGAGATCGTGTCGACGGCGAAGCGCACCGGTGCAAGCGTCCGGGGCCCCGTTCCGCTTCCGACTCGTATCGAGAAGTTTACGGTAAACCGGTCCCCGCACATCGACAAGAAGAGCCGCGAGCAGTTCGAGATGCGCACGCATAAGCGCCTCCTCGACATCGTTGACCCGACCCCGCAGACGGTAGACGCGCTGATGAAGCTCGATCTCGCCGCCGGTGTCGATGTTGAGATCAAGCTCTGAGACCTCCGGTCCTCGAGCTGAGTGAGAAGGATTGAACCGATGCGTTCAGGTGTGATTGCACAGAAGGTGGGAATGACCCGCGTCTATAACGACGCCGGCGAGCATGTCCCGGTTACCGTATTGCGTTTGGATGGCTGCCAGGTCGTAGCCCAGCGCACAGTTGAAAAGAATGGCTACACCGCAGTTCAGCTCGGTGCCGGCCAGGCTAAGGTTAAGAACACGACGAAGGCTCTTCGCGGCCATTTCGCCGTCGCAAGCGTAGAGCCGAAGGCCAAGCTCGCAGAATTCCGTGTCACGGAAGACAATCTGCTTGAAGTCGGCACCGAGCTCAACGCAGGTCACTTCACGGCGGGTCAGCTCGTCGACGTGACCGGCACGACGATCGGTAAGGGCTTTGCCGGCGCCATCAAGCGCCACGGTTTCGGCGGTCTGCGCGCCACGCACGGTGTGTCGGTTTCGCACCGCTCGCATGGTTCGACCGGTTCGCGTCAGGACCCGGGCAAGGTGTTCAAGAACAAGAAGATGGCTGGTCACATGGGCCAGACCCGCGTTACGACGCAGAACCTTGAAGTGGTATCGACCGACGAAGATCGTGGTCTGATCCTGGTCAAGGGTGCGGTTCCCGGCTCCAAGGGTGCCTGGATTATCGTGCGCGACGCCGTCAAGTCGGCAGCGAAGTAAGGGAGCCAAACCAATGGAATTCAACGTCAAGACCCTCGAGGGCAAAGACGCCGGGAAGGTTTCCCTTTCTGATGCGATTTTCGGCCTCGAGCCGCGTGAAGACATTCTCGCTCGCGTCGTTCGCTGGCAGCTTGCCAAGAAGCAGCAGGGCACGCATCAGGCAAAGGGCCGCGCGGACGTAGCGCGCACCGGCGCCAAGATGTACAAGCAGAAGGGTACGGGCCGCGCTCGTCACCATTCGGCTCGCGCTCCGCAGTTCCGCGGCGGTGGTAAGGCTCACGGCCCGGTCGCCCGCAGCCACGAGCATGATCTGCCGAAGAAGGTTCGCGCCCTCGGCCTGCGTCACGCTCTCTCGGCCAAGTTCAAGGCTGAAGACGTGATTGTTATCGACAATCTCGTCGCTACCGAAGCCAAGACCAAGGCACTCGCTGGCGCTTTCGAGACGCTCGGCCTGACGAACGCTCTGTTCATCGGCGGTGCTGAACTCGACAGCAACTTCAAGCTCGCAGCCCAGAACATCCCGAATATCGATGTTCTGCCGGTTCAGGGCATCAACGTTTACGACATCCTGCGCCGCGGCAAGCTCGTGCTGTCCAAGGCTGCAGTTGAAGCTCTAGAGGAGCGTTTCAAGTGACGGATCTTCGCCATTATGATGTGATCGTTTCTCCTGCGATCACCGAAAAGTCCACGCTGCTTTCGGACAATAACCAGGTTGTTTTCAACGTTGCGAAGACCGCGACGAAGCCGGAAATCAAGGCTGCCGTCGAAGCGCTCTTCGGCGTCAAGGTGACGGCCGTTAACACTCTGCTGCGCCTCGGCAAGACCAAGCGGTTCAAGGGTCTCGTCGGCAAGCAGAAGGACGTGAAGAAGGCTGTTGTGACGCTCGCCGAAGGCCAGTCGATCGACGTCTCCACCGGTCTCTGAGGAATAAGAAAATGGCATTGAAAACATTCAATCCGACGACCCCGAGCCAGCGTCAGCTGGTCATTGTCGATCGCTCCTCGCTCTACAAGGGCAAGCCGGTCAAGTCGCTGACCGAAGGCCTCACCTCCAAGGGTGGCCGTAACAACACTGGCCGCATCACCGTCCGTTTCCAGGGCGGTGGTCACAAGCGCAGCTATCGTCTGGTCGACTTCAAGCGTCGCAAGTTCGACGTCGAAGCAACCGTCGAGCGTATCGAATACGATCCGAACCGTACCGCTTACATCGCTCTGGTGAAGTACACGGACGGCGAACTGGCCTACATCATCGCTCCGCAGCGTCTTGCTTCGGGCGACAAGGTCATCGCTTCGGAAAAGGCAGTGGACGTGAAGCCGGGCAACACCATGCCGCTTCAGTTCATCCCGGTCGGCTCCATCATCCACAATGTGGAAATGAAGCCGGGCAAGGGCGGACAGATCGCTCGCTCCGCCGGTTCCTACGCACAGCTCGTCGGTCGTGACCAGGGCATGGCGATCCTTCGCCTGAACTCGGGCGAACAGCGCCTCGTGCATGGTACTTGCCTCGCCACGATCGGTGCGGTTTCGAACCCGGATCACGGCAACATCAACGACGGTAAGGCTGGTCGTTCGCGTTGGCGTGGCAAGAAGCCGCATAACCGCGGCGTTGTCATGAACCCGGTCGACCATCCGCACGGCGGTGGTGAAGGCCGCACCTCCGGTGGTCGCCATCCGGTGACCCCATGGGGCAAGCCGACCAAGGGCAAGCGTACGCGGTCGAACAAGTCGACCGACAAGATGATTATGCGCTCGCGCCATCAGCGCAAGAAGTAAGAGAGGAAGTCTCAAGTGGCTCGTTCAGTATGGAAAGGTCCGTTTGTTGACGGCTATCTTCTCAAGAAGGCTGAGAAGGTGCGTGAAGGCGGACGTAACGAAATAATCAAGATGTGGAGCCGTCGCTCCACCATCATGCCGCAGTTCGTTGGTCTCACCTTCGGTGTCTACAACGGCAGCAAGCACATTCCGGTCAGCGTCAATGAAGACATGGTCGGACACAAGTTCGGCGAGTTCGCCCCGACCCGTACCTATTATGGTCACGGTGCGGACAAGAAGGCGAAGAGGAAGTAACAATGGGCAAGGCAAAAACCGAACGCCGGCTGAAGGACAATGAAGCGCAGGCAGTTGCGCGCACGCTCCGTGTCAGCCCGCAGAAGCTCAACCTGGTCGCGGCTTCGATCCGCGGCAAGAAGGTTGACCGCGCGCTCGCAGAGCTGGAATTCTCGCGCAAGCGCATCGCAGGAGCCGTCAAGAAGACGCTCGAATCTGCGATCGCCAATGCGGAGAACAACCACGATCTCGACGTTGACTCGCTGGTCGTAGCGGAAGCTTACGTCGGCAAGTCGATCGTCATGAAGCGTTTCCACGCTCGTGGCCGTGGCCGCGCATCTCGCATCGAGCGTCCGTTCGCACACCTGACGATCGTCGTTCGTGAAGTGGAAGCTCAAGAGGAGGCCGCATAATGGGTCAGAAAATCAATCCAATCGGCTTTCGTCTTGGCATCAACCGCACTTGGGATAGCCGCTGGTTCGCGGACAATGCCGAGTACGGCCAGCTCCTCCACGAAGACCTGAAGATGCGCAAGTTCGTTATGAACGAACTGAAGCAGGCTGGTATCTCCAAGGTGGTCATCGAGCGTCCGCACAAGAAGTGCCGCGTCACGATCCACTCGGCTCGTCCGGGCCTGATCATCGGCAAGAAGGGCGCTGACATCGACAAGCTCCGCAAGAAGCTGTCGGACATGACGAATTCCGAAACGCACCTCAACATCGTTGAAGTTCGCAAGCCGGAAATCGACGCGACGCTGGTTGCCCAGTCGATCGCTCAGCAGCTGGAACGCCGTGTTGCTTTCCGTCGCGCCATGAAGCGCGCCGTTCAGTCCGCGATGCGTCTTGGCGCCGAAGGCATCAAGATCACCTGCGCCGGCCGTCTCGGCGGTGCAGAAATCGCTCGTACGGAATGGTACCGCGAAGGCCGCGTGCCGCTGCATACGCTGCGTGCCGACATCGACTACGGTACGGCTGAAGCAGAAACCGCTTTCGGTATCTGCGGCATCAAGGTCTGGATCTTCAAGGGCGAAATCCTTGAGCACGATCCGATGGCCTCCGAACGCCGCGCGCTCGAAGGCGACGCCCAGGGTCCGGCTAGCCGCGATCGCGATAGAGACCGTCGCCGCGACAACGCTTGATAGCGTACGTGGCAGATAAGTTCGGAGAATAAGAAAATGTTGCAGCCAAAGCGTACGAAGTACCGCAAGCAATTCAAGGGCCGCATCAAGGGCGTTGCCAAGGGTGGTTCTGATCTGGCGTTCGGCGAATTCGGCCTGAAGTCGCAGGAGCCCAACCGCGTCAACGCTCGCGAGATCGAAGCGGCTCGCCGCGCGATCACGCGCTATATGAAGCGCGCCGGCCGTGTATGGATCCGCGTGTTCCCGGATGTTCCGGTAACCGCAAAGCCGACCGAAGTCCGTATGGGTAAAGGTAAGGGCTCTGTCGAATACTGGGCATGCAAGGTCAAGCCCGGCCGTATGATGTTCGAGATCGACGGTGTGAGCGAAGAAATCGCTCGTGAGGCTCTGCGCCTCGGCGCTGCCAAGCTCTCGGTCAAGACGCGCTTCGTTCAGCGCATTGCAGAGTAAGGAAGAAGCTCATGAAAGCCGCAGATGTTCGCGCCCTGAGCGCCGACCAACTCAAGGACGAGCTTGCCAAGCTGAAGAAGGAGCAGTTCAACCTGCGCTTTCAGAAGGCGACTGGCCAGCTCGAGAAGTCCTCGCGCATCAACGAAGTCCGCAAGGACATCGCTCGCGTAAAAACCATTGCCCGCCAGAAGGCGGCAGAAGCAAAGGCCTAAAGGAAAAATAACATGCCGAAGCGCATTCTGCAGGGCGTCGTGGTCAGCGACAAGAACGAGAAGACGGTAGTTGTCCGCGTTGAGCGTCGTTTCGCTCACCCGCTGCTCCAGAAGACCGTTCGTCGTTCCAAGAAGTACAAGGCTCACGACGAAAACAATCAGTACAAGACCGGCGACGTCGTTTCCATCGAGGAATGCGCGCCGATCTCCAAGGACAAGACCTGGACGGTCATTTCCGCCCAGTCCAAGTAACAGAATTTCGCTCAGGCCCTTGCGCTTGGGCGAAATATCTGTATGAAGCACGAGCTTGGAAGCAGGACGCTCGAGAACGGGCGTTCTTTTGCTTTATTGATGGCCGGCGGAGACGATCCTTGTGGTCGCGAAGCCAGGCATAATCAGACAAGACACTAGTCCATAAGCCGGGGTAGGGGGTCTATTGGCCCAACCATTCCGGTAACAACAAGAAGGCGACCTGACATGATTCAGATGCAAACAAACCTCGACGTGGCGGATAATTCCGGCGCACGTCGTGTCATGTGCATCAAGGTGCTGGGCGGCTCGAAGCGCAAGTATGCCTCGATCGGCGACGTTATCGTCGTTTCGATCAAGGAAGCTATTCCGCGCGGCCGTGTGAAGAAGGGTGACGTGATGAAGGCGGTCGTCGTTCGTACCGCCAAGGACATCCGTCGTCCGGATGGCAGCGTCATCCGCTTCGATACCAACGCAGCAGTCCTCATCGACAACAAGAAAGAGCCGATCGGCACCCGCATCTTCGGACCGGTTCCGCGCGAACTTCGCGCCAAGAACCATATGAAGATCATCTCGCTGGCTCCAGAAGTACTGTAAGGAGCGGAGCGATGCAGAAGATCCGTAAAGGCGACAAGGTTGTCGTATTGACCGGTAAGGACAAGGGCCGTACCGGCGAAGTCATTCAAGTGCTGCCGAAGGAAGACCGTGCGGTCGTTCGTGGCGTCAACGTCATCAAGCGCCATCAGCGCCAGACGCAGAACCAGGAAGCCGGCATCATCAGCAAGGAAGCCTCGCTTCACCTGTCCAACCTGGCAATCGTCGACAAGGACGGCAAGCCGACCCGCGTCGGTTTCAAGGTTGTAGATGGCAAGAAGGTCCGCGTGGCGAAGACCTCGGGAGAAGTGATCGATGGCTGAGGTAAAGTACGAGCCGCGGCTCAAGAAAGAATACGTTGCTCGCATCCGTGCAGCCATGCAGGAGAAGTTCTCCTACGCTAACGAGATGCAGATCCCGAAGCTGGACAAGATCGTGATCAACATGGGCGTTGGCGAAGCGACGGCTGATTCGAAGAAGCCGACCGTTGCTGCTGCCGACCTGGCGGCCATCGCTGGCCAGAAGCCGGTCATCACCCGTGCACGCAACTCCATCGCTGGCTTCAAGGTCCGCGAAAATATGCCGATCGGCGCGAAGGTTACCCTGCGCGGCGCCCGCATGTATGAGTTCCTGGATCGTCTGGTCAACATCGCGCTTCCGCGCGTTCGCGACTTCCGCGGCCTGAACCCGAAGAGCTTTGACGGTCGTGGCAATTTTGCCATGGGCATCAAGGAGCACATTGTGTTCCCTGAGATCAACTACGACAAGGTTGATCAGATGTGGGGCATGGACATCATCGTTTGCACGACGGCGACGACCGACGACGAAGCACGGGCTCTTCTGACAGAGTTCAACTTCCCGTTCCGTCAATAACCGTAACGACGAGCGTAGAAAAGGAACCCTGATATGGCGAAGACAAGCGCAGTTGAAAAGAACAAGCGCCGCCGCAATACGGTTGCCAACCAGGCCGCGAAGCGGGCTGCACTCAAGGCAATCATCATGAACCAGTCTCTCTCGATCGAAGACCGGTTCAAGGCCACTCTGAAGCTGGCATCGCTGCCGCGCGATGGATCGAAGACCCGTATTCGCAATCGTTGCGAAGTGTCTGGCCGTCCGCGCGCCTACTACCGCAAACTGCGCATGTCGCGTATCGCGCTGCGTGAACTCGGCAATCTCGGCAAGGTGCCGGGCATCGTCAAGTCCAGCTGGTAAGGAGCAGATTAGATGTCTATGACTGATCCTTTGGGCGATATGCTCACCCGCATCCGCAATGGCGCTTCGCGCCGCAAGTCGTCGGTTTCGACGCCTGCGTCCAAGCTCCGTGCGCGCGTTCTCGATGTACTCCAGGCTGAAGGCTACATCCGTGGCTACTCCGTCGTCGATTTCGGCAACGGCAAGTCTGAGCTCAACATCGAACTCAAGTACTACGAAGGCGCATCGGTGATCCGTGAGATCGGCCGTGTGTCTAAGCCGGGCCGCCGGGTTTATGTCTCGGTCAAGTCCATTCCGCAGGTCGCGAACGGCCTCGGCATCACCATCCTTTCGACTCCGAAGGGTGTGATGGCCGATCACCAGGCTCGCGAACAGAATGTTGGTGGCGAGGTTCTCTGCTCGGTCTTCTAAGATCGAACAGAGATATCTCCTTCGAAACAGACAGGTTTGAAAAATGTCTCGTATCGGTAAGAAGCCCGTTCAGGTACCTGCAGGGATCACGGCCACGGTTGATGGCCAAAAAGTGACTGCCAAGGGCCCCAAGGGCGAGCTGTTTTTCGTCGCTAACGACGAAATCGGTCTCAAGCTGGAAAACAATGCAATCGTCGTAACGCCGCTCAACGACTCCAAGGATGCTCGCGCAAAGTGGGGCATGTCCCGCACGATGATCGAGAACATCCTCAAGGGTGTTAAGGACGGCTACGAGCGCAAGCTCGAAATCAACGGCGTCGGCTACCGTGCCTCCATGCAGGGCAAGAACCTGCAGCTCGCGCTCGGCTTCAGCCACGACGTGGTTTATGAGCCGCCGCAGGGCATCTCGATCGCTGTGCCGAAGCCGACGGAAATCGTCGTCACCGGCATCAACAAGCAGCAGGTCGGCCAGGTTGCCGCTGAAATCCGCGAATACCGCGGCCCCGAGCCCTACAAGGGCAAGGGCGTTAAGTATGCCGAAGAGCGGATCATCCGCAAAGAAGGCAAGAAGAAGTAAGGATCACGCGAAATGGCTAGCAGGAAAGAAGCACTTGCGCGTCGCGCCAACCGCGTGCGCCGCCAAATCAAGTCGGTGGCCAACGGCCGTCCGCGCCTGTCGGTTCATCGCTCGTCGAAGAACATCTACGCCCAGGTCATCGATGACGTGGCTGGCAAGACCCTCGCGGCTGCCTCCACCCTCGACAAGGATCTGCGCGGTTCTCTGAAGACCGGTGCCGATACCGCAGCCGCAGCCCTCGTTGGCAAGCTCGTCGCAGAGCGCGCCTCCAAGGCCGGCGTGAAGGAAGTCGTGTTCGATCGCGGCGCTTTCATCTACCACGGCCGTATCAAGGCTTTGGCTGAAGCAGCCCGCGAAGGCGGCCTGACCTTCTAATCAGATTTCCGGCCGGCGATCCCAAGGACGCCGGCCGGATATTCACCGGACCGCAGGTTTCCCGCAAGGGAGGGCATGCGGTCTTCGTTTTGTTTGCCGATTGCACCCGGAAAAGAAAAAGGAAGAGGACAATGGCACAGGAAAAGAGGGCTCCGCGGGAAGACCGTCAGAGCCGTGAAGAGCGCGATAGCGAATTCGTCGACAAGCTGGTCGCGATCAACCGCGTCGCCAAGGTTGTCAAGGGCGGCCGTCGTTTCGGCTTTGCTGCTCTCGTCGTCGTCGGCGACCAGAAGGGCCGCGTAGGCTTCGGTCATGGCAAGGCACGCGAAGTGCCGGAAGCCATCCGCAAGGCCACCGAAAGCGCCAAGCGCGACATGATCTTCGTACCGCTGCGCGACGGCCGTACGCTGCATCACGACGTTCATGGCCGCCATGGCGCTGGCAAGGTTCTGCTGCGCTCGGCCAAGGTCGGTACCGGTATCATCGCCGGCGGCCCGATGCGCGCCGTTTTCGAAACGCTCGGCGTTCATGACGTCGTTGCCAAGTCGACCGGTTCGTCGAACCCGTACAACATGGTTCGCGCCACGTTCGACGCCCTAAAGCACCAGGTTCACCCGAAGGACATCGCAGCTCAGCGCGGCATCAAGTATGCCACCCTGCAGGCTCGCCGCGCCGCTTCGGGCAACGCCTCCGAAGAATAAGGGAGTTTGACCTATGGCCAAGACGACCAAGAAGGCTGAAGCTAAGGCGACCGTTACGGTCGAGCAGATTGGCAGCCCGATCCGCCGTCCGGATGTTCAGCAGAAGACGCTGATCGGTCTCGGACTGAACAAGATGCACCGTCGCCGCACGCTGGAAGATACTCCGGCTGTTCGTGGCATGATCCGTGCTGTCCAGCATCTCGTTCGCGTTGTCGACGAGAAGTGAGCCGGAGGTAATTCGCTATGAAACTGAATGAAATCAAGGATAACGAAGGCTCGACCCACAGCCGCAAGCGCCTCGGCCGCGGCATCGGCTCCGGCTCCGGCAAGACCGGTGGCCGTGGCGTGAAGGGTCAGAAGTCCCGTTCGGGCGTTGCGATCAACGGCTTCGAAGGCGGTCAGATGCCCATCTACCGTCGTCTGCCGAAGCGCGGCTTCAACAACATCTTCGCATCCGACTACGTTGTCGTATCGCTGGCACGCATCCAGGCTGCCGTCGATGCCGGCAAGCTCGATGCCAAGAACACGGTTGATGCAGCAGCTCTCAAGGCTGCCGGCGTCATTCGCCGCGTCAAGGATGGCGTTCGCGTTCTCTCGGACGGCGAACTGAAGGCGAAGCTCGCTCTCGAAGTTGCAGGCGCTTCCAAGACCGCAGTCGAGAAGATCGAAAAGGCTGGCGGTTCCGTCAAGCTGCTCGCTGCCGCCGCCGCTGCAGAATAATATTATCAATAATCGCCCGAAGTGACTTCACTTCGGGCGATTTTGCTCCCATATGTGAGCCTCACGAATCTGATCGATGCGGCAAGTGTCTTTCCGATCGATAACGGGAACCAAGGGTGAGGCGCCCGATTGCTGCGCAATCCGTCCGAAGCCCGGCTTTTGAACAATTTACAGACCGATTCCGGACTCGGCCGACTATGCCGGAATTGGTGATGCGGAGATTTGCATGGCTTCTGCAGCGGAACAATTGGCGTCCAACCTCAATTTTTCGACCTTTGCCAAAGCCGAGGATCTCAAGAAGCGCTTGTGGTTTACGCTCGGCGCTCTCCTCGTCTACCGGCTCGGCACTCACATTCCGCTTCCTGGCCTCAATCCTGCCGCTTACGCCCAGGCTTTCCAGAATCAGTCGGGCGGCATCCTTGGCCTCTTCAACATGTTCTCGGGCGGCGCCGTGCAGCGCATGGCGATCTTCGCGCTCGGCATCATGCCCTACATCTCGGCCTCGATCATCGTTCAGCTGATGACCTCGGTCGTTCCCTCGCTCGAAAACCTGAAGAAGGAAGGCGAGCAGGGCCGCAAGATCATCAACCAGTACACCCGCTACGGCACGGTGCTGCTCGGCGCATTGCAGGCCTATGGCATTGCGATCGGCCTTGAGCACGGCAACGGCGTCGTCGTTGATCCCGGCTGGTTCTTCCGCATTTCCACCGTCATAACGCTGCTCGGCGGCACAATGTTCCTGATGTGGCTTGGTGAGCAGGTGACGTCGCGCGGTATCGGCAACGGCATCTCGCTGATCATTTTCGCGGGTATCGCTGCAGGTCTTCCTACTGCGCTTGCCGGTACGCTCGAGCTCGGCCGCACCGGCGCGCTTTCCACGCCGCTCATTCTCGCCGTGCTAATCGTCGCCATTCTGGTCATCGCACTCATCGTCTTCGTAGAGCGCGCGCAGCGTCGCCTTCTGATCCAGTATCCGAAGCGCCAGGTCGGCACGCGCATGTTCCAGGGCGATACGTCGCACCTGCCGCTGAAGCTCAACACTTCGGGCGTCATCCCGGCGATCTTCGCGTCATCGCTGCTGCTGCTGCCGGCAACCGTCGCAGGCCTCGGCAACAACACCGCGCTCCCGACCTGGGTTACCTCGATCGTTGCGGCACTCGGTCACGGCCAGCCGGTCTATATGGTGCTTTACGGCGCTCTGATTGCCTTCTTCGCCTTCTTCTACACGGCTCTCGTTTTCAATCCGAAGGACACGGCCGACAATCTGAAGAAGCACGGCGGCTTCATTCCGGGTATCCGTCCGGGTGAGCGCACCGCCGAGTATATCGATTACGTCCTGACCCGTATTACGGTCATCGGCGCGATCTATCTTGTCTTCGTCTGCATCCTGCCCGAAATTCTCGTATCCCAGACAGGTATTCCCTTGTCTCTGGGTGGCACTTCGCTTCTGATCGTGGTTAGCGTAACGCTGGATACGGTGGCGCAGATTCAGGGTCACCTGATCGCACAGCAATATGAAGGCCTGATCAAGAAATCGAAGTTGCGTGGAGGAAAGAGGGGGCGATGAGACTCATACTTTTAGGGCCGCCGGGAGCAGGTAAGGGGACCCAGGCCCAGCGCATTGTGGAAAAGCACGGCATTCCGCAGCTTTCCACAGGCGATATGCTGCGCGCGGCCGTTCAGGCCGGCACGGAAGTCGGCAAGCGCGCCGACGCCCTGATGAAGGCTGGCAAACTCGTTCCGGACGAAGTGGTCAACGCGATCGTTTCCGAGCGTATCGACCAGCCGGATTGCGCGAGGGGTTTCATTCTCGACGGTTTCCCACGCACGCTGGTGCAGGCGGATGCAACTGAAAAGATGCTTAGTGCGAAGGGCCTCGAGCTCTCCGTCGTGATCGAGCTGAAGGTCGATGACGCCGAACTGATTCGCCGCGTCTCCGGCCGTTATTCCTGCTCGAACTGCGGCAGCGTCTATCACGACACTGACAAGCTTCCGGCAACGGCAGGCGTTTGCGACAAATGCGGCTCGACGCATTTCAAGCGCCGCCCGGACGACAATGCCGAAACCATGGCGACTCGCCTCCAAGTCTACTACAAGGAGACGTCGCCGCTGATCGGTTACTACTATGCAAAGGACAAGCTGCAGAGCATCGACGGCATGGCCGATATCGAGCATGTGACCGAAAGCATAGAGGCTATCCTGGCTAAGCTTCAGATAGCCTAAAATAAACTTGCCGGAGCAGTTGCTTTTTTGCGCTGATTCCGCTAAACACCGCGCCAACTCGCGACATGCTATGCGATCGGCGCGGATTTCCAACGGGAAGTCCGGGTACGGTCGTTTTGACATGTGGCGGACACACATCGAACAAGCAGCTCCCGGGCTGCATAACAAGACCTTTTGCTGAGGCAAGGGGAATGCAAGGAGAACAGGCGTGGCTCGTATCGCTGGCGTCAACATCCCGACTGCAAAGCGCGTAGTTATTGCGCTTCGTTACATTCACGGGATCGGACCGAAGTTTGCACAGGAAATCTGCGAGAAGGTCGGTATTCCGGCCGAGCGTCGCGTCAACCAGTTGACGGATGCTGAAGTTCTGCAGATCCGCGAAACCATCGACCGTGACTATCAGGTCGAAGGTGATCTGCGTCGCGATACCGCGATGAACATCAAGCGTCTGATGGACCTGGGTTCGTATCGCGGCCTGCGTCATCGTCGCGGCCTGCCGGTTCGCGGCCAGCGCACGCACACCAATGCCCGCACCCGCAAGGGTCCGGCAAAGGCGATCGCCGGTAAGAAGAAGTAATTTCCGGGCAACCGGATTTGGGAGGCTGGCGGTCCGCCGGCCTCTTTTGAGTTTGAAGCGGTGCTCCACGGGCGTCGCTTCGGTGTAGCCGCTGGCATTACGGCGGTGCAGAGATCCAAGAAAGGACTAACATGGCCAAGGAAGCCGTACGCGTTCGTCGTCGCGAGCGTAAAAATATCACGTCGGGCGTCGCACACGTCAACTCGACCTTCAACAACACGATGATCACCATCACCGACGCACAGGGCAACGCGATTGCCTGGTCGTCCGCTGGTGCCAAGGGCTTCAAGGGTTCGCGCAAGTCGACCCCGTTCGCTGCCCAGATCGCTGCCGAAGACTGCGCCAAGAAGGCTCAGGAACATGGCATGAAGTCGCTGGAAGTTGAAGTTTGCGGTCCGGGCTCCGGTCGTGAATCCGCTCTGCGCGCCCTCCAGGCTGCTGGTTTCATGATCACGTCCATCCGCGACGTGACCCCGATCCCGCACAATGGTTGCCGCCCGCGCAAGAAGCGTCGCGTCTGATCATCGCCACTCACGACACCGGCCGGGGTAGATGCGCCCGGCTTGGTGTTACTCAAGCTCGGTTGCCACGATTGGATGGTGGCAACGAACGGAAGGCAAAAACATGATTCAGAAAAACTGGCAGGAACTGATCAAGCCCAACAAGGTCGAGTTCACCTCGAGCGGCCGCACCAAGGCAACGCTCGTGGCCGAACCGCTGGAGCGTGGCTTCGGTCTCACCCTCGGCAACGCGCTGCGTCGCGTTCTGCTGTCCTCTCTGCGTGGTGCCGCTGTGACGGCCGTGCAGATCGACGGCGTATTGCATGAGTTCTCCTCTATCCCGGGCGTCCGGGAAGACGTGACGGACATCGTGCTGAACATCAAGGAAATCGCCATCAAGATGGACGGCGATGATGCCAAGCGCATGGTCGTCCGCAAGCAGGGCCCAGGCGTAGTAACGGCTGGCGACATCCAGACGGTCGGCGATATCGAAATCCTCAACCCCGAGCATGTCATCTGCACGCTCGACGAGGGTGCCGAAATCCGCATGGAATTCACCGTCAACAACGGCAAGGGCTATGTCCCGGCCGAGCGTAATCGTGCGGAAGATGCTCCGATCGGCCTTATCCCGGTCGACAGCCTCTATTCGCCGGTCAAGAAGGTGTCCTACAAGGTTGAAAATACCCGTGAAGGACAGGTTCTCGACTACGACAAGCTGAGCATGTCGATCGAAACCGATGGTTCGATCAGCGGTGAAGATGCCGTCGCTTTCGCGGCTCGCATCCTTCAGGATCAGCTTGGCGTGTTCGTCAACTTCGACGAGCCGCAGAAGGAAGCCGAAGAAGAAGCAGTCACCGAACTCGCTTTCAACCCGGCGCTCCTCAAGAAGGTGGACGAACTCGAACTGTCCGTTCGCTCGGCAAATTGCCTGAAGAACGACAACATCGTCTACATCGGCGACCTCATTCAGAAGACCGAAGCAGAAATGCTCCGCACGCCGAATTTTGGTCGCAAGTCGCTGAACGAAATCAAGGAAGTTCTCGCTTCCATGGGCCTGCATCTCGGCATGGAAGTGCCGGCATGGCCGCCCGAGAACATCGAAGATCTCGCCAAGCGATACGAAGACCAGTACTAACGTTTCAAACGGCAGGCGAGCGATGCCTGTAAGTGAAGGAGAATAGCAATGCGCCACGGTAAAGCCGGCCGCAAGCTGAATAGAACCGCTAGCCACCGTAAGGCGATGTTCGCCAACATGGCGGCTTCGCTCATCACCCATGAGCAGATCGTCACCACGCTTCCGAAGGCGAAAGAAATTCGCCCGATCGTCGAGAAGCTGGTAACCCTCGGCAAGCGCGGCGACCTGCACGCTCGTCGTCAGGCCATCTCGCAGATCCGCGACGCTGCCGTCGTTTCGAAGCTCTTCGACGCGATTGCAACCCGCTACGCCACCCGCAACGGCGGCTACCTGCGCATCATGAAGGCCGGCTTCCGCCAGGGCGACAATGCCGCTCTCGCAGTCGTCGAATTCGTCGATCGCGACGTCAATGCCAAGGGCGCAGCCGACAAGGCTCGCGTTGCCGCTGAAGAAGAAGCCGCAGCCGCTTAAGGCTAAGCTTCGGATTAAATATAAAAGGCCGGATGAGCGATCATCCGGCCTTTTGTCGTTTCCGCTACGGGAGCGGCCTTTCAATCTCCCTGATTGCTTTGGAGTATCACAATCAGCCTTGCTGAGTCGTAGTCGGCTCGGCTCATCAGGGGCAGGGAGCGTCGTGGGACATGCAGCGAAAATTGACGCGCGGGAGACCGCTTCTGGTCGTGGCGCTGCTGGTGACTATCGCCAGCGGTCTTGCGTTGCGGCGCTATGGTTATGCGATCAATCTGCCTTTCGTAGTCGTCAAATATGGCGGCTCGTTATTGTGGGGAGCGATGGTCTATTGGCTCCTTGCGGCAATCTTCGTATCGCAGGGGCGTTTCAGGATTGCCATGGCGGCACTGCTTATCGCCGTCGCCGTTGAGTTTTTCAGGCTTTGGCACACGCCTGATCTCGATGCTTTTCGATTGACTGCCGCCGGAGCCCTGTTGCTGGGCAGGGTGTTCTCGCCGTGGAATATCGTCGCCTATGTCGTCGGAATTGCGCTGGCGTTGGCGCTCGATTGCGCGCTGTCCGGAACGAGGCGCTCGGCTTGATGTTCTTGCCTAGCTTCTATCTCGGCGACCTCGATCGTCGCTGAGTGATTCACTAGGCCATCGGTCGCTTGTGATCCCGGTCGGTTACCGCTGCCCTCTCGATATTCGCATAGCTGCATTTCCCATTTAGAATAGCGCTTTTGATGATAATAATTTGAATCCTAATTAGTTTAGTGCTAATAGGTTTTCATGAACTCGTCAAACGCCCTGCAACGCATATTCACCGCCAATCTGCTGACCACTGGCCGCCAATGGCGCCGGGCTGTCGATCTTGCGCTGAGCTCCCATGGCATATCCGAGGCGGTGGCCGCGCCGCTGCTTTGGATCGGCCGCCTCGGGGGAGGCGTGCGGCAGGTGGTGCTCGCCACCTGTGTCGGTATCGAAGGCCCGTCTCTGGTTCGGCTGATCGATCAGCTCGAAAGCATGGAACTTGTCATCCGCAAGGATGATCCGACGGATCGGCGCGCGAAAGGCCTGTGGCTGACGCCTGAGGGCGAAAAGCTGGCTTCCCGTATGGAAGACGTACTTGATGAGCTGCGTGGCAAGATCCTTGCCAATGTCGACCCTGCGGATATCGAAGCCGCAGTTCGCGTCCTGAAGGCTTTCGAGGAGTTTGAGGCATCAAAGGCCGCCGAACCGGAGCCGGAGAAGGTCTCATGAGCATTCCATCCTGGCGCGAGTGGTTATTTTCCGTCAAAGCCTTCATTGCTGCGATCATGGCGCTGTTCATCGCGCTGTCGCTCGATCTGCCGCGTCCCTATTGGGCGATGGCTGCCGTTTATGTGGTCGCCAATCCGCTTGCCGGCGCGACCAGTTCCAAGGGACTTTACCGCGCGCTCGGCACGCTTATCGGTGCCACCGCGTCCGTGATCCTCATCCCACTCTTCGTCAATGCGCCCGAACTGCTTTCGATCGTGGTAGCACTCTGGACCGGCACGCTGCTGTTCATCTCTATGCTCGACCGCACCTCGCGCAGCTATGTCTTCATGCTGGCCGGCTATACCTTGCCGCTCATCGCGCTGCCGACCGTCGGCTCGCCCGAAACCATTTTCGATGTGGCGCTTGCCCGCTCCGAGGAGATTATTATCGGCATCGTCTGCGCGAGCGTGGTCAGCGCCGTCGTCTTTCCGAGCAGCGTCGGCACTGTGCTCGGCCAGCGCATAGGGTCCTGGCTGGATGACGCCGGCACCTGGGCGGATGAGATCCTGCGCGGCGAGGGCGCTTCGCCCGCAACACCCCTTAAGCGGCAGAAGCTCGCCGCCGACGTTTCCGGCCTGGATCTCGTCATCAGCCAGTTGCGCTATGATGCCGGCAGCCGTGACATCGTCAGGCATTCGCGCGAGCTGCGCGGCCGCCTGCTGATGCTGCTGCCGCTCTTCTCCTCACTTGCCGACCGCCTGCACGCCTTGAAGGCCGGTGGCAAGCCGTTACCGCAGGAATTGGTCGTTGTTTTGAACGAGGTGGCCGATTGGCTGGGGCAGGGTGGTCGCGGCAAGGCCGACGAGACCGCTGAGACCTTGTCGCGGAAGATCGAGGAGTTGCAGGAGGACGACCTCGATATCGGTTGGGACGATCTCGTCCGGTCGAGCGCGCTCGCTCGCCTCAAGGAAATTGTCGACTTGTGGCAGGATTGCCTGACGCTGCGCGCTGAGATCGTCTCGGGACAGCAGGTCGGCGCCTGGCGTCCCGCCTTCCGCTACCGCAATGTCGTCGGTCGCAGCAGGCATTATGATTACGCCCTGCTTGCCTTCTCGGCCGGTAGCGTCATCGCCGGGATCGCCGTCGCCTGCTTCTTCTGGATCTATTCCGGCTGGGCGGATGGTGCCGGCTTCATCGCCATGGTGGCCGTTGCCTGCTCGTTTTTCGCCGCGCTCGATCGTCCCGCACCCTTCATCACCACCATGTTCATCTGGACCGCGGTGAGCCTGGTCATCGCCTGCGTCTATATCTTCGGCGTGTTGCCGTCGATTTCCGGCTTCGAGATGCTGGTGCTGGTCTTTGCGCCGCCCTTCCTGGTGATGGGGCTGCTGATTACGCGCCCGCAAACCAACATGCTCGGCATGCTGCTGGCGGTGAACGGCGCAAGTTTCATCGCGCTGCAGGATCGTTACACCGCCGATTTCGCCAGCTTCACCAACAGTGCGATCGCTGCTCTGGCCGGTGTTGGTTTCGCCTTGGTCTGGACTTTGCTTACACGCCCATTTGGTTCCGAGCTTGCCGCCTGGCGGTTGGTCCGGGCCGGCTGGAGAGATCTGGCCGAAACTGCCGCCGGTATCCGCCGCGCCGATCATGAACGCCTCTCAGGTCGCATCCTTGATCGCCTGGGCCAGCTCGTGCCCCGCCTTGCAGGCATCGAGGACCGCGAACTGAAGAAGGTGGACGGCTATGCCGATGTCCGTCTCGGCTTCAATGTGCTGATGCTGCAGAAGGAGCGCGGCCAATTGAAGCCCGCTGCCGCCGCATCCGTCAGCGAAGTCCTGATCGGCGTGTCGGATTTCTATCGTTCGCGGCTGAAGGCAAAACGAGCCGTGGATCCGGCCGAAGAACTGCGTGTATCGATCGACCATAGCCTCGAAGCGGTCGCGCAGGAAAAGCGAGATTCCGCTCGGGCGAGCCTTGATGCGCTGGTCGGCCTTCGCCGGGCGCTTTTCCCGCATGCCGAACCGCCGGCGAGCTGGCGACCGCCCATAGCGGATACAACCCAACCTCTCCCCATTGCCGCCGAGTAATATCATGCCCGCAGAATTCGATCTTTATGGCGTCTATATCCCGCGCCTTCTCGTTCTCATGCTCTTGACCTTGTTTGTCGTCATTATCCTTCGGCGCCTGCTCGCATGGATCGGAGTCTACACTCTGGTCTGGCATCGCGGCCTCTTCGATCTCGCGCTTTACGTCCTGCTGCTCGGCGCGGTCTCCTCAGTCTCTCGTTGGTACTTCACATGAACGCGTTAAAACTCATCGGCCGCGTCGCCGTTACACTCATTTTCGTTATTACCGCTGTCTATGTCGGCCGCCATCTCTGGGGTCATTATATGGACGAGCCCTGGACGCGCGATGCGCGCCTGAGGGCCGATGTCGTCGGCATCGCGCCTGACGTCTCCGGCCTGGTGAGCGAGGTCCTCGTCAAGGACAATCAGGCCGTCAGGAAAGGCGATGTCCTCTTCCGCGTCGATCGCGATCGCTTTGCCATCGCTCTCGAACAGGCGGATGCAGCGCTTGCAAGCAGCAAGGCGGCTCTCGAACAGGCCCAGCGTGAAAGCGCGCGGCAGGCGCGTCTCGGCGATGCCGCCTCCCTGCAGCAGAAGGAGCAGGCGCTGACCACCGTGCAGCAGGATGAAGCCGCCGTTCGTCAGGCAACTGCCAATCGCGAACTCGCCCAGCTCAATCTCGACCGCTCCGAGGTTCGCGCCACCGTTAACGGCACGATCTCGAACCTCAGCCTGCGTCCGGGTGATTATGTCTCTGCCGGCACGGCCAAGGTCGCGTTGATCGACAGCGATTCCCTGCGCGTCGAAGGCTATTTCGAGGAAACCAAGCTACCGCGCATTCATATCGGTAACGAGGTTTATATCCATCTGATGGGCCAGACTGAAAAGCTGACGGGCCACGTCGAAAGCATCGCCTATGGCATCGAGGACCGTGAACGCACCTCCGGCAGCCTGCTTGCCAACATCACGCCGACCTTCAGCTGGGTACGGCTGGCGCAGCGTGTGCCGGTGCGTATCGTTCTCGACAAGGTGCCCGACGGCACGAAGCTGATCGCCGGCCTGACGGCAACCGTCGAGGTGCAGGAACAGAGCCAGGCGAAGATCGCCAGCGCTGCGGAATGATTCTCGCTTAAAGGCAGGGCGGCCGCCTTCAGGCCGCTCTGGAACTCGAAGCCGCAACCGGCTTGCGCGCCGCCCGGCGTCTTTCCATCATGATCGGACGGTAGGATCTGTAGAGGATCATCGCGATCAGCAGGCCGATATAGATGAATTGCTCCACCGAGAGGACTTTGGTCGATAGCGCAAAGTGCAGGGCACCGCAGGCAGCGATGATATAGACGAGGCGATGCAGCCAGATCCATTTCTTGCCGAGACGCTTGATCGAGAAATTGTTCGAGGTGACAGCCAAGGCCAGCAGCATGACGAGCCCCGCCATGCCGAACATGATGAAAGGCCGCTTCAGCACGTCGTCGATGACCGCCTGTACGTCCAGCGCCTGGTCGAGGACCATATAGACGGTCAGATGCATCAGCGCGTAGTAGAAACAGAGGAGGCCGAGCGCGCGGCGATAGCGCAGATAGTTCCAGCCGAAGAGATCGCGAAGCGGCGTCACCGCAAGCGTCAGCAGCAGGAAGCGGATCGCCCACAGCCCCAGGAAAAGCTCGAAGGTCTTGACGGCATCGGCGCCGAGCTGGTCCGTCGCCCCGAGATAGAATTCCCAAGCCGCCGGTAAAAGCCCGACAAAGTAGAGCGCCCAGACGGAGGCGGGTTGCCAACGCTTGGGAAGAGCGAAGGAGAGGACCATCAGAAATTCACCCTGAGATCCATGCCGCTATAGAGGCTGGCGACCTGATCGGCATAGCCGTTGAAGGGCAGGGTGGGATGACGGTTCGAGCCGAAGAAGCCGCCTTCGCCGATGCGCCGCTCCGTCGCCTGGCTCCAGCGCGGATGGTCGACGGCCGGATTGACGTTGGCATAGAAGCCATATTCCTGGCTGTTCGTCGCCTGCCAGGTATTGATCGGCTGCTTGTCGGTGAGCGTAATGCGGACGATCGACTTGATGCCCTTGAAGCCGTATTTCCACGGCACGACGAGCCGGATTGGCGCGCCGTTCTGGTTCGGCAGGGTCTCGCCATAGAGGCCGACGGCAAGCAGCGTCAGCGGGTTGCGCGCCTCGTCCAGACGCAGGCCCTCGACATAGGGCCAGTTCAGGGATTGCAGGAGGCCCGACTGCCCCGGCATTTCTTCCGGCCGCACCACGGTCTCGAAGGCTACATATTTGGCGCTGCCCTGCGGCTCCACCTTGTCGAGCAGGGCGGAGAGCTGGAAGCCGTCCCATGGAATGACCATCGACCAGGCTTCGACGCAGCGCATGCGATAGACGCGCTCTTCCGGGGGAAATTCCTTGATCAAGGCATCGACATCGAACGTGCCGGGCTTGTTGACCATGCCGTCGACCTTGATCGTCCAGGGACGTGGCTTGAACTTGCCCGAGAGGTTGGCCGGATCGGACTTGTCGAGGCCGAATTCGTAGAAATTGTTGTAGGTGGTGACATCCTTGATCGGCGTCAGCTTCTCATTGACCGTGTAATTGCTCTTGGTGGCCGTCAGCGCCTCTGCCAGCGCCGCCTTGCCGCCGATAGCCGCCATGCCGATGCCGGCCGCTGCGGCCGTCAGGAACTCGCGGCGCTTCCGATAGACGGAGCGGGGTGTAATCTCGGAGGATGCGATTTTCGGCGGGCGATACGCGGCCATGGAACAATTCCTTTATGCGATAGCAGCTTCGATATGAGCGATACGCAACGGACACAGGTTTTGTTACACTCTTAGGCAGGCATTTCTTTGGAAGTGAAAGCAACTTTTTGTGTGCGCTTGCGATCGAGCCGTTTCGTTCCCAACTTTGGTCGAGCGACTTGTTTGCCCGGACGCGGCCCTTGCCCGGCAGCGTACCGGATTCGCTCGAGTTGATAGTGACAGTACTGCATGATTGGATTAGGACAATTCCAAAAAGCGGAGTTGCCGGCGCCCCTTTGGCCTGAAACCTTTGGCCCATGCCCGACGCCGCGCAAATTCCAGGATGACGAGGAAGACACCATGCCAGCTTATCGTTCCAGAACAACCACCCACGGCCGCAACATGGCCGGCGCGCGCGGCCTTTGGCGTGCGACGGGTATGAAGGACAGCGATTTCGGCAAGCCAATCATTGCGGTGGTCAATTCCTTCACCCAGTTCGTGCCCGGCCACGTTCACCTCAAGGATCTCGGCCAGCTCGTTGCCCGCGAAATCGAAGCTGCCGGCGGCGTTGCCAAGGAATTCAACACCATCGCCGTCGATGATGGTATCGCCATGGGCCATGACGGCATGCTTTATTCGTTGCCATCACGCGAGCTGATCGCCGATAGCGTCGAGTATATGGTCAATGCCCATTGCGCCGACGCCATGGTCTGCATCTCCAACTGCGACAAGATCACCCCCGGCATGCTGATGGCCTCGCTGCGCCTCAATATCCCGACGGTCTTCGTGTCCGGCGGCCCGATGGAAGCCGGCAAGGTCGTTCTGCATGGCAAGAAGGTCGCCCTCGACCTGGTCGATGCCATGGTCGCCGCGGCTGACGACAAGATCAGCGACGAAGACGTCCAGGTCATCGAGCGCTCTGCCTGTCCGACCTGCGGCTCGTGCTCGGGCATGTTCACCGCCAATTCGATGAACTGCCTAACCGAGGCGCTCGGTCTGTCGCTGCCGGGCAACGGCTCGACGCTCGCCACCCACGCCGACCGCAAGCGCCTCTTCGTCGAAGCCGGCCATCTGATCGTCGATCTCGCCCGCCGTTACTACGAGCAGGACGATGCCTCCATCCTGCCGCGCTCCGTTGCCTCCAAGCAGGCCTTCGAGAACGCCATGGCCCTCGATATCGCCATGGGCGGTTCGACGAATACGGTTCTGCACATTCTGGCCGCCGCGCACGAAGGCGAAGTCGATTTCACCATGGCCGACATCGACGCGCTGTCGCGCCGCGTCCCGTGCCTGTCCAAGGTTGCGCCTGCCAAGAGCGACGTTCACATGGAAGACGTGCATCGCGCCGGCGGCATTATGTCGATCCTCGGCGAGCTCGATAAGGGCGGTCTCATCAACCGCGATTGCCCGACGGTTCATGCCGAAACGCTCGGCGACGCCATCGACCGTTGGGACATCACCCGTACCAACAGCGAAAGCGTACGCGAATTCTTCCGCGCGGCTCCGGGTGGCGTTCCGACGCAGGTTGCCTTCAGCCAGAGCTCCCGCTGGGATGAACTCGATACGGACCGCGAGAAGGGCGTCATCCGCTCCGTCGAGCATCCCTTTTCCAAGGATGGCGGCCTGGCCGTCCTCAAAGGCAATCTGGCGCTTGACGGCTGCATCGTGAAGACGGCCGGTGTCGATGAATCGATCCTGAAGTTCTCCGGCCCGGCCAAGGTCTTCGAAAGCCAGGACGCTGCCGTCAAGGGCATCCTCAGCAGCGAAGTGAAGGCCGGCGACGTGGTCGTCATCCGATACGAAGGCCCAAAGGGCGGCCCCGGTATGCAGGAAATGCTCTATCCGACGAGCTACCTGAAGTCGAAGGGCCTCGGCAAGGCCTGCGCGCTGATCACAGACGGCCGCTTCTCCGGCGGCACCTCGGGCTTGTCGATCGGCCATGCTTCGCCGGAAGCGGCCAATGGCGGTACGATCGGTCTGGTGCGCGAAGGCGACATGATCGACATCGACATCCCGAACCGCACCATCAACTTGCGCGTTGATGACAAGGAACTTGCGGTTCGCCGCGAAGCTCAGAACGCCAAGGGCTGGCATCCGGCCGAACCGCGTAAGCGCAATGTGACGACGGCACTCAAGGCCTATGCTGCTTTTGCGACGAGCGCCGATCGCGGTGCTGTTCGCGACCTGGGTGGCAAGTAACCAAGTCCCTTCGCCCCGTGAAACGGGGAGAAGGTGGACTTGAGCGGTCGAGCGGAGCTCGGCCGCGAAAGGACGGATGAGGGGCTTTCGAGCTTTATCGCCGCGGCGGAGTTTGGCTGTCGCTCCGCTTGCCCCTCACCCTAGCCCTCTCCCCGCAGGCGGGGCGAGGGGACATCTCAGCGAAAACCTTTAAGCCATTCAAACCAAGCCCTTACAGCGGTCGATTGATCTGCTTGTAGGCGTCGTTCAGCTCTTTCTGACGCTCCTGATAGGACGAGGTCAGGCACGCCACATCCGCTCCGCAGGCCTGCCGCTTTTTCAGCCATTCGGTCTGCTGGTCCTGCATTGTGCCACGCGCACCCATGGCAAGCAGCCCGGAAAGCAAGTCGAAGGTCGTCACCATTCTCACGTCGGCATCGTTGAGCGCCCTCACATCGCAGATCGTCTTCTCGTCCGGCTTCAGGTTCTGCGCCTCGCAATCGAAGCTGGCGGCGTGAGAGGCGCCGGCCATGCCCAGCGAAACGAGGAAAGTGGCGGCGGCAAGATGGATCGATCGCATGTGTAGCTCCCTTTGGCGATTCCCAACGCGAAATGCATGACAGCACGGTTTTGTTCAGCGAGCCTGTTTTTTATCGCCGCAAACATCCATTTATGCTTCATGCTTCCGCCCTCTTTTCTTTCTAGCGTCGGGCGCTACAACGTTGTTTAAAGAGAATTAAAAAGGGAAATTTCCATGCATGTCCTCCTGAAGCGCACTGCCGTTTCGATGATTGCCCTCGTCATGGCGATGCCGCTTTCCGCTGAGGCTCAAACGGCAAAGACGCTGCCGCAAAGCCAGACGCAGATGCAGCTTTCCTTCGCTCCGCTGGTCAAGCAGACCTCCGGCGCCGTGGTGAATGTCTATGCCGAGCGTGTGGTGCAGCGTCAGTCGCCCTTCGCCGGCGATCCCTTCTTCGAGCAGTTTTTCGGTCAGCGCATGCCGAATCGCACCGAGAAGCAATCTTCGCTCGGGTCCGGCGTCATCGTGGAGGCGAATGGCACCGTCATCACCAACAACCACGTCGTCGACGGTGCTGACGATATCAAGATCGCGCTTTCGGACGGCCGCGAATTTCCCTGCAAGGTCGTTCTGAAGGACGATCGCGTCGATCTTGCCGTCTTGAAGATCCAGTCGAAGAACGAGAGCTTCCCGGTTCTGCCGCTCGGCAATTCCGACGGCATCGAAGTGGGCGATCTCGTGCTTGCGATCGGCAATCCCTTCGGCGTGGGCCAGACGGTCACGAGCGGTATCGTCTCTGCGCTCGCCCGTAACCAGGTCAAGAACGAGGTTGGCTTCTTCATCCAGACCGATGCGTCGATCAACCCTGGCAATTCGGGCGGTGCGCTCGTCGACATGACCGGCGAGCTGATCGGGCTGAATACGGCGATCTTCTCCCAGGGGGGCGGCTCCAACGGTATCGGCTTTGCCATTCCCGCCAATCTGGTCAAAGTCTTTCTCGCCGCTGCCGATCGCGGCGACAAGGCCTTCGAGCGCCCCTATATCGGTGCCTCCTTCGAGCCGGTGACATCGGACGTCGCCGAAGCGCTTGGCCTCGACAAGGTGCGCGGTGCGTTGGTAACGAAGGTGGTCGACGGTGGCCCTGCTGCCAAGGCCGGCCTCAAGCCCGGCGAAGTGATCACAGCCCTGAACAATATCTCGATCGAGCATCCCGATGCGCTCGGCTATCGCCTGACGACGGCCGGTCTCGGCGCGACGGTGGCATTGACGGTGCTGGATAACGGCAAAGAACATCAGGCGACGATGACGCTGGCCGCAGCGCCAGAATCGACACCGCGCGACGAGCGGGTGATCGACGGCAATAATCCTTTCTCTGGCGCGACCGTTGCCAATCTCTCGCCGCGCGTTGCCGATGATCTGCATATGCCGCCGGATTCCACGGGCGTCGTCATCGAGAGCCTCAAGCAGAACTCGCCGGCCGACAGGCTTGGATTTGCCGCCCGCGATATCGTCATCTCCATCAATGGCGTGGCGATCAACACGACGGAAATCCTTCAGAAGACCGTCACGTCAAACCCCAGCTTCTGGCGCGTCGAGATCGAGCGTGACGGCCAGCGTATCCGGCAGTTCTTCCGATGAGCAATGACCTGTTTGCACCGCGGATACCGGAGGAGGTCGCCAACAAGCGGCCTCTCGCCGATCGTCTGCGGCCGCAGACATTGGCCGAAGTCACCGGTCAGGAACATTTGACCGGTGAGGATGGTGTATTGCGTCGGATGATCGAGGCGGGTTCGCTTGGATCGATGATCTTCTGGGGACCGCCCGGCACCGGCAAGACGACCGTTGCAAGGCTTCTTTCGGGCGAGGCGGGTCTTGCCTTCGAGCAGATTTCGGCAATCTTCTCCGGCGTCGCCGATCTCAAGAAGGTGTTCGAGGCGGCACGTCTGCGCCGCATGGATGGCCGCCAGACCCTGCTGTTCGTCGACGAGATCCATCGTTTCAATCGCGCGCAGCAGGATAGCTTCCTGCCCGTCATGGAAGACGGCACCGTCATTCTCGTCGGGGCGACGACGGAAAATCCCTCTTTCGAACTCAACGCCGCTCTTCTCTCCCGCGCCCGTGTCCTGACGTTTCGCTCGCATGACGAGGAAAGCCTGGAAGAGCTGCTGCGCCGGGCCGAGACGGTGGAGGGCAAGCCGCTGCCGTTGACGGAGGATGCCCGTGCCAGCCTGATCCGCATGGCCGATGGCGATGGCCGCTCGGTGCTGACGCTGGCGGAAGAGGTCTGGCGTGCCGCGCGCAAGGACGAGCTTTTCGATCCCGATATGCTGGTCAAGATCGTCCAGCGCCGCGCTCCAGTCTATGACAAGGCGCAGGATGGGCATTACAATCTGATTTCTGCGCTGCATAAGTCGGTTCGTGGCTCTGATCCGGATGCCGCGCTCTATTATCTCGCCCGCATGTTCGATGCCGGTGAAGATCCGCTTTATCTCGGACGTCGGCTGGTGCGCATGGCGGTGGAGGATATCGGGCTTGCCGATCCGCAGGCTCTGGTCATCTGCAATGCTGCCAAGGATGCCTATGATTATCTCGGGTCGCCTGAAGGTGAATTGGCGTTGGCGCAGGCCTGCGTCTACCTGGCCACCGCCCCGAAATCCAATGCCGTCTATACGGCCTTCAAGGCCGCGACCCAGGCCGCGAAGCAGAACGGCTCGCTGCTGCCGCCGAAACACATCCTGAACGCGCCCACGAAACTGATGCGCACGGAAGGCTATGGCGATGGCTATCGCTACGATCACGACGAGCCGGATGCTTTTTCAGGGCAGAATTACTTCCCGGAGAAGATGGGTCGCCAGACCTTCTACGATCCGCCGGAACGGGGCTTCGAGCGTGAAATCCGCAAGCGGCTGGATTGGTGGGCGAAGCTGCGCAAGGAGCGTGGCGAGCGCTAGTCCATATATCACCTGGCGGTGATGGATTGCCGCTATGCTTTTTGCATGCGTGGAACGGTTACCCTGTCCACCATTTTGACGCTTGATTCAGCCAGGCTCTTATGACCTTCCATATCGACCACCAGATGCCAATGGCCGGCATCCGGAATGACCAGCCGTATCGGCGATTTCTTGGCGACACCGCCGAGAAACTGATGTTTCAGCGTTTCGGTGAAGCGCTCGAAATTCGAGCCATTCATCAGCCTGACATTGGCAATGGCCGAGAGCGTGATTTCGATCACTGTTCCGGCGCGCTGTTCCCCGAGATCGTAGTGGCTATAGCGGAAGGCAGGCTTCGACATTGTCTTCTGTTCTATGGATATCTGGCGAAAGCTTACCTTGGGGCGGTTAAGGAAGCGTTCGGCGGGATATTGTCGAAGCCTGCCAGGGGCAAGTTCAGTGCAGGTTTGACGGGGCAGGCGTAAAGCCATCCAGATCGAGAATGGCGCCTTTGGGTGCCAGGCAGATGTCGGCCGGATTGTGGTTGCATTCCTCGGCGGCGAAGTGGAGGGCCGCCGCCTCATTGCGGAACAGACCGCCAACGAGGCCTTGCCGGTCCTGAACGATCCAGCTGCCGCGGCGGTCACGGCCGATGATGAAGCGCGCCGGCGCCGGCGAAATCGCGCTGTGAGCCGAGCGGCGTTGAAGATGCCGTGCGTTTGCCATTGTTATTTCCTCTTGGATCTCTTCGATTTCACTCAGTGTCCGGTCAGATGCAGCCCCATTTGCAGGGCAGCGGCGATCAGGAGGACAAGCCCGAGGCGCGGAGCGACGGAGCGAATTCCGTCCAGCAATGCGTCCGAAGAGAAGTGACGCTCGTTGCGCGCAAACGCGACGGCACGAGGGCGTTGGAGAGGGCCGGCGGATAGGCCGACTTGCCTGTAGCGTGACATCATGGTTCCTTTCAGCGTCACCAGCACGACGGTCCGATAAGACCATTTCCGGTGCTACGCTGATGAATCTATGAGGGGGTTGCTAGGTTTTCCATTTGCCTGAAACGGCAAAAATATAAAAATCTCATAGGGATGAAGCGATTTCACAATCCCCGGCGATAGGCATGGCGCGAGGCAAACCGGCCGGTGCCATCGAGCTGAAACGGGGTGATTGCCGCCTGGATGGCCGCGGCTGTCTCAGTGCCGACGCCAACCAATGGCAGGCGAACCTCCGCCTCGATATCTCTGGCCAGTGACAAGGCATGCTTGATCGTCGCCGGCTCGTTTTCGCGGGCGAGTGCGTTGAACAATGGCTGCAGGCGCTCGTCGATGGATCGGGCAGCGCTGATGTTGCCGCACGCGGCTGCATGCTGCATGGATCGAAAGAGGCGTGGGACGATATTGGCCGCGCTGGAGAAGCAGCCATGACCGCCCGCAGCCGCGAAGCCGAGCGCGTTGGCGTCGTTGGATGTGAACAGGCCGAACCCCTCCGGCAGGAAATGTCGCCAGAGATCGATGCGCGAGATATCGCAGCCGTCGTCGGCGATCCCGATAATCCCCCGGATTTCGGCAAGCCGCGCGACCGTTGTCGGAGCGAGATCGACGGCTGTACGCGATGGCTGATCGTGGATGATGATCGGCAGTTCGGTCTTCGCCGCCAGCTGCTCGAAATGGTGGATGATCCCTTTTTGCGTCGGCTTGGAGTAATAGGGCACCGTCACGAAGGCCGCATCTGCGCCAAGGCGCTGTGCCCGTATCGTTTGCTCCAGGGTCGTCTTTGTGTCGTTGGTTCCGGTCGCGACGATGACCGGCACCTTGTGTTCGGAAAGCTCGACGCAGATCTCGATGGCTCTCACGCGTTCGGCCTCGGCCAGCGTCGGGCCTTCGCCGGTCAGCGAACAGACGAGAAGTCCGTCGATCCCGCTCAGCAGCTGCCACTCGATATGGGCCATCATGTCGACACCATCGAAAGCGTCGTCGCGAAAAGGCGTGACGAGGGCGGTGATCGCACCGCCGACACGCCTTCGAAAAGTCGGTCTACCCATGCTTGTGAAATCTCAGAGGTAATGCAGCACAATGAAAAGCTCGAGGGCGCCGAGCAGCAGGCCGAAGGCGAGCATGGCCTGAAAGGTGCGCTTTTCCCGAACCTGGCGCGAGCGAGGCTGGTTCTTACGCGGTCTCTTCGTTGTTTCAGCCGATGCCGGAATGCGATGATGCTTCTCGTCGCTGTTATGAACGAGAACACGGATGGATTCCGTGAGATTGGGTGCGTGCGTGTCGAGCATGGGATCTGTCTCCATATTCCACCGCAAGCGTAGAGCCAGGCCCCATAGGAAATCCATTCGGGGTTAAGGACGAAGACGTAAGTGAAATATAAAGAACTGATATGCCCGGAGTTCTTCCGGAAACTGGCCCGTGGACCGCTGCCGGAGGATCGAAAAGCTGTCTGGCGTCGTCGACCGCCGCTTAGTCGGCGCCCTGCCGGTTCTTGCGGTCGAGCTCCGTCACCAACGCCAGGATGGTCGTCGAGACCGGCGTCGGTATATTCACGAGCTTTCCGAGCGAGACGACGACGCCCACGAGAGGCGTGATTTCTAGCGCCTTGACGGCAAGTAGGTCCTGCAGCATCGAGGTGCGGACGGGTCCGATCTGACGGGAACGCTCAAGACGTTCTTCGACGGACATGGCGATGTGCGATCCCAAAGCCTCGGCAACGGCTTTTACCTCGCTCATTACTTGGCCGACCATGGCCGCAAGTGCTGGATCGTCCATGATATCGGACATCAAACCGCGGGTGAGCGCGCTGATCGGATTGAAGGCGGCGTTGCCCATGAGCTTGCTCCAGATATCGTCGCGAATGCGCGAGGAAATCGAAACATTGACGCCGGCCCGCTGCAGCAGTGCTGCGATGGCTTCGATATCGCCCGTCCTCTCGCCGGAAGGTTCGCCAAGGATGAAATGGCCGGTGTTGGCAAGTTTGACCTCGCCGGGTGCGACGACTTCCGCTCCCTGATAGGCAACGCAGCCGATGACGCGTTCCGGTCCGATCAGACGCCGGAGATCGCCGTTCGGGTCGAGCTCTTCTATCTGGTGTTCGGCGTAACCGCTCCGGCTATCCCGGTGAAAATACCACCATGGAACGCCGTTGAGGATCATGACGACGCGGGTGCCGGAATGCAGCAGTTTCGCAATACCCGGAGCCGCTGCGGTGAGCTGATGACCTTTGAGGCCGGTGATAACGAGATCTTGCGGCTGCAATTCGCCCGCATCGGAGGTTGCTGTCATCTGCGCGACGAGAGGACTGTCCGCTTCCGCTTCCCACAGGCTTATGCCGCCGGCGCGAATGGCCTCCAGATGGGCTCCGCGCGCCACGACGGAAATCTTGGTCTGACTCTCATGAGAGGAGGCGAGCCTGGCCGCGATCGCACCACCGAGCGCGCCGGCGCCGTAGACGCAGATGTTCTTGAAAGGAGAGGACGTCATGACTTGATACTCCGAACGAAGTCGCATGCCCCTGCCAAGATATGGCGGGGCTACGATTTGGCGAGTGGTTTATCAGATTGCTGGCAATCGGAACTGAAATCGCCTAGCCCTTGGACACACTACAGGCCTCGCGTAATTTCACCATGCTTGTCACACTTGAATCGGAGGCTTTTTCGTTCGGCGTAGGCTTGGGCTAGTCTTTACCACAATCACATCCTAACTTCGGCTAGATCGCTCTGGACCGTGGACAACCGGTGCGATATCGATTTCTCAATTGTCCTTTCTAAGTTGATGAATTCGCCGGGGAAGATCGTTGCGTTTCGAAGCCCTCAACCGTCTCTGGGATAGCGTTCGAGAGACCAGCCATGATTTCCGTGCCTCGACGGACGTTTTTCCCGTCGTCGATATCGAAAAGCTGGGTGCGACCCTCGATCTGAAAGAAAAGGGAGCCGCAGCTGGGCGTCAGAACCGGCCGCCGCCGGATGCGCAATCGCATGACGAGACGGAGCAGCGCATCGTCGCCTGGGTCGAGGCGGAGAAGAAAAGCTCCTATCAAACCCTCGAAGACCAGCTCCAGACCTTCGACGGCCGCTTGCGCAACCTCGATTTCGAGGGGCAGTTCGGGCTGATCCGTCAGGCGAATGCGTCAAGCGTCTCGGATTTCAAGGCGGAAGTGGCAAGCGGCGTCGACGAGCTTCACGGCCTGCGCCGCAAGCTGAAGACGGCCGAGGACGAGATGGTGGGCTTCAAGGCCAGGCACAAGCTGCAGCGGGCCGCCAAGGTTTCCAGCAGGGCAGCCTGGGGCTTCAAGGTCTCGCTGATCGTCTTCCTCGTGCTCATCGAAATGGTGATGAACGGCAGCTTTCTGGCCAAGGGAAGCGAGCAGGGCCTCGTCGGTGGTGTAACCGAGGCGGCCGCCTTCGCCTTCCTGAACATCGGCACGGCGTTGATGTTCTCTTTCTTCTGCGTTCGCTTTCTGGTGCATCGCTCCTTTGCGCTGAAGCTGCTCGGTCTCCTCGGGCTTGTCGCCTATGTCGCCGTGGCTTTGGGCATCAATATTGCTCTGGCGCATTATCGCGAGGTCTCTGCAACGATCTTGAGCGGGGCCGGCGCTGAGGTCATCCAGCGTCTGAAGGCAGCACCGCTCGGGCTGCAAGAACTGAACTCATGGATGCTCTTTGCCATTGGTCTGATGTTCTCGCTCGTCGCCTTCATCGACGGCTGCTATCTGACCGATCCTTACCCCGGCTTTGCTGGTGTGCAGAAACGTCTCGATGCGGCGAGGGACAATTATATCGACCGCAAGCTCGATCTCATCGAAGATCTTCGCGAAATCCGCGACGAGCATAACAGCAAGATCGAGGAAATCATCCGCGACCTCTCGCTGCGCCGGCAGGAAACGGCTGCCATCATCGCCCATCGTGCGAGGACCGCAGGCCTTTTTGCCGAACACCAGAACCATCTCGAGCGCGCCGCCAATGTGCTGCTCACCTCCTATCGCGATGCGAACCGTGCTGCGCGAACCGAGGCGGAGCCACCCTATTTCAAAACCGCTTACAAGATGGAGCGCCTGACACCTGTCATTCGCACCGAAGAGGAATGGGACGACAAGGTACTCGGCGCACGCATCCAGAGCGCCCAGGCGGAATTGTCGGAGCAGATCAAACGGATCGGCGACGAATTCGAGCGCGCCATCGAGAAATACCATCAGCTCGACAATCTTTTCCCGGAGAGCATCCTTGGCTCGACGCAAGCGGCGTAGCCGGCGCGGCGGATCCGCCGGTCTCATCATCGCAACGGTTTGTCTCGCCGTCCTGTCCCTCGGGATCGTCGGCGCCTATGGTTGGCTGCGCTACAAGGCAAGCGGCAATGTCGCGGTCGACCAGGCGTCTCTCTGCCCGATTGATGGCCCGAAAGCGGAAACGGCCATCCTCCTCGATGTCACCGATCCGATATCAGACACGACGGCGCTCGATCTGCGCAACCAGTTCCAGAAGATCGTTGCGGATGTGCCAATCGGCGGCGCGATCGATATCTATGCGCTCACCGAGAAGGAAGGGGAACTGATCCAGACCTTCCATGGTTGCAATCCGGGAAGCGGCGCAAATGTCGACGAGTGGACCAGCAATCCGCGTCTGGCGCAGGCGCGGTGGGAGAAGGGCTTCCAGAAGCCGCTTGCCGATATCGCCGGCAAGCTGACCGCGGGTGAGTCCGGCAGGCTGTCGCCGGTCATGGCAGCCATCCAGAAGATCAATCTGGAGGTCTTCGCCAATGCGCCGGCCGGCATCCCGAAGCGCCTCTACATCGCCTCCGACATGATCGAGCACACCGCCGCCTTCTCTAATTACAAGGATGGCGTCTCCTATCAGAGATACCAGAACAGCCCTGCGAACGACCGCTTTCGCACGTCGCTGAGCGGTGTCACAGTCAAGATTCTCGCCTTTCAAAGGCCCAACATGAAGTTCAGCATGGAGGATCTTGCGAATTTCTGGGCGCAGTGGATCAAGAACAACAAGGGTGATTTTGGCGGCTTCGTGCGGCTGGAGGGGATACGCTGATGGCCAATACCGATGCCAGATATCTCATCCGGGATTACGGGCCGATGGTGCTGTTCGCCTCCATCACCGTCGGCGGCATGATCTTCATCTGGTCGGCGAAGCTCATGGGCTGGTCGCTGCCCATCGTGACCGGCGTGCCGCTCGTGCTGATGGGGGTCTACTTTATCGTATCGCTCGCCGTTGCCGGGTTCCGGCTGCACAATGAGCAGGCGGGCGACAACCTCTATTACATGGGTTTTCTCTTCACCCTCTCGAGCCTGGGCGTATCGCTCTATCTCTTTGCTGGCGAAACATCGATCGAGACCATCGTCCGCAACTTCGGCATTGCCATCACCTCGACCATTGCCGGCGTGACGCTGCGTATCCTCTTCAACCAGATGCGGCGCGACCCGATCGACATCGAGCGCAGCGTGCGCCATGAGCTTGCCGAGATGACGCGGCGCGTGCGCACCGAACTCGATTCCTCCTCGCGTGAATTCTCGCATTACCGGCGCGTCAGCAACCAGATGCTGTCGGAAGGATTCGAGGAGATCGCGCGGCAGGCCGAACGCAATGGTCAGGAAATCAACAAGATTCTCGAAATGCTGGCGAAGCAGGCCGTGACGCCGATCAATGACGCGGCGGCGCAGCTGACGACGACGACATCGCAGTTGTCCGACATCATCGGCACGTTCGGCGCCGCCGTCGAAAATGTCGGCAGGAAGCTGGAGGAAATCCGTTCCCCCGAGGATGTCGTGCGTGCCGAGCTGGCGCCGGCAATCACCGCGATCAAGGAGATGTCGGAGGCGCAATTGCAGCCGCTGCGCAACATCGAAGTGGCGCTCGGCCGCATGGCGGAGGCGATGGGGCACGCGTCGCCGAGATCATCCGCCGCCGATCGGGATGCGATGCCGACAAATGAAATCGTGCCGCGAAAACGCTGGTGGCATCTATGGTAGTAGGAGGCTCGGACAACAAGCCGAAACTGGAGCACAAGGGCTATAATCGTGGCCTCATCCTTGGCCTGACGATGGCCGAATCCATGCTGCTTTTGGTCTTCTGCCTGCTGCTCGTGGCAGCCGCCTTGATTTCGGCGGAGAGAAGCAAGCGCTACGAGGTCGAGCGGAAGCTTGAGAAAGTCGAGCAACAGGTCGCAGTGCTGGAGAAGAAGCGGGCGGAGCAGGCGGCCGAGATCGTGCTTCTTCAGTCCAAGGTCGTCTCCGGCAATCTCACAGCGGCGGACAAGGCGATGGTAGACAAGCAATGGCGGGAGCTGGTGCTGGCGAAAGAAGCGCTAGATAGCGTGACGGACCAGGGCGCAACCCCGGCCGATCTGCAATCACTGTCCAAGGTCGCGGCCGTTCTGAGGGAACATGACATCTCGCTCGCGACAGCCGCCGATGCGGTCAATAAGCTTCTGGCCAGCAATGGCGGCGGGAACGGCATGCACGACTGGCCGCCCATCATCAATCTCGACGATGCCAAGAAAAACTATTTCCAATCGGGAAGCGCCGAACTGACAGGCACTTTCGCCCAGCTTCTCAGCACGACGATCACAGACGAAATCGCCAGCAATCTGAGCCTCTATGGCGCCAATATCGTCGAGGTGATCGGCCACACGGACGAGCAGCCGGTGGCGCGCGAAAAATCCAATCTCGACGATACGATCATCAGCGCGATGGACGGCAAGCTGCCGGTATCAGCGCTGCTGCCCGCCGACAATGCCGGACTTGGCCTTGCCCGTGCCATTGCCGTCGCCAATGTGCTCAAGGCCAATCCGAAACTGAAGGATGCCACGATCCTGCCGATGTCCGCCGCGCAGCTCATCCTGCCCGGCGATACCGTCACCTCGGGTCAGCGCGGCGCCGTCGAGGCACGACGCCGCATCGAAATCCGTGTGCGGGGTAGGACGGCCCCCGTTGTCATCATCAATGCCGGTGCCGCGCCCTCAACGAACACGCAATAGTGCTCGTTCGGCTTGTCATCAGCTTCTGAGGCCGGGTGCTTCATAGCCGGTGCGCTCCACGTACTCGGTGTAACCGCCGGCATATTGGTGGATGCCCTCCGGCGTCAGCTCCAGAACGCGATTGGAGAGTGCTGCCAGGAAATGCCGGTCGTGCGAGACGAACAGCATCGTGCCTTCATATTGCGACAGCGCCTCGATCAGCATTTCCTTGGTGTCGAGATCGAGATGGTTGGTCGGCTCGTCGAGCACCAAAAGGTTCGGCGGATCGAAAAGCATGATCGCCATGACGAGCCGCGCCTTCTCGCCGCCCGACAGCACGCGGCATTTCTTTTCCACATCGTCGCCAGAGAAGCCGAAGCAGCCGGCAAGGGCTCTCAGGGAGCCTTGGCCTGCCTGCGGAAAATCATGTTCGAGCTGCTGAAATACGGTGCGCTCTCCATCCAGCAGATCCATGGCGTGCTGAGCGAAATAGCCCATCTTCACGCTGGCGCCGAGCGCCACGCTGCCTTCATCCGGCTGCGCCGAGCCGGCGACCAGCTTCAGAAGCGTGGATTTGCCGGCTCCGTTGATACCCATGATGCACCAGCGCTCGCGGCGGCGTACCATGAAATCCAGTCCTTCATAGATGGTGCGGCTGCCATACGTCTTGTGAACGTTCTTCAGCACGGCGACGTCTTCGCCCGAGCGCGGTGCCGGCTGGAATTCGAAGGCGACGGTCTGGCGGCGCTTCGGCGGCTCGACGCGATCGATCTTTTCCAGCTTCTTCACGCGGCTCTGCACCTGCGAAGCATGCGATGCGCGCGCCTTGAAGCGCTCGATGAACTTGATTTCTTTGGCAAGCATCGCCTGCTGCCGCTCGAACTGCGCCTGCTGCTGCTTTTCGTTCTGAGCGCGCTGTTGCTCGTAGAATTCATAGTCACCCGAATAGCTGGTCAGGTTGCCGGCGTCGATTTCGATGATCTTGGTGACGATGCGGTTCATGAACTCGCGGTCGTGCGAGGTCATCAGCAGCGCGCCTTCATAGCCCTTCAGGAAGGATTCGAGCCAGATCAGGCTCTCAAGATCCAGATGGTTGCTCGGTTCGTCGAGCAGCATGACGTCGGGACGCATCAAGAGGATGCGGGCAAGCGCCACGCGCATCTTCCAGCCGCCCGACAGCGCGCCGACATCGCCGTCCATCATCTCCTGGCTGAAGCTCAAGCCCGCCAGCACTTCGCGGGCGCGGCCTTCGAGCGCGTAGCCATCCAGTTCCTCATAGCGCGCCTGCACCTCGCCATAGCGCTCGATGATTTCATCCATCCTGTCGGCCTGGTCCGGATCGCTCATCGCTGCTTCGAGTTCGCGAAGTTCGGCGGCAACGGCGCTGACGGGACCGGCACCTTCCATCACTTCCGCGACGGCACTGCGCCCCTCCATCTCGCCGACATCCTGATTGAAGTAGCCGATGGTGACGCCCTTATCGACGGAAACCTGCCCCTCGTCGGGCTGCTCCTGTCCGGTGATCATCCGAAAAAGCGTCGTCTTGCCGGCACCGTTCGGCCCGACCAGCCCGACGCTCTCGCCTCTGTTGAGGGCAGCGGATGCCTCGATGAAGAGGATGCGGTGGCTGTTCTGTTTGCTGATATTTTCGATACGAATCATGGTTACGCGTAGCCCGAAGAAAGTTTTTCGGGGGCCTTATGCCACGGGTTGGGCGCTCTGTCGCAGGTTTTCGGGCGGAGATGTAAGATCGATAGCGAACTGACGTTCAAGGGCGACAATTTCCGGTCCGCCTATTTGCCATGCGGGAGAGAAACTTTCGCCGCAGCGACGGATTCTGCCCGCGCGTTCGTTCAAGCAGCATGGCTTCCAGCAGGACCGGTGCTTGATCGGATCGCCGGCTGTCTTCTGCGTGGTTGGAAGTCGCTATATTCATTGTCATCCGTCTCAGCCGAGTTTTACAGATGAAGATTATGAGAAGCATTCAGGGCCGGGTTTGCGCCCGACTGACGATCGCAGCGCTGATCGCCATCGGCATGTCGGGCGAAGCTCAATTGGCCAGTGCGGCTTCCGAACATCAGCGGCTCAACGAACCAGTTAAGGAGATCGCGGATCAGCGCCTGCTCCTCGACACGCCTGATGGCAAAGGGGAGTTGCCGGTCTATGCGGATCATGCGATCGAAGCGGCATCGCCCGATGTGACGAAGGTGCTGATCATAATTCATGGCACGCTCCGAAATGCCGATGCCTACTACGCAGCCGGAGAGGAGCTGCTCGCAAAGGCCGGCGATATCGCCGACGGTACGATGGTGGTTGCGCCGCAATTCCTGATAAGGCCCGATGTGGATGCGTTTTCGCTGAGTGCGCAGACGCTCGCCTGGACGCAAAATGGCTGGAAAGGCGGTGAAGCCGCGCGTCAGCCGGCGCCGATCAGTTCTTTTGCCGCGCTTGATGCCCTGCTCAAGCATTTCGCCGATCGTCGGTTGTATCCGTCTCTGAAGACCATCGTCGTGATGGGACATTCGGCGGGAGCGCAATTGGTCCAGCGTTATGCCGTGGCCGGAAGAGAGATCGAAGATTTGACGAGCGCCGGCATCTCCGTCCGCTACCTCGTCGCCAATCCCTCGAGCTATCTTTATTTCGACAACGAACGACCGGCCTTGCAAGATCAGCAGGCCGGATTGGCGTCATGCCCGAAGGCGGTGCAATGGCGATATGGTCTGACCGGCGCACCGCCTTACGTGTCCACACAGGATCCGAAACTCCTCGAAACCAGATATGCCGCGCACAATGTCGTCTATCTGCTGGGGCAGGCAGACACGAACCCCTACACCCATTTCATCGATCGCTCCTGCGGAGCAATGGCGCAGGGACCCTATCGGCTCGCGCGCGGGCTGACCTATTTCGACTATATGAGAAAGCGGCATCCATCCGACCTCAATCAGAAGGTCGTCGAGGTGCCGGGCGTGGGACATGATGACGAAGCGATGTTTACATCGGATTGCGGCATTGCTGTTCTGTTCGATCGCCCGGTGCCGCAAGCCTGCCCGGTTATCGATGCGACTGCAAAACTATCCGGAGCGGTGCCGTAAGTTTTCTCGAATGGTCGATCCCCATCGCGAGCACATGCAGGTGGTGAGGCTTCTGGGGTTTATCGTGATCCGGCCATCCACTTTCATGCTTCAGTTGCGATAGGCCGGCCGCGGGCGCGACGATCGCATTTTTCGCTGTATCGGGCGCTCGATGCCCAAGTAGAAAACGATAGCAAAGGCCAGCGAACCCAATGCGATCGGCATCGGCTGCATATCGTGCGGCACCCCGAGGCGCAAAAGCAGCGCCGTGACCAGGATGCCCGTCAGGACGTGCCAGACATAGATGGAATAGGAAGCATCCCCCAGGAAATGCAGGAATGCCAGCTGCGGCACGCCTCGCTCCCGCTCCGCAAAAACTGCGCCGGATAACAGCAGCATCGACGGCAAACCCCAGCGCACGGCGCGTTCCAGATGGATCAGCGGGTCACTCGCGACCAGCAGCACGACCCCGATGATCATCAAGCCAATGGCGACGCGAAAGGGCAGGCGATATCCTTGCTTCCACAGATGCCCGATGACGATTCCAGCGGCAAATTCCAGAATGATCGGCTGCGTAAAAATACTGGCATATCCAGAGGGCAGCAGGAAATGCGCAACGACCACGGCCCCCAGGATCACGATCAGGAACCATAGCCGACGGAACTCCGGCAGGAGCAATGAAACCGAAAAGATAAGATAGAAGAACATCTCGTAGGACAGGGTCCAGCCCTGTTCGACGACGGGTTGGAGCGCTTCATCCTTGACGATAGGCACGAAAAACAACGAGCCCAACAGATTACCGACGCTCGAATTCGTGTCGAAGAAGAATTGCGGTTTCAACACGGCCACGGCGAATGTTACCGATGTCGCAATCCAGTAAAGCGGCACGATCCTGATGATCCGGCGCCACATGAACTCCTGCGGGCCGATCGGTTTTCCAACCGTCGTAACCCACATGATGAAGCCGCTGATGACGAAGAATATATCGACGCCCGCCGCTCCGATCTTGAAGTTCAGGCCGTATGTTTCGCTCACATGGAAGCAAAGGACGGCGATCGCCGCGATGGCGCGCAGATACTGGATGCTCTTGATATCGTTGCCGGTTTTCAGGATGGTGCCTCCTGCGACTGGACTACTATCGCTGATGCCCTGATGGCCGATTTAGCAATAGAATGCGTCGAAAGGCCGGATACTCATGCGAAATGGCTTGGAGTACGGCAGATATGGCTGGTGGCAACAATTTCAATCAAAATGGATGATATTCCGCCATTTCGTGTTCGAAATCGGGCATTTCGGATGCGGGGCTATGGCGCGTATAGTTCAAGGCTTCTCTTGATACGGAGTTCCGATGTACAGCGCCGCCCGAGGGGCATGGGCGGTTTACATAATAGTTTCAGCCCCAAGCAGAAACGCCTGGGGCTGATTTTGGCTCCCATATCTGACTAACCAGATCTTGTTTGGTCGGTGCTAGACGGCTTAAAGATCACAGATGAGGCGATGGCGCTTCCGGACCGATTGATAGCCCAAGTTCATTCCGCGCAACCTCAAATTGGTTGTCCAGGAACTCCAGCAGCTTCTCTCCGAGGAGCGCAAGCTCCCTATCCGCTTCCGACCACTTATAGATAGAGCCATCCTGCAGCGAGAGGACGGCGAAATCGTCAGGCCTATTTTCAAGAGGGTAACGCGTAGCAACCGTGCTGAGCGCTGCTCTCACCAACTGGCCACTTAGACGAAACTGAGTATTCCAGAGATGGACCGCGGTGCGACGCCCCTCTATTTCAAGGAGAAAGTTGGGCGTGAATTCCACCTTATAGAGCCCCTTCGGGCTTGGGAAGAGGAGGCCTTTGGTGGTTTCAATTGCGCCGGAGTTCTGCTGCTTCCATTCGAAGAAACGCTTGAGCCCACGCCGCGCCGACTCTCGCTCGGAAAGTTTTGTAATTTCAGACGTTGAATCGAATACCTGTTGAAAGGAAAGCTCGCCGAACGCGATCTGCTGCACCCTCAATCTAAGACTCTTATGGTAGTCGTATCCACCTTTGTTGGGCCGATATCGATCTCGCACGAGGCGCTTTTGTGGCTTCGGGTTAGCGTTAAGGAGTTTCAGAAATGCTGAAAATCCGAATTTAGGAATCTGAGCCATCGCTCATCCTTTTCGTTGATAAACGCCGAAACCCAACTCGACTCTCGTACGCGACTCTCCATATAATCACCTTGCCACAGGGCGGAGAACGTTACTTCGCCTCACGAATGGTTTCAGCTTATTCGTGATCGCAAAAGCCGAATCCAGTAGGATTCGGCTTTTGTATTTCCAAGCCGCGTCACCGCAGCATCCTTCAATTTACCTCTCCTCAAGATTCTTGGTTTGTTCCTGGTTGGATTTTCCGGACAGATTCTGTCCGGAAAATCTAGCTGATATTGAAACCGGATTGGCAAGCTTACGATCCGTGTAGTCCTTATCCGGATGCATTTCCTACCGGGCGGATGGCCGCCCAGAGTAATACCTTGTCGTGGTCAGCTGCAGCCGCTCGTTGCCCCACACGTGTCGCACTTCTCGCAAGTTCCATTCCGGACCATCGTGAAGTTCTGGCACTCGGTGCACATGTTGCCGGTGTAGCCCTGCATGATGGAGCGGGCGCGCCGTTCTGATTCCAGCTTCTTCGCTTCCGTCTTGGCATTTGCAGCTTCGCTTGCTGCGTTATCGCTGAAGAGGCCCGTCGCGGATTCGGAGATAACTTCCTCTGCGATCTCTTCGGCCAGTTCCTTGGCACGCTCCTCATAGTCGCGCTTGAAGGCGACGACTTCGGAGGTCGAGACGGAGCTTGTCGGCTCCAGCTTGCGGACCGTGTTGCCAGCAAAGGCGGTTACGGTCGAGAGCGAGGCGGCGCGGGCAGGGGCAGCCGTTGCTGAACCCTTGGCGTCTGCCGAACGCTCGCCCGATGTCGGAACCAGCGTCGGCTTGTAGCCGCGGGTCAGGCCCTTGGAGACGACATCGGCCTTGCCTTCGGAAACACCGCGGCCGAGCGCCGTGTTGTTGAAGTCGGACGTGTCGACATGGGCAAGATCGTGGCGGCCGAGATAGGAGATCGCCAGTTCGCGGAACACGTAGTCGAGGATCGACGTGGCGTTCTTGATGGCGTCATTGCCAGTCACGATGCCGGCCGGCTCGAACTTGGTGAAGGTGAAGGCATCGACATATTCCTCGAGCGGCACGCCATACTGCAGGCCGAGCGAGACGGAGATCGCGAAGTTGTTGATGAAGGCGCGCAGAGCCGAGCCTTCCTTGTTCATGTCAAGGAAGATTTCGCCGAGACGACCGTCGTCATATTCGCCGGTGCGCAGGAAGATCGTGTGTCCGCCGATCTTGGCCTTCTGGGTGTAACCCTTGCGGCGACCGGGAAGCTTTTCCTGCGTGCGGATGACCTTCTCGATGACGCGCTCGACGATCTTTTCCGTGATGGTGACGGCCTGTGCGGCTGCCGGAGCCTGCAGGAATTCCTCCAGCGCATCCTCGTCGCTGTCATCCTCGATCAGCGAGGCGTTCAGCGGCTGGCTGAGCTTGGAGCCGTCGCGATAGAGCGCGTTGGCCTTGAGGCCGAGCTTCCAGGACAGCATGTAGGCGTTCTTGCAATCCTCGACGGTTGCTTCGTTGGCCATGTTGATCGTCTTGGAGATGGCGCCCGAGATGAACGGCTGTGCTGCCGCCATCATCCGGATGTGGCTTTCGACCGAGAGGTAACGCTTGCCGATCTTGCCGCAGGGGTTGGCGCAATCGAAGACAGCCAGATGTTCGTTCTTCAGGAACGGCGCGCCTTCCAGCGTCATCGCACCGCAGACATGGATGTTGGCGGCTTCGATGTCTTTCTTGGAGAAGCCGAGATGGTCGAGCAGGTTGAAGCTCATGTCGGCCATCTGCTCGTCGGACACCTTCAGAGTGCCCTTCAGGAAGTCGGCGCCGAGCGTCCACTGGTTGAAGACGAACTTGATGTCGAAGGCGCTCTTGAGAGCGGCGTTGACGGCATCGACCTTCTCGGCCGTGAAGCCCTTGGCCTTCAACGTCGACGGGTTGATGGCCGGAGCCTGGTTCAGGTTGCCGTGGCCGACAGCGTAGGCCTCGATCTCGGCGATCTGGCTTTCGGAATAGCCGAGTGTGCGCAACGCTTCCGGAACGGCGCGGTTGATGATCTTGAAGTAGCCGCCGCCGGCGAGCTTCTTGAACTTCACCAGGGCGAAGTCCGGCTCGATGCCGGTTGTGTCGCAATCCATGACGAGACCGATCGTGCCGGTCGGCGCGATCACGGTTGCCTGGGCGTTGCGGTAGCCGTGCTTTTCGCCGAGTTCCAGCGCCTTGTCCCAGGCAGCCTTGGCATGGGCGACGAGATCCTGGTCCGGATTGTCGGAGTGGACCAGCGCCACCGGATTGACCGACAGGTTCTCATAGCCCGAGGTCTCGCCGTAAGCGGCGCGACGATGGTTGCGGATGACGCGCAGCATGTTTTCGCGGTTCGGCTTGAACATCGGGAAGGTTCCGAGTTCGGAGGCCATTTCGGCCGAGGTCGCATAGGCGACACCGGTCATGATCGCGGTCAGCGAGCCGGCAATAGCGCGGGCTTCGTCCGAGTCGTAGGGAATGCCCGACGACATCAGCAGGCCGCCGATATTGGCGTAGCCGAGGCCGAGCGTGCGGTATTCATAGGAAAGTTCGGCGATGCGGCGCGAGGGGAACTGCGCCATCATCACGGAAACTTCGAGAACGACGGTCCAGAGGCGAACGGCGTGTTCGTAATCGGCAATGTTGATGCGCTTCGTCGCTGCGTCCTTGAAGGTCATCAGGTTCAGCGAAGCGAGGTTGCAGGCCGTGTCGTCGAGGAACATGTATTCCGAGCACGGGTTGGACGCGCGGATCGGGCCGGCAGCCGGGCTGGTGTGCCAGTCGTTCATCGTCGTGTTGAAGTGCAGACCCGGATCGGCCGATGCCCAGGCGGCGTAGGAGATGGATTCCCAGAGGTCGCGGGCCTTCAGCGTCTTGACGACCTTGCCGTCCTTGCGGGCGGTCAGGCTCCAGTCGCCATCATTCTCGACGGCGCGCAGGAAGTCATCCTTGATCGAAACCGAGTTGTTGGAGTTCTGGCCCGATACGGTGAGATAGGCCTCCGAATCCCAGTCCGTGTCGTAGGTCTTGAATTCGAGATCCGTATAGCCCTGGCGGGCGAACTGGATCACGCGCTGGACGTAGTTTTCCGGAACCTGATCCTTCTTGGCAGCGCGGATCTCGCGCTTCAGGGCAGGGTTCTTGGCCGGGTCGAAGCAATCGTCATTGTCGCCTTCGCAATTGACCGTCGCCTTCATGATCGCCTTCAGGTGCTTGGCGACGATCTTGGAGCCGGTGACGAGGGCGGCAACCTTCTGCTCTTCCTTGACCTTCCAGTTGATGTATTCCTCGATATCCGGATGGTCGATGTCGACGACCACCATCTTGGCGGCGCGGCGGGTCGTGCCGCCCGACTTGATGGCGCCGGCAGCGCGGTCGCCGATCTTCAGGAAGCTCATCAGGCCCGAGGAGCGGCCGCCGCCGGAGAGCTTTTCGCCCTCACCACGCAGCATCGAGAAGTTGGAGCCAGTGCCCGAACCGTATTTGAACAGGCGCGCTTCGCGAACCCAAAGGTCCATGATGCCGCCCTCGTTGACGAGATCGTCCTCGACGGACTGGATGAAGCAGGCATGCGGCTGCGGATGCTCATAGGCGGACTTGGACTTGGTGAGCTTGCCGGTGAAAGGGTCGACATAATAGTGGCCCTGGCCGGGACCATCGATGCCATAGGCCCAATGCATGCCGGTGTTGAACCACTGCGGCGAGTTCGGTGCGACGCGCTGCGTGGCGAGCATATAGGCGAGCTCGTCCTGGAAAGCAGAGGCGTCTTCCTCCGACGAGAAATAGCCGCCCTTCCAGCCCCAATAGGTCCAGGTGCCGGCGAGGCGATCGAAAACCTGGCGCGCATCGGTTTCCGAGCCGCTCTGCTGATCCTTGGGCAGATCCTTCATCGCCGCATCGTCGGGCACGGAACGCCACAGGAAGGAAGGAACGTCGTTTTCCTCGACCTTCTTCAGCTTGGCGGGCACGCCGGCCTTGCGGAAATACTTCTGCGCGAGAATGTCGGCGGCAACCTGCGAGAACTGCGCGGGTACATCGATGTTTTCGAGGCGGAACACGATCGAACCGTCAGGATTCTTGATCTCGCTCGTCGCCTTGCGGAATTCGATGTCCGCATAGGGTGACTGGCCGGCCTTCGTAAAACGACGTTCGATGCGCATGGTCCCAATCCTTCATTCGTTGGTGTGCGCCTGCATGAAAACAGGGCGCAAAAATTCTCATTCCGGCATCGCGAATTCAACGCGCAGCCAGCTTCCGATCCGCTCTTTGACAGGAGGTGTCACCCGGAGATGTCTTTCCTGTATCTTGTGGTGATGGTGGCTGCAAACACTAAATATAGTATTAACAGCTTGTTGCCGCCAGTCCCCGCATATATTTTTTCGGCAGTCTCGATACCGGCACAAAAACCCTCACGGCGGGCCACCTGCACAGGTGAAACGCCTTGAATCCAAATCCGATTTCGAATTGAGAACCAGCCCTCGTAACCCCGCCTGGTCCAGTCGCCGCCGCAACGTCGTCCATTAACTTTGAAAGACCCGATTCCGTCAAGGGGTGGTTTGTAACGGATTGCTAACCACAATATCTTGTGGGCTTGCCTGTGGAAACTGGGGAAACGCCAGTAGAGCAAGAGATTCAAGAACTTGAGGGGGGATGCTCGCCCTTCGTACGACCGTTGGCGCAACAACTATTATCACCGCCGGTGTCGAAAGCGACAAAATTGTGACCGTGACCTGGATACCATTGGCAGCACGGCAAAATCATGCCGTAGAGCATCATGATTCGCGTGGAAACCCTTGAATCCCACGCATTCCCATCAAAGCGACGTCCACTAAATCTAGTGGGCGCCGCAGCGCCCACCTCTATTACCGTTATTCGAATCGGATTTCGGCATCGCCATCAGATCGGGTCTGATTCGCGCTGCCGATAGCCGGCAGGTCAGCCACGATGGCCCTTGGCGATCGGCTCCTGATAGGTGAAGCCCATGTCCCAGGGGAAGTAGATCCAGGTATCCTGGCTAACCTCTGTGATGAAGGTGTCGATCGTGGGAACACCTGTCGGCTTGGCGTAGACGCAGGCGAAATGCGCCTTCGGCAGCAGGGCGCGAACTTCGAGGGCCGTTTTGCCGGTATCGGTGAGATCGTCGATGACGAGGACGCCTTCGCCGCCGTTGACCGACAGCTCCGGTGCGATGCCTTTGAGCAGGTTCATTTCGCCCTGGCTGGAATAGTCGTGATAGGAGGCGACACAGACCGTCTCGATCAGCCGGATATTGAGTTCGCGAGAGATGATGGCGGCCGGCACGAGGCCGCCGCGGGTGATGCAGACGATTGCCTTGAACTCACGGTTGAGGCCGGCAAGCCGCCAGGCAAGCGCGCGCGCATCGCGATGGAACTGATCCCAGGATACGGGAAAGGCTTTATCGGGCAGGGACATGGCAGAAAGCTCCGGGGCATGGAATAATGACGCACCGGCAGCGCCGGCGACCCTGAGCAGACCCCGCGCTGGGCGCGGACCAAGAACCAAATCCGGAACGCGATTCGCTTGCTATCTGCTTGAACAGGATCTCATCCGGGAAAAGCCTGGGCTTTTCGGGATCATGCTCCTTAGACCGCGCGAACGGTTCCCTGGCGGGAATTCTGTCATCGGTCGCTGCTTTCTGCTGGATTTGCTGGCAAAAGGCAATAGCTGCAAGGGGTGCAACCGGTGCACATTCACACCGGTTGCCACAGGAATTGAGTTTTCAGCCGTTCAGCGGGCCAGCAGCGTCATCGCCGTCATCGATTGCAGCAGGGTGCGCGTCGTGCCGCCGAAGATCATCTGCCACAGCCAGGAATGCGTATAGGCGCCCATGACCAGCAGGTCGATACTGTCGTCGGCCAGCCGGTTTTCGATGACCTGCGATGGCGTCGATTTGCCGGTGCAGGCTGCCGTCTCGAACTTGGCGCGAACGCCGTGGCGTGTCAGCGCCGCGGCTATCCGGACGCCGGTTTCCTTGGACGGATGCGGATCCTTTTCCGACGTGCTGACGGAAAGGATCTCGACCGAATCCGCAGCCTTGAGGAAAGGCAGGGCGTCGAAGGTGGCACGCGCCACTTCCTTGGAGCCGTTCCAGGCGATCAGCACACGGCGGACGGGCTTCGGCTCCTTCAGAATGTAGGGGATCAACAGGACCGGCCGGCCGCTGTCGAACAGGAAGGTTTCGACATCGACCTGAGTATCGGCGTATTTCGAAGGATCCGGCTGCACGGCCACCAGAAGATCGGCGCTGCGGGCACTTTCGATCAGCGGTTCGGTGCCGTAGCCGACCGTGCTGGCAAAGCTGTGCCATTCGTAGTCGAGACCGGCGGCTTCCATCTTCGAACGGAACACCCGTTCGATTTCGACCGCCTGATTATGGGCGACCTCCTGAAGCGCCTGGACCGCGACAGGGTCCGGAATCTCCATCGGCGCCACCAGCGGCACGGTCGAGACGATTTCCGCATGAAGCCCGACGACATGGGCGCCGTGCTCCTTTGCGAGCGCTGCCGAAAACTCCGCAGCAATGCGCGTATTGTCGGGATTGTCGAGAACGGTCACTATCGTTTTGTAGGACATGAAGAGATCTCCCATGCGGAAGGGTTGGATCGGATCATGATATCAGCATTCCGCTACAAGATAATGCTCTGAATGGTCTCAGAGTTCCCCGGAAGTACACGTCCTCGTTGAGAGTCAGGCCTCAGCCGACTGATTTTCCTTGGATTTCGACTGCCCGATGGCCTCGATCATTGCACGTACTTCCGCTGCGACACTTTCGACTAATTCCGCCGAGCGGCCTCTGACGACGATCTCGGTCGAGAAAAATTGGCCGACATAGCGCGGATAGGAACCGATGCTGGTATCCGGATGCGCCTTCTGGATGAGGCCGAGCGGCGTGCCGATCTCGCCCTCGCCATAGGGGCAGGAAATCGCTGTTGACAGCACCTTTGCGCCGGTCTTCAGCGTCGGGATGACATTGTCGAGCATCGCCTGGAAAACCTGCGGCACGCCGGCCATGACATAGACATTGCCGATGTTGAAGCCGGGTGCGGTCGAGACCGGATTGGCAATATGCTTTGATCCCACGGGCATGCGTGCCATGCGCTGGCGAGCCTCGGTGAACTCCATCTCGCGCCGTGCATACATTTCACCCATGATCCGCATGGCTTCGGCGTCGTGCTCGCAGGGCACGCCGAAGGCCTTGGCGATGGCATCGGCGGTGATGTCGTCATGGGTCGGGCCGATGCCGCCGGACGTGAAGACGTAATCATATTGGCCGCGCAGGGCGTTCAGCGCCGATACGATGGCGTCCTCTTCGTCGGCCACGATACGGACTTCCTTCAGGTCGATGCCGGCCAGCAGCAGCACGTCGGCGAGGTGGCTGATATTCTTGTCCTTGGTCCGGCCGGAGAGCAATTCGTCGCCGATGGCGAGCATGGCGGCTGTGACAATGGTTTCGTTCGACATGAAGATATCCAGGACAATGCGCATTCGGCGCGTTCAAAAAGGTCCGAGATAGGTAGCGCTGTTTGCGGCGAATGCAAACGCTCCTTTTGCTGGGCCGCTGGTCATAACAAGATGTTGCAAGTGAATTTCCGTCTACACAGGATGAACACTGCGTTCTGAGCGTGGGGGCTGCGCCCCTGTCGCATCGCTGATACAACATTCCTCGACATTCAACGCGTCCAACAAACGGGAGACGTTTTCATGGCTAAGGTTCTGGTTCTCTATTATTCCGCTTACGGTCACATCGAGAAGATGGCCTATGCCGTCGCGGAAGGCGTAAAGTCGGCCGGTGCCGAAGTCATCGTCAAGCGCGTGCCGGAACTCGTTCCGGAAGAGGTCGCCAAGGCCTCCTACTTCAAGCTCGATCAGGAAGCCCCGATCGCAACGCCGGACGAACTGGCAGACTATGACGCCATCATCGTCGGCGCCGGCACGCGCTTCGGCACGGTCGCTTCGCAGATGCGCAATTTCTGGGATCAGACCGGCGGCCTGTGGTTCGGCGGCAAGCTCGTCGGCAAGGTCGGCTCGGTCTTCACCTCGTCCGCAACCCAGCACGGCGGCCAGGAATCCACCATCCTCGGCTTCATCCCGACGCTCCTCCACCACGGCATGGCCGTCGTCGGCCTCCCTTACGCCTTCCAGGGTCAGATGGGCACGGAAGAAGTCAAGGGCGGCTCGCCCTACGGCGCCTCCACCATCACCAATGGTGACGGCTCGCGCCAGCCGTCCGAAATCGAACTGGAAGCCGCAAAGTATCAGGGCGCCCATGTCGCCAAGATTGCTGCCAAGCTCACGGCTTGATTTGAATTCTACACATCGATTGAGAGAGGCGCGGTGAAAGCTGCGCCTTTTTCATTGGGATTTTGATGGAATTTGATTTTGGTGCGGACGACGGGGGTCGAACCCGTACAGCCAAAGGCCGAGGGATTTTAAGTCCCTTGCGTCTACCAGTTTCGCCACGTCCGCGTGCCTTTCCCCATCAAGCACTTGAGCGATTCAGTCAAGGATTGTTTTGCAGGAAGGGGCCGATCGGCGTGAACCTGACATGCTCGGCTCAGCGACCCTTGAGCACGCTGACAAGCGCCGGTGTCACCTTCTTATGTTGGAACATTGCCTTAAAATCAGCATAGCTGATCTTTCCCGATACCACACCGTTCATCAGTCGCTGACAAAAGAGCCGCTTTGCGTCGCTTCTTTGAGATTTGACGTAGAAAGCGATTTCATCCAGCGTTTCCGGTGGCAGGCGCTGCGACATGCACTTGTCGATGACCTGTGCTCGTGCCGTCGGGCTTTCCTTCATAATGGGGATGTTCTTCTCGAAGCTTTTTTCCTGCGAGGCGCAGGAAGCAAGCACCGCAAGAGTGAAAGCGATTATAGCTGGGCGCATAAGGCGCATGACGATGTTCTCCCCTTGAACAAAACTGGGATAAACATCTTTCGCGCGATTCTCAATCGTATGCGCAAGTATAAGTTAATGCCAGCATGGATAAGCGAAGCCCGCCGGAGCCGACGGATCGGTTTTAGGGCGGGCCTCTAACCATCATCATGATGGCTGTGTCATATTGGACGCGGGGGGAGCTTGGCTGTCAATTCACAGATTTAGGGGTTTCCGCAGTCAGGGGCATAAATAGTTAATGACTCGTCAGTGCGGCGAATACCGCTATCGCAGGTCCGAAAGCGCGATAAACAGGCTTTCTTTGCTCATCTTTCCTGTGCCATAGCGGAGGCGGATTGAAGAAGGACGGATAGACCGTGGACAAACAGACTGTTCTCGAAGCCACAAAGGCCATGCGTGGCCTCTTTCCTGCAACGCCGCTGCAGCTGAACGAGCATCTTTCTGCCCGCTATGGCGCCGATATCTGGCTGAAGCGTGAGGATCTCACGCCGGTTCGCTCCTACAAGATCCGCGGCGCCTTCAATTTCTTCCGCAAGGTGATTGCCGAAGGCGGTACGGGAAAGACTTTCGTCTGCGCATCCGCCGGCAATCATGCCCAGGGCTTTGCCTTCGTCTGCCGTCATTTCGGCGTGCCTGGCGTGGTCTACATGCCCGTGACGACACCGCAACAGAAGATCGATAAGACCCGCATTTTCGGCGGTGAGTTCATCACCATCAAGCTCTTCGGCGATTTCTTCGATCAGTGCTATCAGGCGGCGCGCGAACATGTCGAAAAGATCGACGGCGTCATGGTGCCGCCTTTCGATCATGCCGATATCATCGAGGGGCAGGCGACGGTCGCTGCCGAGATCGCCGAGCAGCTGCCTGATGGTATTATCCCCGACCATGTTCTGCTTCCCGTCGGCGGCGGCGGCCTTGCCGCCGGGATCACCGGCTATTTTGCCGATACGCTTCCCCGTGATGCCTTCACCTTCGCCGAACCAGCCGGCGCGCCGAGCCTGCGCCGCAGCATAGAGGCGGGGCAGGTGGTCACGCTTGCCAAGGTCGATAATTTCGTCGATGGCGCTGCCGTTGGCCGTATCGGCGAGCTGAACTTCGCCGCGCTCAAGGACTTCGCGGCCGAGCAGGTGACGCTCATTGAGGAAAACGCCATCTGCGTCACCATTACCGATATGCTGAATGTCGAAGGTGTCGTGCTGGAGCCGGCTGGCGCGCTGGCGATCACGGCACTGGAAAAGCTCGATCGCGACAGCATTCGCGGCAAGACCATCGTTGCCGTCGTCTCCGGCGGCAATTTCGATTTCGAGCGCTTGCCCGACGTCAAGGAGCGCGCCATGCGCTATGCCGGCTTGAAGAAATACTTCATCCTGCGTCTGGCGCAGCGCCCCGGCGCGCTTCGCGATTTCCTCAACATGCTCGGCCCGGAAGACGATATCGCCCGCTTCGAATATCTGAAGAAGAGTGCCCGCAATTTCGGCTCCATCCTGATCGGCATCGAGACGAAGAATCCGGATAATTTCAAACAGCTTATCGCGAACTTTGAAAGTTCCGGCATGGGCTACGAGGACATCACTGAAAACGAGATCCTGGCAAACCTGATCATTTGACTTTGCGACCCTGCAACCTTCATGCTAAAGGCGATCCATGGCTTCGTTCTTTTCAAATATCCTTTCGATTTTCACCGGCGGCGCATCGCAGGCTGGCACGGAAAAGTCCGGCGGCTCGACAGTCAGCGTCGAGCCCCAGGTGCATGCCGGCTGCACGATCTATGCGACGCCGCAGCGCGAGGGCAATCAGTTCCGGCTTATGGGCCGGATCGAGAAGGATGTGAACGGCGAGATCCTGGTGCGCAATTTCATCCGCGCCGATGTCTTCACCTCGTCGGACGATGCGGTGGAATCGACCTTCCGCAAGGGCCAGCAGATCATCGACCAGAACGGCGCCGGCCTCTTCGGCGACGGCGAAAAGGTTCGCCAGGTCTGATCTTCGGACGGATCCCCTAGAATGCGTTTGATGCAGGGCCGCCTCCCGCATGTGCTTTTGGCGGCCCCAGAATATTCTTTGAAATCGATAACTGATTGGATTTTCGCAGGGGCTCAAGCCGTGCGGAACATCTTCGCGCCGGCGGGGGCGTTGACGGCGCCGCCGTCGACCGTGATTTCGATCGCCGTGACATTGGCGGAATCGTCGGAAGCGAAGTAGAGCGCGGCCTTGGCGATCTCGTCGGCTTCGCTCATGCGGCCGAGCGCGCTCAGGCCGCCAAAGCGGGCCTGCAGCGCATCCAGAGCCTCCGGCGTGCTGGCGCGCGGGTCCCAGATCGGTGTCTTGGTGGCGCCCGGTGTGACCTGGTTGACGCGGATGCCGCGGGGCGCAAGCTCGGAAGCGAGATTGCGGGTCATGGCGCGAACGGCGCCCTTCGTGCCGGCATAGGCCGAAGCGCCGGGAATACCGAGAACGGCATGCACGGAGCCGTTCAGGATCACCGAGCCGCCATCGTTCAGATATGGCAGGGCGGCCTGCACCGTGAAGAAGACGCCGGTGAAATTGATGCGGACGATGGTTTCGAACTGCTCAAGCGTCGTTTTGCCGAGCGGCGTATCCCCGGCAATGCCTGCATTGGCAAAGACCACATCGAACTTTCCAAGCTTTTCCGCAGCCTCGGCAAAGGCTTTCTCTAGGGCCGGAATATCGGTGGTGTCGGCCTGCAATGCCAGCACGTCGCCGCCGAGTTGTTCCGCTGCCGTGGCCAATGTCTTGGCGTTGCGGCCTGTTATGGCGACCTTGGCGCCTTCGGCGAGGAAGAGGCGGGCGGTGGCAAGGCCGATACCGCTGTTTCCGCCGGTGATGACGGCAACTTTGTTCTTGAGACGCATATTCGTAGCTCCTGTTGGCTTTTGTCACGATCTGGATTATGATCGTTATCTATAAGGATTATGATTGTAATCCACTTTGTCAAGCCGGGCATGAAAGGATTTTCGATGGGCCGCTCACAATTGGAAAAGCAGAAGACGCACGAACGCATCGTGACGCTGGCTGCCAAGCGCCTGCGCGAAGAGGGATTGGAAGGGATCGGCGTCGCCGACCTCATGAAGGAGGCGGGGCTTACCGTCGGCGGCTTCTACAAGCACTTCGCCTCTCGCGATGAATTGGTCGCAGAAGCCGTCGAATCGGCGATCGGGTCATGGCGGCGGCAGCAGGAGGAAAAGGGGATCGTCCCCGAGACCATCTCGCTGAACGATTATGTCGATACCTATCTCAGCGAAGGTCATCGCGATCATTGCGGCGAGGGCTGCGCCTATGCGGCGCTGACGGCGGATATGGCGCGTAGCAGCGAGACGGTCCGCGCCGTTGCGACGGAAGGCCTGCGACGGAATTTCAATGCCATGACGGCGCGCATGCCGGAGCCGGAAACTGCCGAAGCAAGGCGAAAGGCGATTATCGCCTCCTGCCTGATGACCGGGGCGCTCGGTCTCGCGCGTGTGGCGGATGACGAGGCTCTTTCGAGCGAAATTCTGGAGACCGTGAAACAGTTCGTAAAGGCGCTGCCGCAGGCACAATAGCAAAGCGGCCGGTTTTAACCGGCCGCCTGTGATCATCTGAATAAGTAATTGATTAAGCGGCGAGAGCCAGCTCGGAAGCGCGGGCCTGGGCGGCGCCGATTGCCTTCTCAACAGCTTCCGGACCAAAAGCGATGCCCTCGATGTAAACGGTCTCGACATCGGTGATGCCGATGAAGCCGAGTACGGACTTCAGGTAGGGAACGGCATGGTTCAGCGGGGCAGCCGGGCCTTCGGAGTAGACGCCGCCGGAGGCTAGCACGATATAGGCCTTCTTGCCGGTAGCAAGGCCCTTCGGACCGGTTTCCGTGTAGGTGAAGGTGCGGCCGGCGCGGGCGACGTTGTCGATCCAGGTCTTCAGCGAGGAATAGATGTTGAAGTTGATGAGGCCGGTGCCGATAACAAGCGTGTCGGCTGCCAGCAGCTCGTCGATCAGCGCGTCGGAAACCTTGACCAGTTCCTGCTGCTCGGGCGTGCGGGCGTCAGCCGGCGTGCGGATGGCGACCGTGAAGGGGCCGTCGATGTGCGGGAGATTGTCGGCCGCAAGGTCGCGCTTGACGAGCGTCTTGCCCGGATTGTTGGCCTTGATCTTCTCGGCCAGCTCGGTGGCGATCTTGGTGGAGAGCGAGTCCGGACGCGGGCTGGAGGTCAGAAGCAGAATAGAGGACATATCCGTTTTCCTTTTCAATAAGTTGCTAAATCGGCTGGGAGAGTCCGATCACGTTCGCCCCACAAATAAGTCATCAGTGCTATCGAGAAAAACTGTGATAATATGGATTGGAATTATCGATAGAATGGATGGCAGATGCTCCCCAATCCCACCCTTGACCAATTGCAGGTCTTTCTGACCGTCGCCGAGTCAGGCAGTTTCTCCGCCGCCTCGCGTGCGCTTAACCGCGCGCAGTCGGTCATCAGCTACACGATCGCCAATCTGGAGGCTCAGCTCGAAATGCCGCTGTTCGAGCGCTCCGGCTCGCGCCAGCCGAGGCTGACGGATGCGGGCAGGGTGATGCTGGAGGATGCGCGCCGCATTCTTTCCGATCTGCAAGTGATGCGCGCCAGGGTGAAGGGTTTGAAGACCGGGCTCGAGGCGGAGGTGGCCGTCGCCATCAGCGTCATGGTGCCGGTTCATGCCACCGTCGACGTGCTGCGCGAATTCCGTGATCGTTTTCCTTACGTCTCCCTGCGGCTCGACACCGGCGAACTCGGCTCGATGCTCGAGCTTGTCACAAGCGGCAAGTCGACCATCGGTATCGGCGGCTCGGTGGTGAAACAGGATGATGCTTTGGTCATCGAGCGCATCGGACATTCCTTCATGATGCCGGTTGCTGCCCCCACTCATCCGCTCGCTATGCTCGGACGGCCGTTGACGCTTGCCGATGTACGCGAAGAAGTGCAATTGGTCGTCACCGACGCGTCAAACCTCACCAATGGCAAGGATTTCAACGTCCTGTCCTACAAGATCTGGCATCTGAGCGATATCGCCACCAAACATCAGCTGATCCGGGGTGGTCTTGGCTGGGGCGGCCTGCCGGCCTCGTTCATCATGGAGGATCTGCAGAAGGGCAGGCTGGTGCCGCTGGCACTCGATGCCTACGACCAGAGCGAATACCCGCTCTATGCTATCCGCAAGGTGGACAACCCCCCTGGGCCTGCGGCTGCGTGGATGATCGAGGCTTTCCGTTCGCGCTTGGCGCGGTGCCCGAACCAAGAAGACTTCAAGTCCGCCGTCGAGATGTTCCATCCGGGCGACAAGCGCCTGGCGGCGGAGTGAAAAAGTCCTCTCCCCGAATGAGAGGAGAGGACGATAGCATCCTTGATTACAGAATCAGCCGGTAGCTGCGGAAGCCGTCGGCGCCTTCGCCGGCATCTTCGATCTTCACGCTCTTGACCTGACCGAGGAAATCCTTGGCCTTCGGCGAACTCTGGAACCGGACGGTCGTGTCCGCCAGCGGCTTGAAGGTCCAGTTGCCGTCGGCGGTCGGGTTGATCGTGCCCTGCTCGTGGACATAGCGTACGATGACGTCGCGGTTGGTGTCCGGCGCCTGATAGACGACCTTGTCCGCCGCGATTTCCGGGAAGTTGCCGCCGCCGCCTGCGCGGTAGTTGTTGGTGACGACCAGGAACTTCTGTGCGAGGTCGATCGGCTTGCCGTCGAACTGCAGGTTCTGGATGCGGTTTGCATCGGCATTCAGAACCTTGCCATCATCGCCGAAGCGGCGCGGCTGCGAGAGGTCGATCTGGTACGTGACGCCGTCGATGACGTCGAAATTGTAGGAGGGGAAGCCGCTGTTGATCAGATCCGCATCCTTGGCGCCGGGCTGCACCTGGTTGAACATCGCAGCCGACATTTCCAGCCAGTTCTTGACCTGTGCGCCGTTGATGACAACGGCCTGCACGGTGTTCGGATAGAGGTAGAGGTCTGCGACGTTCTTGATGGCGATATTGCCGGCGGGAACATCCGTATAATAATCGGCGCCGTTGCGACCCCCGCATTTGAAGGGGGCAGCCGCCGAAAGAACCGGCAGGTCGTTGTACTGCGTCTCCTTCAATATGTTCTTGATGTACCAGATCTGCGCCTGGCTGACGATCTGGACAGAGGGATCGTCGGCGACCAGCGCGAAGTAGGAATAGAGCGGCGCGGAGGTCTTGCCGACGGGCGTGCGGACATAGGTCAGCGTCGCCTCATGCTCGGCCTTGGCTGCTTCGACGACTTCCTTCTTGTCGGCGACATCGGCGACGACCTTCTTCTTGTCGTCGCGATGGTAGATCGGTCGCGCCTCGGAAGTGAAGTCGACGATCTTCCAGCTCTTGCCGTCCTTTTCGAGCAGCAGGTCGATGAGGCCGAGATGCGAGCCCCAGAAGCCGGCCATGACGGCGGGCTTGCCATGCAGCGTTCCCTTGACGGGATCGGCGTCCTTGATGCCGTCCCAGGTCTTCGGGCCGGGAAAGACGAGGTGCTGGTGACCGGTAAAGACGGCATCGATACCATCGACCGCCGCCACATAGAGCGAGGCGTTTTCCATCTTCTCGCTCTGGCCGCTGCCGTCGATGCCGGAATGGGAGAGGGCGATGATGATGTCGGCGCCTTCGGCCTTCATCACCGGAACCCAGGCCTTCGCGGCTTCGACGATATCGCGCGTCTGCGCCTTGCCTTCGAGGTTCTTGATGTCCCAGAGCATGATCTGCGGCGGCACGAAGCCGATGAAGCCGATCTTGATCGGGCTTTCATTGCCGGCGCCGTCCTTGATCTTCTTTTCGAGGATCAGATAGGGTTTGAAGAACAGGTCGTCCTTCGTCGGGTCGGAAGCAAGTTGGCCCTTGGTCAGGTTGGCGCAGACGAAGGGAAAGTTCGCGCCGGCCAGCACCTTGAACATGAAGTCGAGGCCGTAGTTGAATTCGTGGTTGCCGAGCGTGCCCACGGAATAGCCGAGCGTGTTCATCGCCTTGATGACCGGATGGACGTCGCCGTCCTTCATGCCGTGTTGATAGGCCATGTAATCGCCCATCGGATTGCCCTGCAGCACGTCACCATTGTCGATGAGGAGCGAGTTGGTGGCTTCGGCGCGGATGTTGTCGATGATCGTTGCCGTGCGCGTCAGGCCCATCGTGTCGTTCGGTTTGTCGGCATAATAGTCATAGGGGAAGACGTTGACGTGAATGTCGGTCGTTTCCATGAGGCGCAGATGCGCCTGGTTGCTGGCGGCGCGGGCGGCGAAAGGGTGCAGCACGATCAGCGCTGCCGCAGCACTCAGGCCTTGCAGCAGGGAACGGCGTGACATGCTGGGCAAATCCAGAATGGAAGACATAAGACACTCCTTCAACGATGGGGCTATGGTCCGTCGATCATCTCTCGGGCGAGGGAGATTAGGACGATTTTCGAAGGTGTGCACCAGTAATGTGACAGGCTTATTGTGGATCATAGCCGGCTTGTGCCGGCATTCGATCAGCGCTTGAGAACCGGCTTTATGTCCTTGTGGAAAAAGCGGAAATAGGACGCGACTTTCGCCGACGCGTTGGACGAGCGATCGAACTCGATGCCGATGCGGCCGTTGTGAGCCCAGCGCACGAAACCATCCAAAAGGCCGATATCGTCGCATTCGACGCGAACCTTGCTGCCAGCGGCGGCATAAAGCGGCGCCTGCAGGTCGAGCGCGATGCCGCTAGTCGAAATGTCGACGACGCGACCGGTGACAAGCTTGGTGAAATACCGAACCTGGCCCGTGAGCCGCGCATGGTGGCGCGACGAGCCGCGTGTCTTGATTTTCAGATTGCCCTGAATGGGAGATTTCGAAGAGAACTGCATGATGTTATCCCGGCTCATCCGTCTTTTCTCGCGTTGAATATCAGATGTGCCTTGCGGGATGTTTAGCATAATCGTTAAAATTGTAGCCGGGCGTCCCGAATCGGTACCGCATCGAGATGGCCGCTGCGATCGGCCATGTGACTACGAGAGGTGCGGGATATGCGTATCGTTTCTTTGAATGCATGGGGTGGCCGGCTGCATGAGCCATTGATGCCCTATCTCGTCAATGTCGAGGCGGATGTTCTGTGCCTGCAGGAAATGGTTCGCACGCAGGGAGCGGACGCCGATTGGCTGGTCTATCGCGATCACGGCATCGAGCTCCTGCAGCGCGCCAATCTTTTCGAGGAACTGAAGGCTGCTTTGCCGGCTTACGATGCTTTCTTCCTCCCCGTGGCGCGAGGCGATCTTTTCGAGGGGGACCGGCGATTCGATTCCGAGTTCGGTCTGGCAACCTTCGTGCGCCGGACCTATCCGATCATTGGCCAGGCAGCCGGCTTCGTTCATGGTGAATTCTCGGCCGACGGCTATGGACCTCATCCGCGTTCGCGCAATGCGCATTGCATCCGCCTGTTCGACTATGAGCGCGGCTATCCGATCACGATTGCCCATATGCATGGTCTGCGGGATCTGGAAGGGAAGGGCGATACGCCCGCCCGTCGTCATCAGGCAAACGCGTTGGTCGATCTCATCCGGCAAGTAAAGCACGAGGGTGACAGGCTGGTCGTCTGCGGCGATTTCAACCTGCTGCCCGGCAGCGAGACCTTCGATATTCTCAGCTCACTTGGCCTTGCCGATCTTGTCACTTCACGGGGATATGAGGATACACGCACGTCCCATTACAAGAAGCAGCCGCGCTTTGCCGACTACATGCTGGTGACGTCCAATGTCGAGGTGATCACTTTCGATCCTGTCGCAGAGCCTGAAGTCTCGGATCACCGCGCTTTGCTGCTGGATTTGAAATAGGAAAGGTCACAGGCCGACATTCGGCCGGTCGATGATCTCGCGCAGCGCGAAGCTCGAATTGATCTTCACGACATGGGGCAGGGCCGAGAGCCAGTCTCGATGGATGCGTTCGTAGTCCTCAAGGTCGCGCGCGGCGACCCGCAATATGTAGTCGTATTCGCCCGACATGAGGTAGCAGGACAGCACGTTGGGGCAGCGTTTTACCGCCGCTTCGAATTCCGAAAGCGTCTTGGCGAATTGGCCTGATAGTGAGATGTGTACGAAGGCGATCATCTTGTAATCAAGCGCCTTGTGCGAAAGATGCGCGTGATAGCCGTCGATGACGCCGCTCTTTTCGAGGATATCGAGCCGGCGTGAACAGGCCGAGGGCGAGAGGCCGACCTTTTCGGCCAGTTCCGCGTTGGTGATCCGTGCATTCTGCTGAAGCATCCGCAGAATCGAATGATCTATGGCGTCTAGGTCGGACATTCGAAGAACTTTCGAAAAAACTCCTGTTCACGCAATAAATCACGAAAAATGACCGCAGCGCAAATCGTCTTTGCAAGGACATTGCGAGGCGGTGGTGGTCTGATTTCAGTCGGAGAAAATGAAAGACGCAAAAGCATTCGAGGAGGAATGAAATGCGCGTTGGCTGCCCGAAGGAAATCAAGAACCACGAATACCGCGTCGGTCTGACGCCGGCATCCGTTCGCGAATATGTCGCTCATGGCCATGAAGTCTGGGTCGAAACGAAGGCCGGTGCCGGCATCGGTGCCGACGATCATGCCTACATTGCCGCAGGCGCCAAGATCGCCTCAAGCGCCAAGGATATTTTCGAGAAGTGCGACATGATCGTGAAGGTCAAGGAGCCGCAGCCCTCCGAATGGGCGCAGCTTCGCGAGGGACAGCTTCTTTACACCTATCTGCATCTTGCGCCCGATCCGGAGCAGACCAAGGGGTTGCTTGCTTCGGGCGTCACCGCCATTGCCTATGAGACCGTAACCGATGAGCGGGGCGGCCTGCCGCTGCTGGCGCCGATGTCCGAAGTCGCTGGCCGTCTATCCATCCAGGCGGGCGCAACGGCTCTGCAGAAAGCCAATGGCGGCCTCGGCATCCTGCTCGGCGGCGTGCCCGGCGTGCTGCCGGCCAAGGTGGCGATCATCGGCGGCGGCGTCGTCGGCCTGCATGCGGCGAATATGGCGGCGGGCCTCGGCGCTGATGTCAGCATCCTTGATCGCTCGCTGCCGCGCCTGCGCCAGCTGGACGATATCTTCAATGGCCGCGTCCACACCCGCTATTCCAGCATCCAGGCGCTGGAAGAAGAAGTCTTTTCCGCTGATCTTGTGATCGGTGCCGTGCTGATCCCCGGCGCGGCTGCGCCGAAGCTGGTGACGCGCGAAATGCTGTCAGGCATGAAAAAGGGCTCGGTGATCGTCGACGTCGCCATCGACCAGGGCGGCTGCTTCGAGACCTCGCATGCGACGACCCATTCCGACCCGACCTATATGGTCGAAGGTGTCGTGCATTATTGCGTCGCCAACATGCCGGGCGCGGTTCCTGTCACCTCGGCGCACGCCTTGAACAATGCAACCATTTATCATGGCCTGGCGCTCGCCGATCGCGGTTTGCGCGCGATCGCGGAAGACAAACACCTCCGCAATGGCCTCAATGTCCACAAGGGCCGCATCACCAACCGGCCGGTGGCCGAAGCGCTCGGCTATGAGGCCGTGGCGCCAGAGAGCATTCTGAACGTCGCGTAAAACCCATTGCGCGCAGATCAGATGGAAGCGCCGGCATCCGCGTACGCCGGCGCTCCTATTTTATCGATCCGGCACTGATAGCAGTTGTTTCGTGCCGAGCGGACATGGACATAGGCGATGTCGGGACGCTCAAGCAGCGAAGCCGCATAGGCTGCGATGTCGCCGGTCGGCGTCACGGCGCCGGTTCCGTAGACGATGCGATCGTTCTTCCCATAACCGCGCACAATGAAATCCTTGCTGGTCGTCAGCACCGGCGGCAGGATTTCTTCCGCTTCGTACCGCTGGCACGGCGTCTTGTGCAGGAAGATCGGACCCGTCTCCGCATAGGGCTGCAATTCCGGGAAGGGGCGATAGGCGAAGACGAACAGTTCTTCGCCAGCATCGATATTGCGCAGGCAATGCCGGCAGGGATGGCCCGGACCATCGGAAATCATGGTCTCCGGCTGGTGACTATAGGCATCTGCGCCGCCGTTCCACAGAAGTTCGGCGTCGGAGGTAGGCATGGCTCCAAAGGCGATGGAAGTCATGGCAAAGCTCCTTTCGAGATTTGCCATGTGATGCGCCGGAGCGACGCGCGAAGCCACCCGATTCCTGCGGCTATAGCGCCCTAGCCCTTCTTGGCGAGCTCAAGCAGTTCCTTATCGCTCAGCGGCCGAACGATACCTTCGCCCGTCGAAATCGGTGAGAAGCCGAACATCTGATAGAGCTGCAATGCTCTGGGATGATCGAGATTGTTCGTGGTGGTCACGATGCGTTGCGGGTTCATCGTCCAAATGGCGTAGAGCGACTGTAGCAGGAACCATTTGCCGATACCGAGGCCAAGCGCGTTTTCGATGAGGCCGAAATGGCTGAGCTCGATCGTCTCGTCGTCCTGGCGGAAATATTCGAAGAATCCGCCCGGCGCACCGTTGACGTAAAGCACGCTGATATCGTTGCGTTGGTCGTGAAGGACAGCGGCCAATTGCTCGTCGGAGAGGCGGAGACGCTCTACCCAATGCCAGCGGGCGCCTACCTGACGATAGAGATAGCGGTAGAACGGCAGCGGGATGCCAGGCGCCCGCATGATCGCGGTCTGTATATTGACCGGCACCGGCAGGCTGGCCTTGGGCGGCGCGGTCATTTCCAGACGGGTGATGTGAACTTTGATCGACGAGGGCGTCTTCACGGCCGGGATACTCAATCTTGACCGGTGACGATGGGCGTATCCGCCCGGCTGCCCCATTCCGACCAGGAGCCGTCATAGAGCTTGTTGTCGCCATGGCCGAGGGATTCGAGCGCCAGCGTGATGATGGCGGCGGTAATGCCGGAGCCGCAGGTCGTCACCACGGGCTTTTCGAGATCGATGCCGGCCTTCTCGATGGTTTCCCTCAATTCCGGCAGCGACTTGAACTTGCCGCTCGTGGCGAAGACACCCGATGGCAGACTTTTTGCGCCCGGCATATGACCCGAGCGCATGCCTTCGCGCGGCTCCGGCTCGGTTGCCGCAAAGCGGCCGCCACTGCGGGCATCGGCGATCTGCAGGGAATGGCTGTCGACGATTTCTCGCATCTCGTCGAGCGAAACGACACGATCGGCATTGAACGTCGGCTTGAACGTCGCGGGCGCGAAGCTCGGCGTCGCCGTCTCCAGCAGCCGACCCTCGGCCTTCCAGCCATCCAGGCCGCCGTCGAGCACAAAGACATTCGGCGCGCCCATGACGATGTGGAACAGCCACCAGACGCGTGGCGAAGCAAACAGGCCTGGACCGTCATAGATCACGATGCGATCGCTCTCGCTGATGCCGAGCTTGCCCACCTCTGCCGCGAAGAATTCGGGCGAGGGGACCATATGCGGCAGGCCGGTCGAATGATCTGCAATCTTGTCCTGATCGAAGCGGATCGCGCCGGGAATATGGCCGCTGGCATATTCGGCGTCGGCATCGCGCTTCTGTGCCGGCAGATAGAAGGATGCGTCGAGGATACGCAGATCCTTGGCACCCAGCTCAGCCTGCAGCCAGTCGGCGGATACGACGAAACGGCTCTTGTCCGCTGCCATGATGATCACTCCCCTGCTATGGTTTATTGGTCTTGATATCGAGATATAGGCGCTTGCCCGGTCAATTCTCGTTGGTCGGTACGCCGAAACGAATGCGGAAGCGGCGGTTTTCCTTGCCCTTCTTCTCGATCTTGGCAATGTGGATTGCGCCGACCTCCTGCGTTTCCGACACATGCGTGCCGCCGCAAGGCTGGCTGTCGATGGCCGAATCCTCGCCGATGCAGACGAGACTGACCCGGCCCAGGCCCATCGGCGGGCGCACATTCTTGGATTTGACGATGCCCGGATTGGCGATCAGCTCCCCGTCGGTAATCCAGCGGACGAAGACGGGATGGTTCTCTTTAACGAGCGCCATCATCTTCGCCGTCACTTCATCCTTGTCGATCGTCTCGCCCATGTCGAAATCGACCCGGCTCTCATCCTCGCCGACCGCCGCGCCCGTGATCGGATAGGGGCAGACCACCGAGAGGAGATGGCAGGCCGTATGCATGCGCATCAGCTTGTAGCGGCGTGCCCAGTCGATATGCAGCACCAGCTTCTCACCGACGATGGGCAAGGGCTGATTTTCGAGCGGGACATGAATGATGATGTCCTTGATCGGCCCATGCTTCGTTTGACCGAGCATGATCCTCGAGCCGTCGCCGCGCTCGAGGAAACCGGTATCGCCAGGCTGACCGCCCGAAGTCGCATAAAAGCAGGTCTGATCGAGCTCTATGCCCCCGTCTTCGTGGATCGCGGTAACGACGGCTTCCGCGGTCGAAAGATAGAAATCGTCACGATAGAGGGCATGGACGGTCATATGGTCACGCTGTTGTTTCGTATGGAATGGCGATTTCAGCCCGTTTTTCCAAATAGCCCGGCAGCGGCAGGCCCTTCGACTTCAGGAAGTCGGGATTGAAGAGCTTGGACTGATAGCGATTGCCGTAATCGCACAGGATGGTCACGATCGTATGTCCGGGGCCGAGATCCCTGGCGAGACGAACCGCGCCGGCAATGTTGATGGCAGTCGAGCCGCCGAGGCACAGGCCTTCATATTCGACCAGATCGAAGACGTAGGGAAGCGCTTCGGCATCGGTGACCTGATAGGCGAAATCGGGCGTGAAACCTTCCAGGTTCGCCGTGATGCGGCCCTGGCCGATGCCCTCGGTGATCGAAGAGCCGGAAGATTGCAGCTCGCCGTTCTTGTAGAATTCATAAAGGGCGGCACCTTCGGGGTCGGCAATACCGATCTTGATGTCCTTGTTAAAGGCATGCAGCCCCATGGCGACGCCGGCGAGCGTGCCGCCGGAACCGACCGAGCAGATGAAGCCGTCGATCTTGCCATTGGTGTCGTACCAGATTTCCTTGGCCGTCGTCTCGATATGGGCCTGACGGTTGGCGACATTGTCGAACTGGTTGGCCCAAATCGCGCCGTTAGGCTCGGTCTTTGCGAGCTGCTCGGCCAGCCGGCCCGAGACCTTCACGTAGTTGTTCGGGTTCTTGTAGGGGACAGCGGGAACTTCCACCAGTTCGGCCCCGAGCAGTTTCAGTGCATCCTTCTTTTCCTGGCTCTGTGTCTCAGGAATGACGATGACGGTGCGGTAGCCGAGTGCCTTGGCAACCAGCGTCAAGCCGATCCCGGTATTGCCGGCCGTGCCCTCGACGATGACGCCGCCCGGCCTCAGCAGCCCCTTCTTCTCGGCGTCGCGGATGATGTAGAGCGCGGCGCGATCCTTCACCGATTGACCGGGATTGAGAAATTCGGCCTTGCCGAGAATGGTCGAGCCCGTCGCCTCGGAGGCGCCCTTGAGCTTGATCAACGGCGTATTGCCAATTGCTTCGAGGACGGACGGATGGACGGTCATTGGAATCTGCCTTCTGTTCGCAACTACTGTAAGAACGGTCTTTTCCCTTCACAAGGCGGGATAGGCAAGAAATTCTGTTCCTTGCTATCTATTCGCCTCGCAAAATTCGACTTGGCGGGCGTCTTGACCTCCCTCTTTCATTCAAGTCCTCGGTCTCCAATTGGTGACATTGTTTTCCCGATGACGCCGTCAGTCTGGCCGAAAGCGGCCACAATGATGCGCTATTTCTAAAATGCCACGGACGGCCGCAGTTTAAGCGTTTGATGTAGGCGGCCGCCAGCCAAGGAGAAGAGCCATGAGCCCGTTCATCGCACGTCCTGAACACGGAGTCGTCTGGATTACCGGCGCCAGTTCCGGTATCGGCCGCGCCCTCGCGCTGAAGCTGGCAGAGGAAGGCTACAAGGTCGCCGTTACGGCGCGCAGCCACGACAAGCTTCTGGCGCTGCAGGCCGAGGCAAGCGCGCTTGCAGGCAGCATTGTCGTGCTCGACGGCGATGTGACCGATACAGAGGACATGGAGCACACGGTCGCTGCGATCGAATATCAGCACGGCCCCATTGCCCTGGCGGTTCTGAACGCCGGCGTCTATTTGCCGGCACGTGGCGAAGATCTCAATCACGAAGTGTTCGAACGCAGTTTCGCTGTCAATCTTCACGGTGTCGTCAATTGTCTCGTTCCGGCGGTGCGGCATATGCGGGCGAGGGGATACGGCCAGGTTGCCCTTGTCTCATCCGTCGCCGGTTATGGCGGACTTCCCGGCGGTGCGGCTTACGGAGCCAGCAAGGCCGCGCTGATCAACATGGCGGAAAGCCTGAATTTCGAGCTCGACCGCATGGGCATCCGCATCCAGCTCATCACCCCAGGCTATGTCGACACGCCATTGACGGCGCGGAACAAGTTCGACATGCCCGATATCGTGTCGGCACAGCATGCGGCTGACGCGATCGCCATCGGGTTGAAATCACCATCTTTCGACATCAGTTTCCCGAAGAGCATGGTCTATCGGGCAAAGCTGCTGAAATTCCTGCCATACGGCCTCTATTTCAAGGTGCTCAGGTATTTTTTGGGGAGCGGCAGCAAGCGCCGACCGGCCGGGCCGCATATTACCGCGCACCCGGCCGAATAGCGCCTATCCATCATCTTTAAGCGATGCGTGCGCGGCGAGTGCACGCTGCCGCGCCATGGCATGATCGACGATGGGGCGGGGGTAGTGCCTGCCGAGTTCTATCCCTGCACGCTTGAGCACGTCATCGGGCGCCTCGAACGGCCGGTGGATATATTTGCTGTCGAGCTTGGAGAGCTCCGGCACGAAGGTTCTGACATAGCCGCCATCCGGATCGAATTTCTCGCCTTGCAGCACCGGATTGAAGATGCGGAAGAACGGTGAGGCATCGGCGCCGGAGCCGGCCACCCACTGCCAGTTGGCGGTATTGGCGGCCGGATCGGCATCGACGAGCGTGTCGCGAAACCACGCTTCGCCTTCGCGCCAGTCGATCAGCAGATCCTTGATCAGGAAAGATGCCGCGATCATGCGAACGCGATTGTGCATCCAGCCATGGCGCCACAGCTGCCGCATGCCGGCATCGACGATCGGATAGCCTGTTTGCCCACGCTGCCAGCTTTTCAGACGCTTGGCATCGGACAGCCACGGGAAGTCGTCGTAACGATCGTTCCAATTGGCTGTCCGAAGCTTTGGGAAATGGAACAGCTGATGATAGCAAAACTCCCGCCAGATGATTTCTTTGCGGAAGCGGACGACATTGTCCGTGCCGACCTTGTCAGGCAGCCCGCGTGTTGCGTGCCACATACGGGCAGGTGAAATCTCTCCGAGCGCCAGATGTGGCGAGAGCAGGGAGGTTGCCGGTTTGTCCGGAAAATCGCGGCCGATCGCATAATCGTTAAGCGCCCCGTCGACGAAGTCTTTCAGCTTATCGAGAGCCGCAGCTTCGCCTGGCGTCCAAATGTCCGCGAACTCGGATGCCCAGTTCGGCTTGGCGGGCAGCAGCGACCAAGCATCAAGAGAGTCCGATTGCGGCCAGCGGCCGGGGGCAAGAAGCCTTCGGGGCGCCTCGATCGGAAACGGCGGCTCGCCGGATTGCTCGAACGCGCGCCAGAAGGGCGTGTAAGTCTTGTAATGGTTACCGGTTCCCGTGCGCAGGCGCGTGGGTTCGTGCAGCAGCTGACCGGCAAAGCTGTTGGCTTCGATGCCCTTGCTCCGCAACGCCTTCTTGATCTGAGTGTCCACCTCGACACCGGCCGGATCGTATCGACGGTTCCAGACAACGGCTTCGGCCCCCGTTTCCTTAACGAGTTTTTCGAGCACCGTCAGCGCTTCGCCGTGGCGGAGGATAAGCTTGCTCCCAACTGCATCAAGAGCGATTTGGAGGGCAGCGAGTGAATAATGCAGCCACCATTCCTGTGCTCCGCCAAGCGGGCCACGCTCCGTGACGCCTGGCTCGCGAATATAGACGGGAATTAGAGGGCGACTCGATGTTGCCGCCGACTGCAGCGCGTGGTTGTCGTCCAGGCGGAGATCCTTGCGAAACCATAGCAGGATGGGGTTCGGCTCTTTTGTCGATGTCGTCATGGTCCCGGCCGATCGCCCATCCTTTGTTGCGTCTCGCATGCCGCCTTTTAGTGGCGGAAATCATTATACGGTGTCAGCCGTCAATGGTTCCGCTACCGCGCGTTACATAAGCGAATGCCACACGCAACTCTCGTAGGGAAAACTCGATCTCCTCTGTGGTATAAGGAAGGCTTGTCACTGTTCTGTAATGCAAATTCGCTAGCAGTCCACCCGATTGACGTGCCGAGAATGGACAGGCGAGGAAGATTAAAATGGCGGAAATCCGCATCGAACAAGTTCGCAAGGCCTATGGCCGTAATCCGGTCGTTCATGGCGTCGACCTGAATTTCCGATCGGGCGAATTTGTCGTCATCCTCGGACCTTCCGGCTGCGGCAAGTCCACGTTGCTGCGCATGATCGCCGGGCTTGAAGATATCACCTCGGGCGAGATCAGCATTGACGGTAAGGTGGTCAACCAGCTCGAGCCGCGCGAGCGCGGCTGCGCCATGGTCTTCCAGAACTATGCGCTCTATCCGCACATGGATGTCGCAGCCAACATGGGCTATGCGCTCAAGGTCGCCGGCGTGCCACGCGCCGAGCGCGAGCGCCGCATCAAGGAAACTGCCAAGATCGTCGGCCTCGAAGATTTCCTCGCCCGCAAGCCGGCCGAGCTTTCCGGCGGTCAGCGCCAGCGCGTCGCCATGGGCCGCGCCATCATCCGCGAGCCGAAGGTCTTCCTCTTCGACGAACCGCTTTCCAATCTCGATGCCAAGCTGCGCGTGCAGATGCGTGTGGAAATCCGCCGCCTGCACAAGCGCCTTTCGGCGACGTCGGTCTTCGTGACGCACGACCAGGTCGAGGCCATGACGCTCGCTGACAAGCTTGTCGTCATGTACAAGGGCAATGTCGAGCAGGTCGGCACGCCACTCGAGGTCTACAACACGCCGCGCACCCGTTTCGTCGGCTCCTTCATCGGCTCCCCGGCCATGAATTTCCTGGAAGGCACTTTCGCGGCCAATGGCGAGCAATTCATCTTCGATGGCATTCCGATCGCCATCGACGCCAACATCGGTAAGCGCCATGCCGGCCAGCCGGTCGCCCTCGGCCTCCGGCCGGAACATGCACGCCTCGTTCCCGCCGGCACGCCCGGCGCAATCCCGGCAACGGTCGATTTCGTCGAAGAACTCGGCGCCGGCCGTGTCATCCATTGCGATATCAATGGTTCAAGCTTCGCTGTCGCCGTTGCCGATCATACGACAGGCCAGACCGGTCAGTCGGTTGCGCTGGAACTGCCGCAGCAGCACACGCACCTCTTCGCCCAGGATACCGGGCTGCGGCTCGACGCGGTTGCCTCTGTTACGCCGCTCAAGGTGCTGGCAAGCTGATTTCAAACATAGCTTTTCAGTAGGTATAGCCCGGAAGTTTTCCCGACTTCCGGGCTTTTTATGTGTCGGAGGTCGACTGAGTTTAAGTGAAGTTGGGTTTGCGCAGGGATATTCCGGCACGATACCGATGAATACTCGATCGCAGGGGACTGCCGCGCCCGCAAATCCGGCGCGGCAGGAAACGAGATTACTTCTCGGTTGCGATCAGCCCACGAACGAACCAGCGCTGCATCAGCACGACGACGGCCAGCGGCGGCAGCATGACGATCAGCGTGCCGGCCATGGCGATGTGCCATTCCGGAAGGCCGCCGATGTTCGGGATGAGCTGCTTGAGTTCGGTCACGGCGGTTGCATGCGCCGGATCGGTGGTGACGAGCAACGGCCAGAGATACTGATTCCAGGCCCAGAGGAACATGATGGTGCCGAGGGCAGCCATATTGGTGCGCGACAGCGGCATCAGAATATCGATGAAGAAGCGCAGCGCACCGGCGCCATCCATGCGAGCGGCTTCCGTCAGCTCATCCGGTATCGTGAGAAAGAACTGGCGATAGAGGAATGTACCGGTCGCCGTAGCGATCAGCGGTAGGATCAGGCCGGGATAGGAATTGAGCAGCCCGAGGTTCAGCGAGACTTCGATACCCGTAAGCTTTGCGATGAGCCAGGTGATGCCGGTGAGGTCGAGCAGCCCCTGATAGGGTGACAGGACGTTGGCGGCAACGGCATAGGTCGGCACGATACGCACTTCGAGCGGCAGCATGAGCGTTATGAAGATCAGCCAGAAAATAAAGTGGCGGCCAGGATAGCGGAAATAGACCAGGGAAAAGGCCGTTATCGCCGAAATGAGCACCTTGCCCACCGCAACGCCGGTGGCGAAGATCAGGCTGTTCAGTAGCTTGGGGCCGAGATTGGCGGTCGTCCAGGCCGTCTTCATGTTGACCCAGAAATCCGAGCCGGGGATCAGCGACATCGGCACTTTGTTGACGTCGGCGATGTTATGCGATGCCGCAATGGCGACGATAGCCAGCGGGCCTACGGCGATGCTGAAGCCGATGAACAGGATCAGATGAGTGAAGAAGTTAAGGATGGGGGTGCGCTCGATCATGTCAGCCTCAACGGTAATGCACGCGCTTCTCGATGAAGCGGAACTGGAAGATGGTCAGCAGGACGATCAGCAGCATAAGAATGATGCTCTGCGCCGCCGCCCCGGAAAAATCGAGACCTTTGAAGCCGTCCGAATAGATCTTGTAGACCATGAGGTTGGTCGAGTTGTGCGGGCCGCCCGATGTCATGATGTCGACGATGCCGAATGAATCCTGGAAGCTTTCGGTGATGTTGATGACGAGCAGGAAGAAGATCGTCGGCGTGATCAACGGGAACTGGATATCCCGGAAGCGGCGGAGCACGCCGGAGCCGTCAATGGCGGCCGCTTCGATCAGCGAGCGTGGAATGGCCTGGAAGGCGGCGAGAAAGAAGATGAAGCTGTAGCCGATATATTTCCAGGAGAACGCGGCGATGACCGAGGCCATGGCGGCGTTGCCATCGAGACCCGGATCCCAAAATCCCGGCCAATAGTGATTGACGATGGACATGAAGCCGGCTTCAGGCGCCAGGATGAAGCGGAAGGCCATGGCCGATGCGGGAGCAGCGATGCCGTAAGGCCAGATGAGCACGACACGATAGATTTTCGAGCCCCGCAGCTGCCGGTCGGTCAGTGCAGCGAGGATCAGCGCGACCACCATGGAAATCGCGGTGCTGATAGCTGCGAAGGCGATGCTGATCGTCACCGAGTTCCAGTAATCGGAATTGGCAAGGATGGATCTGAAATTATCGAGCCCCACCCAGATGTTGCCGCCGCCCCAGGGCTGCTGCAGCGTTAGGGACCAGAAGATCGCCTGACCTGCCGGCCAATAGAAAAAGGTGAAGATGAGGAGCAGCTGCGGCACTGCGAACAGGATGCCGACGCTCCATTTGTTGAAAGTTACTCGCTTTTCCATTGTCTCTACCGGCTTGAGATCTCGATGCCACGCTTGCCTTCATAACGAACGTCCGCCGGGAAACCCCGGCGGACGCTGTTCTGTTACGAGCTTTGCGGCTTACGGCAGCTGCTTGCCCTTATAGGTGGCTTCGAAGCGCTCGAGCACGGCATTGCCGTTCTTGGCGAGATTGTCGATGCCTTCCTGGACGCTGACCTTGTTGGCAAAGATGGCCTGCATCTGGTTGCCGAATTCAGCGCGGATCTGCGTGAAATTGCCGAGACGGATACCGCGGGTAATCTGGGTCGGTTCCGAAGCGGTCAAGCTGGCGATGGCGACTTCGCGGCCCTTATAGGGAGCCTTGTCATAGAAGCCGGAGGACTTCATGAATTCAAAACCGGAATTGGTAACCGGGATGTAGCCGGTGTTGGTCGACCAGAAGAGAGCGGTCTTGGGGTCGTGGATGAAGTTCAGGAACGCAGCGGCGCCCTTGTATTCGTCAGCCGACTTGCCGGAGAGAACCCAAAGCGAAGCGCCGCCGACCAGCGAATTCTTGCGCTCGGTGCCGGCATAGACCGGAAGCTCGGCAACATCCCAGTTCATGCCGGCTTTCTGCGTCTTGCCAACCGTGCCATGGTCGCCGACCGAGGTCATGATCATCTGGCAATCGCCCGCTGCAAAGGCCTGAACCATGTCCTGGCCGAGGTCCTTGGACTTGATCTTGATGAGGCCCTGATCGTACCAGCTCTTGAGGTCGGTCACATATTTGACGAACTTGGTCTTGTTGACCTCAAGACGGGCGTCGAGGCCATCATAGCCGTTATTCTTGGTGGCGATCGGCTGATTGTGGATGGCGGAGAACTGTTCCATCAGCTGCCAGCTTTCGTTGCCGGAGATGTTGATGGCCATCGGGCAATCATAGCCGGCACCCTTGAGCGCCTTCATGTCTTCGGCGGCTTCTTCCCAGGTCTTCGGAGCGGCAGTCTTGCCGATCTTCGCGAAGGAGTCCTTGTTCCAGTAGAGCAGGGCGGTCGAGGAGTTGAACGGGAAGGAGAGCAGCTCGCCCTTCGACGTTGCATAGTAGCGTGCAATGCCGGGGAAATAGTCGTTCCAGTCGATCTTGTAACCGTTTTCGGACATCAATTTGCCGGCCGGGTAATAGGCGCCGGAGAGCATCATGGTCGCGGTGCCGGCATCGTAGACCTGAACGATTGCGGGCTGCTTGCCGGCGCGGAAGGCGGCGATGGTGTTCTGCAGGGCGGCGTCATAGTTACCCTGGCTGACGCAGGAGACTTCATAATCCTTTTGGGAATCGTTGAAGTTCTTGCAGAGCGTCTGAACGACACGTTCCAGGTCGCCCGACAGACCGAACCAGAAATCGAACTTGACCGGCGCTGCGGCAGCCGGCATCGCCAGAGCGACGCTCATGACGCCAGCGGCGGCGGCAGAAATGTAATTTTTAAGTTTCGACATATCCCTATTTCCTTTTGAAAGCTCGGAACCGGTGGTCTTGCGCAAGTCCGCGGTAGCGCGGGTTATAGACAAGCTGTGTGACAGTTTGTTGTGGGCAAGAATCCCGCATTGGCGGGCTTTTTCACAAGGGTTGCTGTCTGTGGAGGAGCGCTCTTTGCAGGATCGTGCACTTGAGATCCCGTTGATAAAGAAATGGGGCTGGCAGGCGTTTGCCCACGGATTGCTGATCGGCAAAAAGACGCAATACTCCTCCTTGTCTGTGCCTACAGCCGTGTTGCAAGATCGGTGACCGGAAATTCGGAAGGCATTGGAGGAGTGGGAGCATGGGCCTCAGCGAGCGGCAGAAAATGGCAGCGGGAGAGTGGTACTGCTGCTTTGATCCCGAACTCGACGCCTTGCGCTGGCGGGCGCGCGAAGCTGTGCATGCACATAATACAATGCCGCCGTCCGAACGCGGCCATCTCGCCCCGGCCTTATCTGCTCTCTTTGCCGAGATCGGCGAAGGCGTCTTCATAGAGGCGCCGTTTCACTGCTCCTATGGCATCAATATATCGCTTGGCCGCCGGGTCTATATGAATGCCGGCTGTACGATCCTCGACAGCGCCAGCGTGCGCATCGGCGACGGCAGCATGCTGGGGCCGGGGGTCCATATCTATTGTGCCGAACATCACAAGGATGCCGAACTGCGCGGAGCGGGCATGGAGATCGCGCGGCCGGTAACGATAGGCAGAAGCGTCTGGATCGGCGGTGGAGCGATCTTGGTCGGTGGCATCACGGTAGGCGATGGCGCGATCATCGGCGCCGGCGCGGTCGTGACCAGAGATGTTGCCGCCGGGGCGACTGTTGTCGGCAATCCTGCTCGTCCCGTTCGCGCGGGATAGGAAGTTTAGTTCGCCGGGCGGCGTTTTCGCGTCCACCATACGGCGAAGCGGCGGCGCCAGCGGCGCACCATAGGCATGTCGTGCGAGAGCACGATGAAGCCCAGTGGCAGCATCCAGAAGCCGAGCACCGGCAAGAAGCCGAGCAGTCCGCCGAAAATCAGCGCTATCCCTACGCCGACGCGGGCAAGGCGCGATCGGGGCAGGGGGATTCTCACGGAGCCGAAAACCAGCTCGCGGGTCGCGGGATCAATGCCAAAACGGCGGGTTTTCCGGCCATTCCGATCGGCATTTGCTGTCGTTTCGCTTTGATCGGTCATCCACAGGAAATGGTGGCGGGAGGAAATAATGCAAGAGAATTCATTTTTTTTGAAAAAACCGCTTGGCAAATCGGGAAAGCATTTGTATTACCCCGCTCACACCGCGCCAAGCGCATTCCCTGGTAGCTCAGCGGTAGAGCATTCGACTGTTAATCGACAGGTCGCCGGTTCGAATCCGGCCCGGGGAGCCACTTTTTTCCACAGAACTGAAGTATATAACGGCGCTGGAGCGCCCGGTTGGATCTAGTTCCGCTTTTGCGGTTCTAAAGGCTGATCAATGCGGCTGGGCTTATAGCAGCGCATTTTTGCAGTTTTATTGCACCTGGCTCACGGTAGTGATTTCCGCGGAGGCTCGTTCGGTTCGATCACCGCATCCTCGTTGACCTGTCTTTCCCATTCATGCCAGATTGCCGCGGCTTGTCAGCCAGGCACCAATGCCGGCGGGCAATTCGGGGATATCGGCCAGATTCGGCGGATTGGGGATAAAATGGCTGAGAATACGAGCTTTCGTGGTGAGGTGGTGCTGGGCTGGATTCTGAGCGCGATCGTTATTCTTGCATTGGCGGCCGATGCGGCTGTCGATCTCTTTGTGCCGTCATTGATTGGCCCGCAGATGGCGGAGACGGGCTTTCCCGCCAATCTGGCTACGGTGGTGGGTTTGATCATCCTCGTCAGTGTTGTTCTTTACGCAATTCCGCGCACCGCGGTTCTTGGAGCTATCCTCACGACCGGGTTCTTCGGCGGTGCTATTTGCACCCATTTGCGTCTCGGAGAGATCGGTTCTCCACCACAACTTATCGGTTTATTGCTCGGCATCATGGCGTGGGGCGGTCTCTATCTTCGGGATGAACGTATTCGGCGCCTGCTGCCCCTGCGTTCGGTGAGTGGCTGAAAAACGGCTCGCGCCTCATTTGAAGTTTTTGCGGTGCAATAACAACATCTTGCGCTGCACCTTATCTCGGCGGCAACCGCGAATGATAGCGGGCTAAAGGGATTGTTCCAACGTGAGATATCAACGACCTGCGAGAGCCTGCGGAGCCGGCTTCCGGGCAGATATATGTGGTATTTCTGAAAAAATAAGTTCAAGGTATGGTTGCTCTCGCGAATGTGAGGGCATGTTCATGTGTCGTTAATGCGATGCGGCGCATGAACATAATGCGCGATCCGCGCAGCATAGTCCCCCAATGCTTTAGAGGTTCGACATGAAAAATCTGATTCTTGCTTCTGCAGTAGCTGTGGCGTCGGTCTTTGCCTTCAGCGTGCCGTCCGAGGCCGCTCCGATGCATCATCGTCATTACCATCAGCACCATCATCATCACTGCCATGTGAAGAAGGTAAAGCGCAAGGTTCATGGACGCTGGGTTATCCGCCATGTGCGCGTCTGCCGCTGATCGCAAGACGCTTGGAACCGGCGCAAGTTCCTCTTAAAACAATAGGGCCGCCGCCGGAGTTCCGGTGGCGGCCTTATTGTTTGTGTTATTCCTCGAAGTGACCCGCTGCCTACCTTGTATCCGACGTGAGCTTGGCAGGTATCATTCCGATAAGGCAACCGGCCGCACTAAGGCCGAATCTCGAATATCACGCCGCCATGGCGGCGATGATGATAGCGACGGTCGTCCCGCCATCTGTCATCCCAATGGCGGCGGCGATCCCAGCCGCGGTCACCATGCCAGTAACGGCGATCGCGATCACGCCAGTGGGGACGGTCGCGATCACGCCAGCGGGGACGGTCGTCATCGCCCCATCTGCGCGATCCTTGCTCTTGCACAAGGATAAGATCCGACGCGCGCGATATAGATGGACTGCTCGGCGGCGCGGCCATCGCGGGGAGGGCGGCGGGTAGCGCAGAGCCTGTGGCCAGCGTCACGCTCAAGGCGAGTGAAGCAAAGTGGTGTTTCAAGATTCTAACTCCTGTAGTCAGCCATGTCCCTTTCATCGCTAAACGCCAGGGCATCGACTAGGTTCCCCTTTTCGTTGACTGGAGATCCTTGTGATACCCGAACTGATCGCAGGAGGAGCGGCTGATTGCAGGTGTTACAGTAAAAAAGGGGGGCGGCAGGGAAAGCCGGCCCCCTTCCTTCTCTGATCGGAGGTCAAGTCTGATCAGGTTAGAAGTTGCGTTCGAAGCGCAGGATGCCCGAAACGGTGTCGTCGTGGGCATAGTCGTAATGAACGTAAGTCAGTTCCGGCTCGACCAGGAGGTTCTTGACCGGGTTGAACTTCAGGTTCGTGGTTGCTTCGAAGATCTTCGAGTCGCTGTAAGCAAGCTGCAGGTTCCACTTCAGCTTGTCATTGACCGGAACGCCAACGCCGCCCCAGACAGCCCAGTCACCCCAGCCGCACTTCGATGCATTGACGGTACCGTTCGGTGCCGTGCAGGCGGAGACGTCCTGGTTGGTGCCGGCATACTTGTTGAGCTTGTCGCCGTCCGTGTTCCAACCACCCATCAAGAAGGCCGTGAATGCGCCGAAGTCAGCATCGACGCGAGCCTTGATGGCGCCTTCTTCGACGATCGAGTCGTAACCGCCGACGACCTTGAAGCCCCATGCACCGGATTTGAAGCCGGCACCGGCAACGACGTCAGGAGCGTAGTGGTTCTGCCTGTCATCCGTCCACCAGCTTGCGCCGTAAGATGCCGAACCGGTCGTAGCGGAGTTGGAATCTTCAAGCGAGATTACGGCCGAGAAGCCGTTGCCGCCGTCATATTCATAGGTCAACTGGTTCAGTTCGTACGGGCCGTCATAGATCACGTCGTCGTTGATGACGTCGCCGGCGTAGCCGATGTACAGGTTGTACTGCGAGTCCTTCTTACCAACCGTAAAGCCGCCGAGGCTGATGTAAGACCACAGCAGGTTGGTGGAGGTGGAGCCGCCATCGTTCCAGTCCCAGCGAACGATGGTTTCGGTCTTCAGCGGACCGTATTCGGTGTCGGTTGCGGTATCAACGTTCAGTTCGGCGCGGGTATGCCACAGCGTGCCCTGATGACTGTCACGGTTATAGGCGTTGTACCACTCACCTTCGGTACGTACCTTGCCGCCGATCTTGAGGCAGGTTTCGGTGCCCGGGATGAAGAAGTAGCCAGCACCGTACGCGTCGCAAATGCGGACGTATTCCAGCGGCTCCGGCTCAGCTGCTACGATCGCATCAGCCGCGTGAGCACCGGATACTGCTGCCAGCGCAGCAGCGGAGCCGAGAAGAAGGCTCTTGATGTTCATAATAACTCCAATCTTTCTTGATTGGGCATGAGATATCGCGCCGAAAAACGACGTGCCCAACCCCATCCCGTTCATGTTCCCTATCAGTAGGTGCGAAGTAATAAGCCTCGCGAACTATTTCCTGAACCTGCTTCGGTGATTTGGCAAGATACTAAGGGTATGGAACTATATGTGTGCTACTTGAAATCCGACGCTGTTGCAAAAATGACGCAAATCGCGGAGCCTCCCCGGCCACAACGCCGTTGAATCGCACTTGAATAGGCTTTGTTCCACGAACCAGAAAGCGTTTACGTCTCCGCGCGTTAGAGTCGACAGCGGCCCGATGAGGGCGGTGACCCCGAAACATTTTACCGAGCCATGAGTGTTGAAATAATTGTCGGGCGGAAAAACTGAACATCATCCTAAAGCGGAGAAGATGGCAGCTCGTCTGGCGTTCCACCTCGTTGCGATTGCAGCTATCTGGCCGTGGTGCGTCCGACGACATTACTGGGGGCGTAGTCTCGTCGGACGCGGCACTGTCCGGTCTGTGGGTGGCGTACAAACCGGTAGTACTAATTCTAGCATCTACCTTAGGTCCCTATAACCTACCTGAATGGGCTGGCATCGACCGCACCTCCAGACGGGTGGCGATCCCCCGAGTCGGCGATGTTCTTTTGCTCCCGAACCCGGTTGGTTCGCGATAATTCGGGGCGATTGGCAGAGCATCCGGGTTCGCCCGTTGTCGGCAGTTGCGCCTCGTGTTGCAGCCGGTCTTTGCCGATGCAAATGAAGGATCGGGTAGGGCGCCTCTGATTGTCTATATCGGGCGCGTCCCGCGGCGCTGAAACCGAGCCGCTCGTAAAGGACCGGGCCGGCATTTTGCTCGCCCGCGTGAGCAAATATCTTTTCGGAATGAAAAAAGGGCGGGATTCGGAATGAACCCTCTTGCGGTTTTCTTTGGATCATTCTAAATCCGCGCCACCACAACGCAAATTGCTTTCGGATGGCCTCGTGGCGGAGTGGTTACGCAGAGGACTGCAAATCCTTGCACCCCGGTTCGATTCCGGGCGAGGCCTCCATCCCTTCCAAAACGGATTTATAAATATCTGATTTCGTTTTGTGTTTTCAGCTGTGGCAATCGTTGCCCCTGAGCTTTCCTTCGCATACACCGCCTGTAATGATTTTGGCGGTTCCATCCAGCTAATCAAGGCCTCGAGCAAAGGATCGCTACACTGTGATCAAGCGAGATCGCGGCCGGAGCATTCACTCTAGCGGCTGGGCATGGCGTTTCCCTGCGGTCGAGTGATCTTGGATTTCGGGTTTATGACGAAGCCGTCAGCCTGACGGTGTCAGTGAATTCGCATCCATCAAAAGCAAAAGCGGTCCAGTCTAGGGAAAAAAACTGGGCCGCCTTTTGCTGGACTAGAGGTCAATCAAATTCAGCACGCTAATTATAAGTTTGGCTTAGTATTTGTCAACGGAAATAGGACGAGGGACGTTGAGCGTTGCTGGCGGGCCTATTCCTCAAGGCACGGAAAGGCGAATTTATAGGCGCGTGCGATCAGAGAACTGGCGGGCCGCTCCAGTTGCCAGGAGTGCTCCGCCATCCATTTGCAGGCTATCGTCGTTGCCTTTGTATTGCTGAGTTCGGGCGGCAGACAGAAAGCGCCCACGAACTGTTGAAGGTAGCGCTCGTAGCGCGACGAGTTCTTAGGCGTCTGCTTCGTGGCCCGGATCGTCAGGTTCTTCGTTCGCTGGGCTTCATCGAGAATGCCCTGGATATAGACCGAAGCGAGCGTTCGGTCCTCTTCGCACCATTCGTCGAGCTGCTTTCCGGTAACGACATGTCCGATGATCGGGGCTCTGTCCTTCGCCTCATCCTCGCTTGATGTTTCCTCGCTCAACGCGACTTGGGGCAGGAGAAGGAGAAGCGCTGCGGCGAAGAGCGAAAGCCTCATTCGGAAAACCTACATCATCGAGGAAAGACTCGCGGCCAGAAAAACCACCAGCGGCAGCGACGTTACGACGAAAAGAACGAGAGAAACAGGCATCCCAGCCACCTTCTATTCAAATTTCATATCTGGGCCGAATGGCTTCGGGCCGGAAGGTCGATTGGTCACCACACGGGTCCAACGCATTGAAGCGTGGTCGCGCGAAGTTAACATTTTGCTAACGAGTGTCCCGGTCCGGAGCATGGCGGATCCGTAAGATGTCGCATATCCCGGATGCACGGCGCTGACTTGTATTTGCGGATGTCAATTGTTGTTCATCGGCGACGCCTCGCCATGAATCTCCACGGCTGTTGCCGCAATGCCTTGAAAGCGCAGCGTCAGGCGATTAAGACACGCGTAACAGAAAGTAGAGCCAGCCCGGTCTGGCACCAAGGGCGCAAGAGGATAAGATGGATTTCGAAGCAGCGCGCGTGAAGATGGTCGAGAACCAGATCCGGACGACGGATGTCACCTCCCATTCCGTGTTGAATGCATTTTTCGCCGTGTCGCGCGAAAATTTCGTGCCGGAGAAGTCGAAGCTCCTGGCCTATGTCGATTGCGATATCGAGGTCGCTCCTGGCCGTTTCCTGATGGAAGCCTCGCCGCTCGCAAAGCTGCTGCAGCTCGGCGCCATTACTAAGGATGACAAGGTTCTCGATGTCGGCTGCGGCACGGGTTACGTGTCCGCCGTCCTGTCACTTCTCGCCGGCAAGGTTATCGCGCTTGAATCCAACGAGGAGCTCGCGGCTCAGGCGAAGGCCAATCTCGCCGCGCTTGGCTACGACAATGTGACCGTCGTTGGCGGTGACCTTGAAAAGGGTCATGCCGCCGATGCACCCTATGATGTGATTTTCCTCAACGGTTCGATCGAACAATTGCCGCAGGGCCTGCTCGACCAGCTCGGCGAAGATGGCCGCCTTATCACCGTTATCGGCTATGGCCATGCCGCGCGCGCGACCGTTTTCATGCGCGAACGCGGTGCGTTCTCGGAAAACGTCTTCTTCAACGCCTCGATCAAGCCGCTGCCGGGCTTTGCCAAGGCCAAGGAATTCGTCTTCTGATTTCCTGAAGGTACGATGATTGAGCTTGCGACAGGCGCCTTCGGGTGCCTGTTTTTTATTGTCGCGCCTTGTGGCAGAATCACGCTTAGCAGAGCGATTCGTCGTGATCGTAACAAAACTGTGCATCACCGGGTTTAGTGCTTTTCAGGTGATTTTGTTCCCGAAGACAGTCATCTAGGGTGGCCCTGATTCGGGTGCCGCCTGGCGAGTTTATGGTGCGAGTTTCCGGTCGTCGAATATGGGAAAACGGGGATGAATATGGCTCAGCCAAATGTAGTGCGTGAACCGTCCATGGAAGAAATTCTGGCGTCGATCCGCAGGATCATCGAAAGCAACGAACCCGTAGGTGCCAAGCCGACCCCCATGACGCATTTTGCCGCTTCCGGCATGCGTGACGACGACATTCAATTGACTGTGGATGAAGAATTCGCCGCCGCCGATCGCGCACGCGCTGCCGAGCAGGATCCGCGTTTCGTTGCGGCAAATTCGCAGGTGCCCGCTGTCGAACCGGAAGGTGCGGGCCGCGGTCTGTCGCTGGCCGATGTTGCCGCGCGCGTGCGCGCTGCCTCCGAACGCAATACCGCCGCCTTACTGAATGCCGGGCGGGAGCCGCGCGAGCTGCCGCCGGCCATAGCCGCACGCCTTGCCGAGGTGCATGTCGAGCCGATCGCCGATGTCCCTCTGAGGCAGGCCATTGCAGATGTTGCCGCACCGGTTGTTCAGCCTGTTTTGCGGGCGGTGGCCGAGGGTGAACCTGAGATGGAAGCGCGGAGGCCAATGGCTGCTTCTACGGCGCCTCAGGCCGAGGCACCTATTTTTGAGGCGCCGGAACCAGCCGTTGCCACGGAAGTGGAAGCGCCTCTGTCGTCGGCCCAGGCCGTGTCTGTGTCGCCACTGCTGTCGGAAGCGGCCGGCGCACAGGTTTCCCGCTCGTTCGAGGAGTTGGCTGCCATCGTCGATGGCGGTCCGCGCCGCTCCCTTGACGAGCTTGCCCAGGAGATGCTGCGACCCATGCTGCAGGAATGGCTCGACGATAACTTGCCGACCCTTGTGGAGCGCCTCGTGCGTGAGGAAATCGAACGAGTGGCCCGCGGTTCGCGCCGCTGACAAGCCTGAGCTTCGGGTAGCCGATCCGCCGCTCCGGGCTCCGGGGCGGCTTTTTTATTGACTTGCCCACGGCCATCCTATTTACAACCCGCATCACCCAGTCCTCTAGATCCGGTCCTAAAATGCTCGACAAAACATATGATTCCGCCACCGTCGAACCGAAGATCGCCCAAAAATGGGATGAGGCCGACGCCTTTCGCGCCGGCGCGAACGCCAAGCCCGGCGCGGAAACCTTCACGATCGTCATACCGCCGCCGAACGTGACCGGTTCGCTGCACATGGGCCATGCGCTGAACAACACGCTGCAGGACATCATGGTGCGGTTCGAGCGCATGCGCGGCAAGGACGTTCTCTGGCAGCCGGGCATGGACCATGCCGGCATCGCCACGCAGATGGTCGTCGAACGCCGTCTCGCCGAACGGCAGCAGCCGGATCGCCACAAGATGGGACGCGAAGCCTTCATTCAGAAGGTCTGGGAGTGGAAGGACGAGTCCGGCGGGTTGATCTTCAACCAGCTGAAGCGCCTCGGCGCTTCCTGCGACTGGTCGCGCGAGCGCTTCACGATGGACGAGGGACTGTCTAAGGCCGTTCTCGAAGTCTTCGTCACGCTCTACAAGGAAGGTCTGATCTATCGCGACAAGCGGCTGGTCAACTGGGATCCGAAGATGCTGACCGCGATTTCGGACATCGAAGTCGAGCAGCACGAGGTCAACGGCAATCTCTGGTACCTGCGTTATCCGCTGGAACCGGGCGTCACCTATCAGCATCCGATCGCCTTCGATGAAAAGGGCAAGCCGACGGAGTGGGAAACGCGCGATTATCTCGTCGTCGCCACCACCCGTCCCGAAACCATGCTCGGCGATACCGGCGTTGCCGTTAATCCGGAAGATGAGCGCTACAAGCCGCTCGTCGGCAAGCATGTCGTCCTGCCGATCGTCGGTCGCCGCATCCCGATCGTTGCCGACGAATATCCGGATCCGACGGCCGGAACGGGGGCGGTCAAGATGACGCCTGCGCATGATTTCAACGACTTCGACGTCGGCAAGCGCCGCGGCCTGCGCGTTGTCAACATTCTGACGCCGGAAGCGACCATCACCATCAAGGACAACGAGGATTTCCTTGAAGGTCTCGACAACCCTGCAGCCCTGCACGGGGCCTGGGACGAGCTGGAAGGCAAGGATCGCTTCGAGGCGCGCAAGATCATCGTCCGCATTTTCGAAGAATCGGGCCTGCTGGACAAAATCGAGCCGCACAAGCACATGGTTCCGCATGGCGACCGTGGCGGCGTGCCGATCGAGCCGCGCCTGACGGAACAGTGGTATGTCGACGCCAAGACGCTCGCCGAACCGGCGATCGCCTCGGTCCGCGAAGGGCGCACGAAGCTCGTTCCGAAAAGCTGGGATAAGACCTATTACGACTGGATGGAAAACATCCAGCCATGGTGCGTTTCCCGTCAGCTGTGGTGGGGCCATCAGATTCCGGCCTGGTACGGACCCGATGGCCAGGTCTTCGTCGAAAAGACCGAGGAAGAGGCACTGCAGGCTGCGATCCAGCATTATCTGTCGCATGAAGGGCCGATGAAGGCCTATGTCGAGGACCTGTTAGAGAACTTCAAGCCGGGCGAAATCCTGACGCGCGACGAAGACGTGCTCGACACCTGGTTCTCGTCGGCGCTTTGGCCTTTCTCGACGCTCGGCTGGCCGGATGAGACGCCGGAATTGGCTCGCTACTATCCGACGAACGTCCTCGTCACCGGCTTCGATATCATCTTCTTCTGGGTTGCCCGCATGATGATGATGAGCCTTCACTTCATGAAGGACGAGGGTGGTGAGCCTGTCGAGCCGTTCAATACGGTCTATGTCCACGCCCTGGTGCGCGACAAGAACGGGCAGAAGATGTCGAAGTCCAAGGGCAACGTCATCGATCCTCTTGAGCTGATCGATCAGTACGGCGCCGATTCACTGCGTTTCACGCTGGCGATCATGGCGGCGCAGGGTCGCGACGTGAAGCTCGATCCTGCCCGCATCGCCGGCTACCGCAATTTCGGCACCAAGCTTTGGAACGCGACGCGCTTTGCCGAAATGAACGGCGCCAAGAGCGACCCGCATTTCGTGCCGGAAGCCGCAGAGCTCACCGTCAACCGCTGGATCCTGACGGAACTGGCGCGCGCGGAGCGTGACGTGACCGAGGCGCTGGAAAGCTTCCGCTTCAATGATGCGGCAGGCGCGCTCTATCGCTTCATCTGGAACCAGTTCTGCGATTGGTATCTCGAGCTGTTGAAGCCGATCTTCAATGGCGAAGATGAAGGCGCCAAGGCGGAGGCACAATCTTGTGCTGCCTATGTGCTCGAAGAGACCTACAAGCTGCTGCATCCATTCATGCCCTTCATGACCGAGGAGCTCTGGGCTCATACGGCGGGCGAGGGCAGGGAACGCGACGGCCTGATCTGCCATGCGGATTGGCCGGCGCCGTCCTATGCCGACAACGTCGCCGCCGATGAAATCAATTGGCTGATCGATCTGGTCTCCGGCATTCGCTCCGTGCGTTCGGAAATGAACGTGCCGCCGGCTGCAACGGCGCCGCTGGTCGTTGTCGATGCCAATAGCCTGACGCGCGAGCGCCTGTTCCGTCATGACGCCGCCATCAAGCGGTTGGCGCGCGTGGAATCGGTTTCGCTAGCCGATACCGCACCCAAGGGCGCTGCTCAGATCGTCATCGGCGAGGCGACCATCTGCCTGCCGCTCGGCAGCCTCATCGATCTCTCGGCCGAAAAGGCGCGTCTCGAAAAGGCGATCGCCAAGAACGACCAGGAGATCGCGCGCATCAACGGCAAGCTTTCGAACGAGAAGTTCGTCGCGAACGCGAATCCGGACGTCGTCGCCGCCGAGCGCGAGCGCCTCGGCGAACTCGAGGGGCAACAGGCGAGCCTCAAGGTGGCGCTGGCCCGGGTAAGCGAAGCCGGCTGAGAGGCATTCGCACAAACCAATGTTTTCGCTCAAAGGCGGATGTGCGACCAAATGTGAAAAGCGTCGCAATCGAAGCTGAGACATCGGCGTCGCGTTAGGAAACAGAGATCGAAGAATCGAAAAAGGCATGCGGTATTCGCCGCGTGCCTTTTTTCTATTGCCTCGATTCGATGGAATGAACCGGATCTATGCCCCAGATCCGCCGCCAGTTTCGCACAGGCGAAACAGACTACCCCTGAAGCTGTTGGATACGCTCGAAAAGCAAAACTGTTGTCATATTGTAACAGAATTGTTGCGGTGAAGAATGAGAATCTATCAGGGGCCGAAAATGCTATTTCGAAAGAAAAAATTACCTACACTGATAGATTTTCAGAGGCGGGGTTCGTTTTCTTACGTAAATCAATCACTCTCTTACATGACCTGTGCTCTTATGCGCCACATTGCCAATTTACGCGATCATCGCAACAATCAAGCCACTGAATGCACATGTGGGGGAGATACAATGGCATTTTCTGTTGCGCTGAGGAGCGCATTTACACTCGTTATCAGCTCGTCTTTTGCCGGTGCTGCCTTTGCGGGCGGCCTTGATCGTGGCGGCTACGACATCGATCTGCTCTTCGACAAGGGCCGCTATGTGTTCGAGTCCGGTGTTACTTACGTCATGCCCGACCGCAAGCTGAAGAATGCCAAGGACATCAATCCAGCCGATGGCAATCTCAATAACCGCAGCCGTTCGACGGATGCATCGGAAAATTACGCCATTCCCTATGCTGCCTTCAAGATCGGCATCACCGATGATCTCGACTGCATGGCCGACTATTCGCAGCCTTTCGGCGGCCACCTCAACGAAGGTGCAAATTGGGCCGGCGCCAATAATGAAACCGAAGTCAAGGTTCGAACGAACAACTATTCAGCCACCTGCTCGTACAAGTTCGATGCGGGTCCGGGGCAACTGCGGCTGATCGGCGGCGGTTTCTATCAGGAAGTCAGCGGCTACAAGTCGCGCCTCGTTTACGCCACTCCGGCTCTGATTTCTGCCATTTACAATGGCATGGGTTCGCTTGACATCGATGGTCACGGCTGGGGCTGGCGCGCCGGTATCGCCTACGAAATTCCGGAATATGCCTTCCGTACGAGCCTCGTCTACAATAGCCGGGTCAAATACGACAACCTGAAGGGTAGCGTTGACCTGACCGAAGTGCCGCCGCCTGTCGTCCCGGGTTTCGGTGGCAAGCTGACATCGGTTTTCGGCTCAGCCGATGCTCCCGATTCCCTGGAATGGAAGGTACAGACCGGTATCGCGCCTGACTGGCTCGCCTTCGGCTCGGTCAAGTGGACGAACTGGAGCATCCTGCAGAGTATTGCACTCTGCCCCAGCTCCACCCGCAGCATATCCTGCAGGGCCAACGGTCCGACCGAGCTGACCTCGCTCGACTTGCTGTTCAAAGACGGCTGGACGATCACCGGCGGTGTCGGACACAAGTTCAACGACAAGTGGAGCGGTGCCGTAAGCCTGACCTGGGATCGCGGCACGAGCGACGGCTATGGCATGAATTCCGATACGTGGACCCTCGGCGCGGGCGTGGCCTACAAGCCGACCGAGCATGTTCAGTTCAATTTCGGCGGCGCTCTCGGCCTCATGACATCAGGCAAGTCCGGACCGGTCACGCGTGGCGGTGTCGTCTATGGCAACGATGCGACCTACAGCTACGGCAATGACTTGGTCGCTGCTCTTCAGACATCGGTGAAAGTCAGCTTCTGATGACAAGCCGCTGAATTGAAGGAGCCTATGAGAGTTCCTTCACTCTATTGTCGACGTCGCGAGCTCTTACGGGTTTCGCGACGTTTTTTATAGGATCGGGAAAAGTGGAGCGTAAACCGGGCCTTCTGCCTGATTTATGGTTAAAGAAATCTCAAGTCCGATTAAATTTTTGTGACGAATTAGCAACACTCTATTTCAAGACATTGCAGCTACGTGATGAGATTACAATTTGTCCATTTCCCGCCACAAATGGGGAGCAGCGATTACGCAGGCATAGGGGCAAGCCTTATAGAAAGTGCGTAAGCGGTTGATGGGTGAACTTCCACTTTGGCATAAGCAAAAATCTGGGATCGGAGCCATGATGCTTCCGACACGGGGGAAAAATCGTTGTCTGCCAAGGGAAGTCGTCAGCCGAACGATCTTTGATTTCCATTATCGGAAGACGATTGCGAACGCTGCTTCGGCGGCGGGACGTGATCGCGGCCGGACAAATGCTGGTTTGGACATAATTGCAAGCTATGCTCGCAAATGTGGCAAACAGCATCGGTTGGACGCCACAGGAGCCGCCCTCTCGAAGGACGATCCGGTCTCGTGCGCCATCAGGGAAAACATTCGTGAAACTGGCGGCGTTTGTGAAAGCGCCGTAACAGGTCCGAATGGAGCGAAAGAAATCGACTGTTATGTTTAAGTCCGAGTTCATATCAGCGAGAGTTATGATGCTCAGCCTGTCTCTTGCCACTGCGGTGGTGCTGGCAGGGCAAGCCGAAGCATTCGACATCAATGCCGGCGTCACCAAGGAATCGGGTCCGTTCGATCTCTTCAAATTCGGCTTCAAGGCCTATAAGAACGGGCAGAAGGAAGAGGCGGTCGAAGCCTATCGGTATGCCGCCGAAAAGGGTCATACAGGCTCCCGCTGGGCTCTCGCCAACATGTATGCCGATGGCGATGGCGTGACGCAGAACGATTTCGAAGCTTTCAAGATCTATAGCGAGATCGCCCAGCAGGGCGTGGAGCCAGGTTCGGAAGACACCGGTTTCTTCATCAACGCGCTGCTGGCGCTTGCGAGCTACTACAAAAGCGGCATTCCCAACAGCCCCGTAAAGATCGACCTCAATCAGTCCCGCCAGCTTTATTTCCAGGTGGCATCCACCTTCGGCGTGCCGGAGGCGCAGTTCCAGCTGGCGCAGATGATGCTATCAGGCGAGGGCGGCGCCACCAACGTTCAGCAGGCCAAGAAATGGCTGAACCAGGCGCGCAAAAGCGGTCATCCGGGCGCCATGGCCGTTTTTGGCAATCTCCTGTTCCAGGAGGGGCAATCCATTCGCGGTCTGGCCTTCATGACGGCGGCACTCGACAAGTGCAAGCCGAAGGACTGCAGCTGGATGGAAGACATGCAGGAGCAGGCCTTCTCCATCGCCAATGAGAACGACCGCCGCGTGGCCGTTTCCATGGCTCATCAGCTCGATGTCGCAGGCCCCGATTGATTGGCATCGCGCCGGGCTTCCGTCCGGAACAGACGGGTGGCTTTTCCCGATCGGGATTGAAGCTTAATTGCTGAAATCCAGGTGAGCGACGACGGGAACGTGGTCGGAAGGTTTTTCCCAGGCGCGCACATGCTTCTCGATTGCCGTTCCGGTGAGGCGATCGGTCGCCTCTGGTGACAGCATCAGGTGATCGATGCGGATACCGTTGTTTTTTGGCCAGGCGCCGGCCTGGTAATCCCAGAATGAGTAAAGCTTGATCGCGTCCGTCGTCGCACGTACGGCATCGGTGAAGCCGAGATGTTCGAGCTGGCGGAAAGCCTGACGCGTCTGCGGCAGGAAGAGTGCGTCGCTTTCCCAGACCTTGGGGTCGAAACAATCATGCGGCTCGGGGATGACGTTGTAGTCGCCGGCGAGTATCAGGGGCTCTTCAAGAGCCAGGCGCTCCAGGGCGAATTTGCGCAGGCGCTCCATCCAGGCGAGCTTGTAGGGGTATTTTTCCGTATCGACCGGATTGCCGTTCGGCAGATAAAGGCAGCACACCCGCAAGGCACCGTGTCCTTCGACGGAGAACACCGCTTCGATGAAGCGAGCCTGTTCGTCGCTATCGTCCCCCGGCAAGCCGCGCGTCACCTCATCCGGCTTGGTCTTCGAGAGAATCGCAACGCCGTTGAAGCCCTTTTGCCCATGCGTTTCGACATGATAGCCGAGCGCCTCGATCTCCAGCCTGGGAAATCCTTCATCGACGGTCTTGATCTCCTGCAGGCAGACGATGTCCGGGTTCGAGTCCTTCAGCCACTGGCAGAGGTTCTCGATACGCGCTTTGACGCCGTTGATGTTCCAAGTGGCGATTTTCATGGGCGGCTCATTCCTTTGCTTCGCCCTGTTGTATCCGCAGCCGGCCGGCTTGACTACAGCCCATGTGAAAACCGGCCCGGAGCGAAGGCTCCCGGTCGGTCATCAAATTGTGGAAAAGCTGAGTGAGGATCAGATGGCAAAACTTGTGCCGCAGCCGCAACTTGCGACCGCATTCGGATTCTTGATCTGAAAGGATTGGCCGAGAAGATTGTCGACAAAATCGATCTCCGAGCCTGCCATATAGACCAGCGACAGCTGGTCGATCAGGACGGTCGCATTGTTCTTTTCGACAATGATGTCGTCAGCTTCGGGGCCTTCGACGAGATCGAATTTATAGGAAAAACCCGAACAGCCGCCGCCTTCGACAGCGACGCGAAGAGCGCGCTTTCCGGCATCCGCGCCGACGATAGCAGCGATTCGCTTGGCCGCGGCATCCGATAGGGTAACACTTGTCTCAGTCATATCTTCCTCCTGCCGGGGTCAAGATCCGGAGAGAACCATTAAGCCGTCGAACTTTCAAACGGCTGATATTCGTAGCCTTTAACATGAAAGTCAGGCCGGCGACAGCTATGGTTTCCTGGTTGAGCCAGACGCCATTTTGCTGTTTTCTTGTCTATAGGTATGAAGGCCGCAAAGCGGCGTCAATGGGCCGGGATGTAGGAAGAGCGGACATATGTCCGCATTGCCGGGCACGGGCAGGGACCGATTGCAGGGAAACGACTGTCGCGCTGATGGCGGTGCGGTAGCCAAATGCCGGAAATGGATTGATAATGACGATTGATACGCATGCATTGGGTTTCGGGTACGGGGAAAAGGCAGCCTATGCAACGAATCCCTGGGAATCGCGCGGACGGCTCTACGAAGAAGGGTCGAGCCCGACACGTTCCGAATTCCAGCGCGACCGCGACCGGATCGTCCATGCGACCGCCTTCCGGCGGTTGAAGCATAAGACGCAGGTCTTCATCGCTCAGGATGGCGACCACTACCGCACTCGGCTCACGCATACGATCGAGGTGGCGCAGATCGCCCGCGCCCTGGCGCGAGCCCTGAAGCTGGATGAGGATCTGGCGGAGGGGGTGGCACTTGTCCACGATTTCGGCCACACGCCTTTCGGTCATACGGGCGAGGATGCACTGCACGAGGTGCTGCTGCCCTATGGCGGCTTCGATCACAACGCCCAATCCCTGCGCATCGTCACCAAGCTCGAGCGCCGTTATGCTGATTTTGACGGGCTCAACCTCACCTGGGAAACGCTTGAGGGCCTGGTGAAGCACAATGGACCGCTGATGACGCCTGATGGCAAGGGCATCCAAGGTCCGGTGCCGCGGCCGATCCTCGATTATTGCGAGATCCACGATCTCGAAATCGCCTCCTATGCCAGCCTTGAAGCGCAGGTTGCCGCGATCGCGGATGACATCGCCTACAATACGCACGACATCGATGACGGCTTGCGCTCCGGCTATCTGACGTTCGACATGCTGGAGGAGGTGCCGTTTCTTGCCAAGCTGATGACCGAGGTGAGGGCACGTTATCCGCATCTGGAGGCGAGCCGCTTCACGAACGAAATCATGCGCCGGCAGATCACCCGCATGGTGGAGGATGTGATCGCCGTTTCGCAGCAGGCGCTCGCTGAAATCAAGCCCCGCAATGTGGCCGACATTCGGGCTGCCGGGCGGATCATCGCGACCTTCTCGCCCGAGATGGCCGAAACCGACAAGCTGATCAAGCAGATGCTGTTCAAGCGCATCTACCGTCATCCCGACATCATGCGCATCCGTGCCGGCGCGGCGCAGATCGTCACGGACCTTTTCCGCGCCTATATGGAAAATCCCAGGGAGATGCAGAGCCATTACTGGGTCGATCATATTGCCGGATTGGCGATCGCCCCCAAGGCAAGGCATGTCGGAGACTATCTCGCCGGTATGACGGACACCTACGCCATCAGCGCCCACAAGCGCCTGTTTGACCAGACTCCCGATTTGCGGTAGGCAGCGGCGGCGTCGGGCCGATAGCGGCTCGCGAAGCTAATGCATGGACGATATGATGAACCTTTTCACCGACTTCGAAGTAAGAATTAAGAACGCTCTCGAACAAATTGATATTGTACGAGAAAAGCGATCTGAGCTCGATTTCGGACGTATCGGCGTGGAGCCGCCGCGCGATGCCACTCACGGCGATGTTGCCACCAATGCGGCCATGGTTCTGTCCAAGCCGCTTGGCACGAATCCGCGTGCGCTTGCCGAAATCATCGTCGCCAAGCTGAAGGAAGACGCTGATGTCGCCGAGGTTTCGGTGGCCGGCCCCGGCTTCATCAATCTCCGTCTTTCGGTCGGCTATTGGCAGCGGCTGCTGTCCACGATGATCGCGGAAGGCGAAAAATTCGGCCGTTCCAAGCTCGGCGAGGGGCAGAAGGTCAATGTCGAATATGTTTCGGCCAACCCGACCGGGCCGATGCATGTCGGCCACTGCCGCGGCGCCGTCGTCGGCGATGCGCTGGCAAACCTGCTGGCCTTCTCCGGCTATGAGGTCACCAAGGAATATTACATCAACGATGCCGGCTCGCAGATCGACGTGCTCGCACGCTCCGTCTTTATTCGCTATCGCGAGGCGCTGGGCGAGCAGGTCGGCGAGATACCCCCGGGCCTTTATCCCGGTGATTATCTCGTTCCGGTCGGTGAAGCGCTTGCCAAGGAATTCGGCACCAAGCTGCGCGGCATGCCGGAAGAGCAGTGGCTCCCGATCGTCAAGGATCGCGCCATCGACGCAATGATGGCAATGATCAGGGAAGACCTGGAGGCGCTGAACGTCCATCACGACGTATTCTTCTCCGAGCGCACCCTGCATGCCAATGGTGCGGCACTGATCCGCACCGCGATCAACGATCTGACGTTCAAGGGCTATGTCTACAAGGGCGCGCTGCCGCCGCCGAAGGGACAGCTGCCGGAAGACTGGGAAGATCGCGAGCAGACGCTCTTCCGCTCGACCGAGGTGGGTGACGATATCGACCGTCCGCTGATCAAGTCCGATGGTTCCTATACTTACTTTGCCGCCGACGTTGCTTACTTCAAGAACAAGTTCGACCGCGGCTTCAACGAGATGATCTACATTCTCGGCGCCGACCATGGCGGCTACGTCAAGCGGCTGGAGGCGGTGGCCCGCGGCGTTTCCGATGGCGCTGCGAAGCTGACGGTGCTTCTGTGCCAGCTCGTCAAGCTGTATCGGAATGGTGAACCGGTGAAGATGTCGAAGCGCTCGGGCGATTTCGTCACCCTGCGCGAAGTCGTCGATGAAGTCGGCCGCGATTCGGTGCGCTTCATGATGCTTTACCGGAAGAATTCCGAGCCGCTGGACTTCGATTTTGCCAAGGTTACCGAGCAATCGAAGGACAATCCGGTCTTCTACGTGCAGTATGCTCATGCCCGCTGCATGTCGGTCTTCCGTCAGGCCAGGGAAGCCTTCCCGGATCTCGATATAGCCTCGCTCGATCTGTCGAAAGCTGTCGTCGGCGCGATCTCAGATCCTACTGAATTGCAGTTGGTTGCGAAGATTGCGGAATTCCCGCGAATCATCGAAGCTGCAGCTCAGTCTCAAGAGCCGCATCGCATCGCTTTTTATCTTTACGATTTGGCCAGTTCCTTCCACGGACACTGGAATAAAGGTAAAGATTTACCGGAATTACGTTTTGTTAACGATAAGAACCGAGAATTGAGCATTGCCAGACTTGGGCTGGTGTACGCTGTCGCGTCGGTTTTGAAGTCGGGTCTTGGTATAACCGGGACCGCTGCACCGGACGAAATGCGATAAACGTCACCATTTACCCACATTACGCTGGCATTTGTTGAAGCGTTTTCGAGTGGAACGGGTGATGGCAGAAAAACAGTTCGCGTATCGCGCAAGCGGAAACGACAAGTTCTTTGCGGATGATGATCCGCTTGCGGAACTTGCTCGTATCGTAGGTTTCGAGCCGCGCCCCGCTGCTCAGGAGAACGCTCCGGTTCAACGGCAGGATCCTGCCTTCAATCTCGAAGACGAGCTTCTTCGCGAATTCGAGCGGTACGATACGCCGCGAATGAGTCCGGCAAATGACATTTCGGCTCCGGCGGAGCAGGTATCGCCGCCGAGCCATGAGCAGGCAGCTCTTCCAGCTGAGCCGGTACAGGCTGAACCCAAGTTCGAAGAGCCGAAGTTCGAAGAGCCTGTGCCGCAGCCGGTGGCTCCGATAAAGCCGACGATCGGTGCTCGCGATCTGATCGACGAGCTCGAAATGTCGATCGCGCCGGTTTTGCAGCCGGCCCAAAAGCCCGTGTCCGTCCAGCCGCAACCGGCTGGTCCGGTGCTGAAGCCGACGCCGCAATCCGCTGCCGCCACCATAAGGCTGCCGCTTGCCAACTTTACGCTGGCAACCCCGGCTGCCCCGCGTGAGCAATTCACGCCGGCTGCAGTCTCCACACCGATGGCCGCTTCCGATGAAGCGCTGTTCGATGGCGCTGTCGATTTCGAGGCGTTCGACCCTGTGGAGCGTGCGCGCGCTCCGGAACCGGTCTCTCAGCCTGCCGTATCCCAGCCGGCTCCGGCCGTCTTTCATGCGCCCGAGCCGCCAAAGGTGGTCAAGGCCGATCCGGCCGCACTTTCGGCTGAGATCGATGCCCTCCTGGCCGATGTGAATCGCTATCCGGTTCCATCCAAGACCGATGCGCCGGTTGCCAAGGAAGAGCCAGCTTTCGAAGATTTCAGCGCCTCCTTCTCGGAGCTTGCGGAACTGCCGGTCGCTCCGGCCCCTGTAGCGCAGCGCGAAGAGGCAAAGCCGATTACCTTCGGTGCGGAAGATCCCTTCACCGATCAGGACTTCGAATTCGATCTGGCCGATATCGAGATGGAACTTGCTGGTCTCGATTTCGCTGAGGCCGATAAGTCTTCTGCCGCACGGCAGTCGGCTCCCGCCGCTCCGATGGCGGAGCCGGCCCTTTCCCGAGCAACGCCCGTTGCGCCTGCGCCTGCCGCTCCGGTATTTGCCGCCGCAGCGCCCCAACCCGTGCAGCCTATCCAAACGTCTGCCGTAAATGTTGCGCCTGCAGCGACTACGGCCGCGCCGGTATTCGAAGCCGATCAGCCACTGCCGTTTGATCCGACGGAAATCGCCGAGACGGAGGAGCGTGTCGAAACCTTCGAGGGTTCCCATGTTCCGCATCTGCCGGCAATCGAGCCGGAGGAGCCAATCGCGGTGCCGTCGGAATTTGATTTCGATCTCGATTCGGAAATGGCGAGCCTGCTCGGTACTCCGGCCAGGGAAGCAGCACCTGAGTCGATCAAGCCGGCTGTTGCGGCCGCACTTGGCGGTGCCGCCGCCGCTTCCTGGTCGAAGAATACGGCTGCCCAGCCTGCCGTGCCCGTCGCAAAGCAGCCGATCGAAGAGTTCGACGAGTTCGAGCGCGCGCTGGAAGAGGACTTCCGCCGCAGCTATCGCGAAGCCGCGACGCCTGTCGAGAATGTCGCCAGGATGACGCTGAACCCTGCGGCCAACCGTCGCCCGGTTCGCTCCGTTCGTGGAATGGTGACGACTGCCGCTGTCATCGTGGTTCTTGGCGTCGGTGCTTACGGCGCCTACAGCTGGATCCGTCACGGCGCGCCGATCTCCAGCTTCTCGGGTGAGCCGCGCGTGATTGCAGCCGACAGCGATCCGGTAAAGGTCGCTCCGGAAAATCCAGGCGGCACCGTCGTTCCGAATCAGGACAAGGCCGTCTACGACCGCGTTGCCGGCGACAGCACAGCGGCGCCGAAGCAGAAGGAGCTTGTCTCCTCCAACGAGCAGCCTGTCGATGTCGTCCAGAAGACGCTGATTCCCGAAGCCGTATCTCCGGATGACGGCAGCGGCGATCAGGTCACGCCGACGCCAGTCGGTGAAACCGAAGATCCACGCCTGCTGCCGAACCAGAATGGCGGCAACACCAATGTCGCCGCCAACAACGACGAACAGGTTCCGTCGGTCTCGCCGCGCAAGGTGCGTACGATGATCGTCAAGGCGGATGGTTCACTGGTGCCGCGCGACGAGCCGGTTGCCGATACGACGACTGCAGCCGCCAAGCCGGCGAATAATCCGGTCGCATCCACCAGTTCGCGCCCGTCTCCAGCAAATGCCCCGACGGCAGCCCAGTCGGATAATACCGATGCCGCCAGCGCCGAGAGCACGCCGATCCGCGTTGTCAAGACGAACCCGGTCCCGACGGCACGCCCGGAGCCCGCCGCCAAGGCGAATACGGCTGCTCCGGCCCAGGAGGCCCAGGCTCAAGCTCAGCCCAAGGCCCAGCCGAAGCAGGTCGCATCTGCTAGCTCGGCGACTGCAACTCCGGCGGCCACCTCCGCTGCAGGCGGTGGCGCTTACGGTGTGCAGATCGCATCCCTGCCGACCGAGGCCGACGCGCAGAAGTCGCAGGCAAACCTCAAGGTCAAGTTCGCCAGCGTCATCGGCAACCATCCTCTGGAGATTCGCAAGGCCGATATCGCCGGCAAGGGCACATACTATCGCGTCCGCGTCGTCGCCGGCTCGAAGGATGATGCCGCTGCCATCTGCACGCGCTATCGCGCCGCCGGCGGCACCTGCCTGATTTCGAAGTAAAATCAGATAGGAAACTTGGAAAATGGCGAGCATCGGCTCGCCGTTTTCGTTTGGAGCGCGCTGTTCCTGTGCATCTCCGCTTGACGTCACTCGCATTTCCCGGCGCAAGCCTTATGATTCGGATATGACCGAATCGAAATCCATGATCCTCGGCTGTAGCGGCCACACCATCACCCCCGAAGAGCGATCCTTTTATCAAGGGGAGCAGCCCTGGGGCTTTATCCTGTTCGGACGCAATATTTCCGAGCCGGCGCAGATCGCCGATCTCGTTGCGTCTCTTCGTGATAGCGTCGGGCGCGATGCACCGGTTTTCATCGATCAGGAAGGCGGCAGGGTGCAGCGCATCCGTCCACCGATCCTGCAACATTATCCCTCGGGGCAGGCACTCGGCGATATCTATCGTCAGGATCGCGAACGAGGCCGACGCGCCGCATGGCTGATGTCGCGGCTCCACGCCTTCGATTTGCTGAAGTTCGGTATCAATGTCGATTGTCTGCCGGTGCTCGACGTGCCTGTGGAGGGATCGAGCAACGTCATCGGCAATCGCGCCTATGGCTCCGATCCGGGGACGGTGACGGAGATGGGGCGTGCCGCCGCGGAAGGTCTGAAAGCCGGCGGCGTGCTGCCCGTGATGAAGCATATGCCCGGCCACGGCCGCGGCTTTGCCGATTCGCATCACGAGCTACCCGTCGTCTCGGTTCCGCGCGCAGAACTGGAGGCGCATGATTTCGCGCCTTTCGTGGCTCTCAAGCATGAGCTGATGGCGATGACGTGCCACGTCGTCTTCACCGATATCGATCCGGAGAATCCGGCCACGACGTCGCGCAAGGTGAACGAGGAGATCATCCGCGGCTATATCGGTTTCCAGGGGCTGCTCCTGTCGGACGATACCTCGATGAATGCGCTGAAGGGCACGATCGGCGAGCGCGCAGCAAATATTGTTGCGGGCGGATGCGATATCGTGCTGCACTGCAATGGCGTCATGGACGAGATGCAGCAGGTGGTTCGCAATGTTCCCGCGCTGGCGGGTGCATCGCTGGCAAGGGCCAAGGCGGTCGAAGCGGCTTTCGGCAGAAATGATGGTGCCGATGAAGCCTCCATTCGGGCGGAATTCGACGCGATCTTCGCCGTAGCGTAGAGCCGGACTTCGAGGAACAGACGGGTGACAGAGTGAGCGGCAGCACGGACAAGCTTCAGCAGGCGGCAACACCGATGGACAAGCTCTGGCAGGAAGGCGAGGCACAGCGCGGCTCGCACGAACCGTCGCTTGTCGTCGATCTTGCCGGCTTTGAGGGACCGCTCGATCTACTGCTGCATTTGGCGCGCACCCAGAAAGTCGACCTTTCCCGAATCTCCGTTCTGGCGCTTGCCGAGCAATATCTTCAGTTCATCGACAGCGCCCGGCGCATCCGTATAGAGCTTGCTGCCGATTATCTCGTCATGGCCGCATGGCTCGCCTACTTGAAATCCAAGCTGCTCATCCCGCAGCAGAGCAAGGAAGACGGGCCGACGGGCGAGGAGATGGCGGCAACGCTTGCCTTCCGCCTGAAGCGCCTCGAGGCCATGCGCGATGCCGCAACCGATCTCGTCAATCGCAACCGTCTCGGCCGCGATATCTTCGCGCGTGGCGCGCCGGAGCATATTCCGGATCGCCGCCAATCGGCCTTCGATGCCAGCCTTTATGATCTCCTGACCGCCTATGCCAGCCTGCGCCAGCGCCAGGCCGTAACCCAAGTGACGATCGAGAAGCGCCGTGTCTGGTCGCTCGCCGATGCCCGCGTCATCCTTGATCGCATGATCGGCGAAATCACCGATTGGACGGCTCTGGAGCATTATCTGCTGAGCTATATGACGACTTCAAGCGAGCGGGCGACGGCGATCGCCAGCGCTTTCGCAGCTTCGCTCGAACTGGTGCGCGAGGGGCAGCTCGAAATTCGTCAGGAAGGCGCGTTTCAGCCGCTTTACATGCGGCGCGGGCCGAAGCATTCGTCACTGGAAGCAGCGGAATAGGGCAGGGAACGCGTGACGGAACCGGACGACGAGCAGCAGCATGTGGGGCACGAGGCGGAGACGCCCGATGTGGACGATCGTCTGGTGAGCGAGGCTGAACGCATCGCCGAAGCGTTGGTTTTCGCCTCGGCGCAGCCGGTTTCCGAGGCTTTCATTGCTGAGCGCGTGGCGCGTGGCATCGATATTCCAGCCATTATGCAGAAGCTCAAGGCCGATTACGCGATGCGTGGCGTCAATCTCGTGCAGGTGGACGGCGCCTGGGCCTTCCGTACGGCCGCTGATCTCTCCTTCGTGATCCGGCGCGATGAAAGTGAGGTCCGCAAACTGTCCCGTGCTGCGCTGGAAGTGCTGGCCATTATCGCCTACCACCAGCCCGTCACGCGCGCGGAGATCGAAGATATCAGGGGCGTGCAGACCTCCAAGGGTACGCTCGACGTGCTGATGGAAGCCGGCTGGGTCCGCTTCCGTGGTCGTCGTCGCACGCCGGGAAGGCCGGTGACGCTCGGCACGACGCGCGATTTCCTCGATCATTTCGGCCTTGAAGAGCTGCGGGACCTGCCTGGTCTCGAAGAGCTGAAGGGGGCGGGGCTGCTCTCGGGCCGTATCCCGGCCAATTTCAACATTCCCTCGCCATTGATGAGTGACGAGCTCACCGAGGATGAAGATCCGATCACACAGCTGGATCTGGAGGAACTCGGCATCCTCCCACCGAGCGGCTCAAGCGACTGAACCATCGGCCGGTTCCTGAAAGGCGGCCGCAATCGCATCGGCAGAATTTTCGCAAAACGGAGCGTCAGGTCTCTCTTTCGCCATCAGCGGGTGCAAATATAACAATCATCCTCTCGGCTTGGAGACGTTCGGTCGCCCGCATCGGCGTTCGCTATCCCGATATGCGTGGATGTACTACATTTTCGTGTTTGAAAAACATCCGCAAACGTCTTACATCGAAAAGACACTATAATTGGGAGTTAAAGCAATGGGTTCTCTAAGCATATGGCACTGGCTGATCGTCCTGGCCATCGCGCTGTTGTTGTTCGGCCGTGGAAAGATTCCGGAGCTGATGGGTGATGTCGCCAAGGGCATCAAGAGCTTCAAGAAGGGCATGAACGACGACGAAGATACGTCGACATCCGCGACGACGACGTCCCGTACGGTCGAGCACAAGGCTGACGAAACGAAGTAATCATGTCGGGCAGGCGCAAGCTGAAAGGCTTGCCGTTAGCCCAGGAGCCTTTGCATGTTCGATATAGGCTGGTCCGAGCTTGTGGTTATTGGCGTCGTGGCTTTGGTGGTGATTGGCCCCAAGGAGTTGCCGTCGACATTGCGGACCATCGGTAAGATGACGGCGCGGGCCAGGAAGGTCGCTGGCGACTTTCGTGCCCAATTTGATGAAGCCATGCGCGAGGCAGATCTGGACGATGTGCGCCAGACAATTGCCGACGCCCAGAAGCTCAATCCGGTCAACTCGCTGCGGGAAGCCATGAACCCGCTGCGGGAAATGGGCAATGAGATAAAGGCCGATCTGCAGCGTACGGCAACGCCGGACAAAGCAGCTCCGGCCGCGACACCGTTGCCGTCTGAGCCGGTTCCCGGTGTGACGTCAGGCCTGCCGGAAGCTCTTGCGGCCTCATCTCCGACGTCTGCCGCTTCGAGCAACCCGTCGCCGGCGGCTGCTCCCGCGGCAGCGGTCGTTCCGCAGCCGTTAGCCGCTGCGAGTGAAACGTCCGAGAAGCCAAAGGCTGTGCGCAAGCCGCGCTCGAAGGCTGTCACCAAGTTCGACGAGGTTGCGGCCGCTGCCGTTCAGACACCGATCGTGACGGAAAAACCAAAGCGAGCCCCGCGCAAGGTCGCGACCGCTGTTGCCGTGGAGAAAGCGCCTCCAGCTCCCAGGAAGCGTGCGGCTGCCACAGCCAGCAAGGCCACGCCTAAAACGCCCAAGAAGAAGGACCAGGCATGACGGGTGACATCGACGATAAGCCGCAGCCGCTTATCGAACACCTTATGGAATTGCGCACGCGGCTGATCTGGTCGCTCGTTGCGTTCTTCGTTGCCTTCATCGGATGTTTCGCTGTGGCGAAGCATCTCTTCAATTATCTGGTCTATCCATACAAATGGGCCGTCGAATGGGCTCATCTCGATCTCGCGAAGTCCGAGCTGATCTACACCGCGCCGCAGGAATTTTTCTTCACGCAGGTGAAGGTCGCAATGTTTGGCGCCCTGGTGATTTCATTCCCGATCATCGCCGCGCAGATCTACAAGTTCGTGGCGCCGGGTCTCTATAAGAACGAGCGTTCCGCCTTCTTGCCGTTCCTGATCGCGTCGCCGATCCTGTTCCTCATGGGCGCTGCACTTGTCTACTTCTTCTTCACGCCCATGGTCATGTGGTTCTTCCTGAAGATGCAGCAGGCGCCAGCCGAAGGTCAGGTGGGTATCGCGCTGTTGCCGAAGGTCTCGGAATATCTGAGCCTCATCATGACGCTGGTCTTTTCCTTCGGCCTCGTTTTCCAGCTTCCCGTCATCACGACGCTGCTTGCGCGCGTCGGCCTGCTGACGTCGGCCTGGCTCGCGGAGAAGCGCAAGTTCGCCATCGTTTTCGCCTTTATCGTCGCCGCCGTGCTGACACCGCCGGATCCGATGTCCCAGATCGGCCTTGCACTGCCGACGATCCTTCTCTACGAGATTTCCATCTATGCGGCGAGACTCGTAGAACGCCAGCGTAGCCGGCAAACGCTTGAAGAGAGTGGCGGGACTTCCGAGATCACCAAGACGGACGACGTCTAGGCGAGGAAGGTTCGGCCTCGTTTCCCAGCTATTGCCGTTTCGACCTCCGACCGAGACCTCGGTCGGAGTTATACTCATGTCAAACGACCTGGAACGAAGATGCTTGATATCAGATGGATTCGTGAGAATGCCGAAGCTTTCGATGCAGCGCTTGCAAAGCGCGGTGCGGAGCCTCAGTCGCAAAGCCTCATAGCGCTCGACGAAAAGCGCCGCTCCGTCATTCAGTCCGTCCAGGACATGCAGTCCCGCCGCAACGCCGCGTCCAAGGAAATTGGTGCGGCGATGGCGCAGAAGAACAGCGAGCTTGCCGAAAAGCTGAAGGCGGAAGTTGCCGACCTCAAAGTCTCGCTTCCGGCTGCGGAAGAAGAAGAGCGCACGCTCACGGCCGAGCTCAATGATGCGCTGTCGCGCATTCCGAACATCCCGCTCGAGGACGTGCCCGTCGGCAAGGACGAGCACGACAACGTCGTCAAGCATGCCTGGGGCTCCAAGCCCACATGGAACCATCAGCCGAAAGAGCACTTCGAGATCGGTGAAGCGCTCGGCTATATGGATTTCGAGCGCGCAGCAAAACTGTCGGGCTCGCGCTTTACGGTGCTGACTGCGCAGCTTGCTCGTCTTGAGCGCGCGCTTGGCCAGTTCATGCTTGATCTCCACACCAGCGAGCATGGCTATACCGAAGTAAGCGCACCGCTGATGGTACGCGACGAGGCGATGTTCGGAACAGGTCAGCTGCCGAAATTTTCCGAGGATTCCTTCAGGACCACGGACGGCCGCTGGCTCATCCCGACGGCGGAGGTTTCGCTGACCAATCTCGTTTCCGGCGAGATCCTTGATCAAGAGAAGCTGCCGCTGCGCTTCACGGCTCTGACGCCATCCTTCCGCTCGGAAGCAGGCTCCGCCGGCCGCGACACGCGCGGCATGCTGCGCCAGCATCAGTTCTGGAAGTGCGAGCTCGTGTCGATCACCGATGCGGAAAGCTCCATTGCCGAACATGAGCGGATGACGGCTTGCGCGGAAGAGGTGCTGAAGCGCCTCGGCCTGCATTATCGCGTCATGACGCTCTCGACCGGCGATATGGGCTTTGGCGCACGCAAGACCTACGACCTCGAAGTCTGGCTGCCGGGGCAGGATACCTATCGCGAGATCTCGTCCTGCTCGGTCTGTGGAGATTTCCAGGCGCGGCGCATGAACGCCCGCTACCGCGGCAAGGACGATAAGAGCACCAAATTCGTTCACACGCTGAACGGTTCTGGCACTGCAGTCGGTCGCTGCCTCATCGCCGTCCTTGAGAATTATCTCAATGCTGATGGCTCGGTCACTGTCCCCGACGCACTCCTGCCATATATGGGTGGTCTGAAGAGGATCGAAAAAGCAGCATAATCAGGTGGTGGGGCGATGCGGATTCTTCTGACCAATGATGACGGCATTCATGCCGAAGGTCTGGCGGCGTTGGAGCGTATCGCCCGCACTCTGTCCGACGATGTCTGGGTTGTCGCGCCCGAGACGGATCAGAGCGGACTTGCCCACTCATTGAGCCTTTCCGAACCTTTGCGCATGCGCAAGGTTTCCGAGAAGCATTATGCACTCAGGGGAACGCCGACCGACTGCGTCATCATGGCAATCCGCCAGGTGATGGACGTCAAGCCGGATCTGGTGCTTTCGGGCGTCAATTCCGGCTCGAACGTTGCCGACGACGTCACCTATTCCGGCACCATAGCCGGTGCCATCGAGGGCACCCTGCAAGGCGTTCGTTCCTTTGCGCTGAGCCAAGCCTATCTCTATGAAAATGGCTCCCGCGTCGTGCCCTGGGATGTCGCCGAAACGCATGCGCCGGCTTTGCTCAACAAGCTGATGACTGTCGATTTGCCTGACGGGACGTTCCTCAATCTGAACTTTCCCAACTGTCGCCCCGACGAGGTCGGCGGAGCGGAAGTGACCGCACAGGGCAATCTTGCCTTCAACGTGCAGGTCGAGGAGCGGGCCGATGGCCGCGGATTCCCATATTATTGGCTTCGCTTCGGCGAGCGAAACGGTATCTTCCGTCCGGGCACTGATATTCAGGCGTTGAAACAAAATCGTATTTCGGTAACGCCTTTGAAACTCGATTTGACGGATTATTCGGCGCAAGACCGCGTGGCGCGGGCGCTCGGTATGGAGTAGCGGATTGACACCTCGTTTGGTGGAAAAGGAAGGCTTTGCGGCCGTGGTTTTGCGGCTGCGGGCAGAGGGCATATTGGATATCGATCTGATGACGGCGGTCGAGCAGACGCCGCGCATGCCTTTCGTGCCGGTGCAGTTTGCCGATGATGCCTATTCCAGCCGGACCATCCCGATCGATTGCGGTGCCTTCATGGAAGGCATCGATTTGGTCGTGCGTATTCTTCACAGCCTGAAGATCAAGCCTGGCCATCGCGTGCTCGAAATTGGTACGGGCAGCGGCTTCACCGCTGCCGTCATGGGGCGGATCGTCGAGCGCGTGCTGACGGTCGATCGCTATAAGACCCTGACGACATCGGCGCAGCAGCGCATGGATGCGCTCGGCCTGCGCAACGTCATCATCCGTCAGGCGGACGGCAGCGCCGGTTTGCCGGGCGAGGGCACGTTCGACCGCATACTGGTCACTGCCGCCTTTACCACGATGCCGCGCTTCTATGCAGAGCAGCTGGTGTCCGGCGGCTCGATGATAGCCCCACTTATCGTCGATGAGCATACGTGTCGTCTGGTGCGCCTGACGAAGACGGGAAGCCGATTCGAGCGCGAAGAATTATTCGACGTTCCCTACCAGCCCATCGTTCCCATGCTCGCCTCCTATCTTTGAGGCTCAATTCGGGCTGACGCCCCCATGGAAACGGGCGATTGGCACCGCTTCATTTTCTATGGTTATCAATTCCTCAAAAAAACACATGCCGCACCAGTGCTTTAACCGCATGGTAAGATTAACGCGCTTTAATCGACCCATAATCGGTTGCGTCTTAAGTGGGTCGAGTCATGGGTTTCAGTCTTTCTTCAAACGTCAGCAAATCGGCAGGGAAAGTCCTGGTGGCCGTTCTTCTGGCGAGTACTGCCACAGCTTGCAGTTCGGACACGACCCGCTTCAGCGGTCTCTTCAATAAGACGGACAACGTAACGACCGGCTCGATCAACCGGCGCGGCCTCAATGGTCCGAATGGTGATCCCGTGCCTCGCGCCGACGTTGCTCAGGCGGGCGGTTACGGCCAGCAAGATTATTCGCAGCAGAGCGCGCCGGTATCGCAACCATACCCGAACTCTCCGGCTCGCTATAACCCATCCTATTCCAGCGCACGGGCTTCGACCGCTCCTGTCGCAATCCAGCGCGCAGATCTCGCTCCTCCGGGTGCTGCTGTCAGTGCCGGTCGTCCTCGCGCAGTATCGCAGGGACAAGCCGAAGCGCTCGCACAGCCGTTTCCCTCGTCCCGTGGAAATGGTTCCCGTGCTGCACCGGCGCTTGCTCCCGATACGATGTCTACCGGCACGATCAAGGCCGCGGCCGCGCAGCAGATGTCTCCCGGCTGGACTACGGTCAATGCCCCGAGCGTAACGCTGCATCAGGGTGAGAATATTGCGCTGCTGTCGCGCCGCTACGGCGTTCCGGAAAAGGAAATTCTGCGTGCGAACGGCCTGCGCAATGGCTCTGCCGCGCAGCCGGGCCAGCAGATCGTCATCCCGACCATGAATGGCGCCGGTGTCTCAGGTCCGGCCAAGATGGCCGCTGAAGCGACGGATCTTTCCAAGGGCGGCAAGATGCCCGGCCCGGCCAAGGCGCCGCAGCAGGAAGCGCTCGCGCTGCCTTCGGGCAACCAGATGCGCGGCAAGGCTGGCCTTGTCGATCCCAATAAACTCGCCGCCGGCAATGGCAAGGGGCCGACGCCGAAGGGCACCTACGTCGTCAAGCCAGGCGACTCGCTGGCGAGAATTGCCAAGGAAAGCGGTGTTTCCGTCGCCGAACTGAAGCGTGCAAACAACATGCAGGCCGGCGACAGCATTCGCGTCGGTCAGGCACTCGCGTTGCCGCACGGTGGCGTCGCTGCCGCAGATCCGGTCAAGACCGCTTCGATCGAGCCGCAGAAGGCGTCGGTCAAGCCGGGCGTACTGCCTGTAGAGCCGAAGCAGGCTGCCGCTGATCCGATCGGTAAGCAGGCGCCCAAGGCGGTTGCCCATGCCGATGCGGCAGCTGATGCCCCGGCCAAGCCCAAGGAAGTTGCCTCGGCTTCGCCGAGTCAGTCCATCAATGATGCCGCAAAGTCGGATGCGCAGGCCGATGCGCCCGAGGCGACCGGTATCGGTAAGTATCGCTGGCCAGTTCGCGGCGCTGTCGTCGCTGGCTACGGTGCCAACGTCAACGGCAGCCGCAACGACGGCATCGACATCTCCGTTCCGGAGGGCACACCCATCAAGGCTGCCGAAAACGGTGTCGTCATCTATGCCGGCAACGGCCTGAAAGAACTCGGTAACACCGTCCTCGTCCGCCACGACGACGGCACGGTAACGGTCTATGGCCACGCGGACGCGCTTAGCGTCGCTCGCGGCCAGAAGGTCCAGCGCGGTCAGACGCTCGCCACGTCAGGTATGAGCGGCAATGTCAGCCAGCCGCAGTTGCACTTCGAAGTCCGCAAGAATTCGGCCCCGGTCAACCCAATGACGTTCCTTGAATAGGTAGTGCGTCTCAAGGACTCTGCAAAAAGCCCGGTCAATGCCGGGCTTTTTGTCGTTTATGGCGATGTTGATCGATTGAGGATCAATCACGCTCCAGCACGATGCGCAGCCGGCCGGCCAGATCCTGGATATATTGCCAGGCGACGCGACCGGAACGGGCGCCGCGGGTCGTCGCCCACTCCAGGGCTTCGTGATGCATTTGGGCGCGATCAAGATCGAGCTTGAAGTGATCGGCATAGGCGTCGATCATCTGCAGATAGTCTTCCTGGCTGCATTTATGAAAGCCGAGCCAGAGGCCGAAGCGATCGGAGAGCGAAACCTTTTCCTCGACGGCTTCCGAAGGATTGATGGCGGTCGACTGTTCGTTTTCCATCATATGACGCGGCAGCAGGTGGCGACGGTTGGATGTCGCATAGAACAGCACATTATCAGGCCGTCCTTCGACGCCGCCGTCCAAAGCCGCCTTCAGCGACTTATAGGCGGTGTCGTCATGATCGAAGGAGAGATCGTCGCAGAAGATGATGATGCGATGCGGCGTTGCCTTCAGGATATCGAGCAGCACCGGCAGCGAGGAAATATCCTCGCGATGGACTTCGATCAGCTTCAGCGACACGCCGGTCGCCCGACGCACGTCTTCATGCACTGCTTTGACGAGCGAGGATTTGCCCATGCCGCGCGCGCCCCAGAGCAGCACGTTGTTGGCCGCGAAACCTTCCGCGAAGCGCAGCGTGTTTTCGTGCAGGATGTCGCGCACGTGATCGACGCCTCGGATGAGGGTGAGCGCCACACGGTTCGGCCGTGGTACCGGCTGCAGATAGAGTCGGGCAGGGGCCCAGACGAAGCAGTCGGCGGCATTCCAGACATTGACGGCCGGGGCCGGTCCGGCCAGGCGTTCGACAGCGTCGGCAAGGCGACGGACTTCGGCAAGGATCAGGGCGTTTTGGTCTTCAGTCACCGTTTCCTCCTGAATATTGAACAAGAAAGTCGTAAAATGCACGCGCTGTCTTGCCGGGTATCATGCTCCTTTGGGGGCTGAAAGGCTAACAGACCGGGAAAACGGTACGGTTGACGGCTGTTTTTGTTGCATTCGCCAAGCGCGTAACTATATTCCGGCCACCTGACGCGGGGCCTTGTTCCCGCTAGGAGTTCAAGGGAGTTCTCGATGTTTATCACCAACGCATATGCGCAGAGCGCAACAGATTCGGCCGCGAGCGCCTTCGGCGGTTCCGGCTTTGAAATGATCATCCTGTTTGTGCCGCTGATGGTCGTTTGGTATTTCCTCCTCATCCGTCCGCAGCGCGCGCAGGCGAAGAAGCGTGACGAGGTCCTGAAGAATATTCGCCGCGGCGATCAGATCGTCACCAGCGGCATCGTCGGCAAGGTCACGAAGGTGATCGACGAAAAGGAACTGGAAGTCGAGATCGCCGATGGCGTGCGCATCCGCGTTGTCCGCAGCGCTATTTCCGAGGTTCGCGTCAAGGGTGAGCCCGTCAAGGCGGACGCCGCGTAAGGCTCTTTCCGAGAGGCGGCTTCCGCCGTCGCTGCGCATCTTCCAAATTCGAGATCGACTTTCTTGAAGGATTGTGCACAAATTCAAGGTGTTACTGCGCCCTTTGCATTTTCGTTCGAAAGGGAGGGCGCAGTAGGGAAGTCCTAATTCGAGAGAGCGATGCTGCACGTCTCCTGGTGGAAGACCACCCTGATCTGGTTCGTCGTTCTCTTGAGCGTGCTTCTGGCCGCTCCCAATCTGCTTGGCGAGCGCGAGCTTTCATTCCTTCCGACATGGTGGGCACACCGAAAGATCGAGCTTGGCCTTGATCTTCGGGGCGGATCGCATCTGCTGCTGAAGATGGAAAGGGGTGATGTCGAAAAGGATCGCCTGGAAAGCATTGTCGGCGATATCTCCATCCGGCTGCGCACTGTCAACGTCGCCTATTCGGGCCTAACCGGCACCGGCCGCAAGATCCAGCTTCGCATCAACGATCCCGCGCAGATCCAGACGGCCTTGACGGCACTGCAGCCGCTGACATCAGGACCGGATAAGCCGTCCGCGGTTCTATCTCAGGGTGACAACGGTGCGCTGATGCTCGATATCACCGATACCGATATCGACAGCCATGTGTCATCGGCGATCGCACGCGCGATGAAGGTCATCCACGCGCGCATCGCACAACTCGGCGTCGGCGAACCCTTAATCCGCAGGCAAGGGTCTGACCGCATCGTCGTGCAGGTGCCGGATCTTGCCGATGCGCAGCGACTGAAGAACCTTCTCGGCCAACCCGCCAAACTCAGCTTCCGCCTGATAGATCAGTCGATGTCGGTCCAGGACGCTATGGACAAGCAGCCACCGGCCGGGTCCGATGTGCTGTTTTCCGAAGATGATCCGCCCGTTGGCTATCTCGTGCAGCGGCAGCCGCTGCTCTCGAACATCGATTTCTCCGATGCCGTCGCGGTCGTTGACAATCAAAAAGGCGAGGGCACGGTCTCCGTGAAGCTGACGCAGGAGGCGACCCACCGCTTTGCACAATCGACGGCCAACAATCTCGGCAGGGTCATCGTTGTCGTGCTTGACGACCAGGTCATCTCCGCTGCCTCGCTGAAGACGGTTATAGCAACAGGCGAGATTGACGTTCCCGGGGATTTCACGGCCCAGGGCGCCCAGGATCTCGCCGTCATGGTCAAGAGCGGACCATTGCCCGCGACGCTGACGACGGTCGAAGAGCGGACCATTCAGCCCGGTCTTGGTGGCGAAACGGCGCGTTATGGCCTGATTGCCTGCATTGCCGCCGCGGTCTTCGTCGCCGCCTTGATGATCGGTTTCTATCGCCTGCTCGGCATCATCGCGACCATCTCGCTCGTCATCAACATGATCATGGTGGCAGCGCTCATGGGCTTGCTCGGTATCACCCTGACCTTGCCCGGCGTTGCGGCAATCGTTCTCATCATCGGCATCGCCCTCGATGCGCTGGTGCTGATCTATGAGCGTGTGCGCGAGGAGGAGAAGAAGACCCATCTTCTCGTCGATGCGCTGCGCCATGGCTTCAATCGGGCGGCTGCGACCGTCGCCGATGCCAATCTGACAGTGCTGATCGTCGCCGCCATTCTCTTCTACGCCAGCACGGGCGCGGTGCGCGGCTTTGCCGCGACGCTGATGGTCGGCGTTGTCTCGACCTTCTTCACCTCCTGCTTCGTCACGCGGTCGCTGGTGAATATGTGGATTTCACACCGCAAGCCGCGTACTTTGCTTGTTGGCGTGCGCAGCGGCATTTTTGACAATGCCAATATCCGCTTCATGGGCATCCGCCGCTATACGTTTACGGTCTCCGCCGCCCTGTCCGTCATCACGCTCATTGCCTTCGCGACGGTCGGCATGCACCTCGGCATCGATTTTGCCGGCGGATCGATCATCGAGGTGCGGGCCAAACAGGGCGTTGCCGACGTGGCGGATATTCAGACGCGCCTTGAAGCGATCGTACCTGGCGACGTGCGCGTCGAGCGGCTGGCCGATCGGCTTGGCGCCGTGGTTCGCGTCCATGCGCAGGACGGTGGCGAGAACGCCGAACAGTCGGCCGTTTCCCTGGTGCAGGACGAGTTGAGCAAGAACTACAATTTCTCTCGCGTCGAGGTCGTCGGCCCGGCGGTATCGGGCGAAATCACCATGACGGCCTCCCTTGCCGTCCTGGCGGCGCTGGCAGCAATTCTGATCTATATCTGGCTTCGGTTCGAATGGCAGTTCGCAGTCGGCGCGATCATCGCGACACTGCACGACGTCATCCTGACGCTCGGCCTCTTCGTGCTATCAGGTATGGAATTCAACATGACCGGCATTGCCGCGATCCTGACGATTGTCGGCTATTCGCTGAACGACACGGTTGTCGTCTATGACCGCATGCGCGAAAACCTGAAGCGCTATTCGCAGATGCCGTTGCCGATTTTGATCGATGCCTCCATCAATCAGACATTATCTCGTACCATTCTGACATCTGCGACGACGCTTCTGGCGCTGCTCGCGCTCTATATTTTCGGCGGCGAGGTGATCCGTGCCTTCACCTTCGTCCTGCTTTTCGGCGTCGCGGTCGGCACTTTCTCGTCGATTTATATTGCGGCGCCCGTGCTGATCCTGTTCAAGCTGCGGCCGGATAAGTTCCAGACCGGCGGCGAAAGCAATGGACCCGCCGCCGGCAACATCCAGTCAGGCAAACCAGCGGTGTGATACAGTGGCTAAAGGTATAGAAATCCGAAACGCGCATTTCCCCGGCCGCGCACCGATCGACGCCTACGGCAATGGCGGTTTCCGCTTTGCCGACATGTCGCATCGTGGCTCGCTGCTTTGCCTGCCCTCGGGCATCTATGGCTGGGACATGCTGCAGGGCGATGCGCTGATGCCGGATCGCTTCCAGAAGGTTCTCGATGAAGCTGCCGAGATCGAAGTGCTGCTCGTCGGCACCGGCATGGAGCTGCGACCGCTTCCCGCCGAGTTGAAGGCTGCCCTGCGCGGAAAGCAGATTTCATCCGACCCGATGAGCACCGGCGCTGCCGTGCGCACCTTCAACATCATGCTGTCCGAATCGCGCGCCGTGGCCGCCGCGCTGATCGCCGTCTGATATTCGGATCCAGGTATGACGATAACAGCTGCGCCCCGTAGCAACCGGGACATCTGCCTCGCAACGCTTCGCGACACCGATCGCGATCGCTATCTCGCCTGCCTGCTGGCGCCCGAAGAGAAGCGCCCTGCGCTGGCCGCGCTCTATGCCTTCAATGCAGAGCTGGCGCGTGTGCGGGATCTCGTGCACGAGCCGCTGCCCGGCGAGGTGCGCATGCAGTACTGGCGCGATCTCCTGGAGGGGCAATCTCACGGATCGAGCGAAGCCAATCCGCTGGCCTCCGAGCTTCTGACCGCGATCGAAGAATATCGCTTGCCGCGCCAGACGCTGATCGACATGGTCGATGCGCGCATCTTCGATCTCTACGACGATCCCATGGAAAGCCGCAGCAGCCTGGAAGGCTATGCCGGCGAGACCGCGTCTGCTCTCATCCAGCTTGCAAGCCTGGTCTTGTCTGCCGACGAGGCGAAGCGCTCCGCCGATGCCGCCGGCCATGCGGGCGTTGCTCAGGCAATCGCCGGCTTGCTGCTTCTGATGCCGCTTAATCGCCATCGCGGCCAGGTATACCTTCCGCTGGAGATTCTCTCGGCGACAGGGCTAGATCGCGACAGTTTTCTCGCTGGTGAAGACAAGCAGCGCATTTCGGCAGCGGTCGAAGCCTTTGCCGGTCTTGGTCGCGAGCATCTCGCCAAGGCGAAAGCAGCAGGCCCTGTACCGCAGGCGGTATTCCCCGCCTTTCTGCCTGTTACCTTGGCCGAGCCTGTCCTGCAGAAGGCACAGAAGCTTGGTGCTGGCATCTTCGATCGATCCCTTGTGCTGCCGCAATGGCGCCGGCAGCTGCGCATGGCGATAGCGTCGATCACAAAGAAAATCTAAAATACACCAAGCTCGCGCAAGTCTCGGCGTCTATGGAGATGACCGGCACTTGATTTGCATTTCAGGGGGATCTGCCGTGGGTATTGTCGTCTGGTGCATATTGTTTGCGATCGTCATCTTCATTGCCTATTACGCGACGCGCATGGCATCGCAGAACAAGGAAGACGGCCTGCACGATACCGGCCTTGCCATTCTGGAATTCGGCCGCGCTTTTCCGGCCGAAGCGATCCGGCAATTGCAGACGACCGCAGACGGGCAGGCGGTCTTCGTGCGGCTGCACGATGACAAAGCCGGCTTTATGCGCAACGTGCGCAATCATTTCAGCGTCCATCTGATCGAGCCCGGCAAGGCGCGTGCCAAGATTTCAGCAACCGGACGCGGCTTGATCGTCGATTTCCTCGATGTTCCGCATCACAACAGCACGTTCGAGTTCAAGACGCCGGCGGAAGCTGCGGAAGTCTCGCTCTGGCTGCTCGGCAATTATGTCGCCGGCGAAGACGCGAAGCTCGAGCACCACGCGCCGCCGGCAACAAGCTGAAGATCACGAAAGCCCGCCGGAGCATTTCCAGGAAAATTGCGCAGCGGTTTTCCGTCCGGAATGCGTCAGGAAACAAGAAGATAGAGCGTTTTGGCTATTCGAAGAAAAGCGAAAACGCTCTAGCTCAGGCGCTTTCCGCCAACACAGGCGCCTGCACGCCGAGCCATTTGGCGCACTCGGCAAGCGCACGCTTGGCGATCAGCTGCCGCTTCATGATGGTCTTGTCCTTGCCGCGGAAGCGCTTGACGCCCTCCGGCTTGACGATCGAGCCCGGCTCCAGCTCCGGGAAAAGCCCGAAATTGATGTTCATAGGCTGGAAGGAGCGTTTGCCCGGCTCCTCGTCCGAAACGATATGGCCGCCGGTAATGTGGTTCAGCAACGAGCCGAGCGCCGTGGTGGGCGGCGGCAGCGAGGGAGCTTCGCCCTTGCGTTCGGCAGCTGCGAAGCGGCCCGCGAGCAGGCCGATGCTGGCGCTTTCGACATAGCCTTCGCAGCCGGTGATCTGGCCGGCAAAACGCAGGCCCGGCCGGGATTTCAGCACCAGCGAGCGATCGAGCAGGGTCGGCGAGTTGATGTAGGTATTGCGGTGCAGGCCGCCGAGGCGTGCGAATTCCGCATTTTCAAGGCCCGGAATGAGCCTGAAGATCTCCGCCTGTGCACCATATTTCAGCTTCGTCTGGAAACCGACCATGTTGTAGAGCGTGCCGAGCGCATTATCCTGACGCAGCTGCACGACGGCATAGGCCTTGACCGTGGGATTATGTGCATTGGTCAGTCCCATCGGCTTCATCGGCCCGTGGCGCAGCGTCTCCCGCCCACGTTCCGCCATGACCTCGATCGGCAGGCAGCCGTCGAAATAGGGCGTGCCTTCCCATTCCTTGAAGCCAATGGCATCGCCGGCGATCAGCGCATCGAGGAAGGCATTATATCGAGCCTCGTCCATCGGGCAGTTGATATAGTCCTTGCCCGTGCCGCCGGGGCCGACCTTGTCGTAACGCGACTGATACCAGCAGATATCCATGTTGATGCTGTCGCGATAGACGATCGGCGCGATGGCATCGAAGAAGGCGAGCGCGTCGGCACCGGTTTCGGCCTGGATGGCGCTGGCAAGGCCGGGTGCGGTCAGCGGACCGGTGGCGATGATCGCCTGGTCCCATTCCCTTGGCGGCAGGCCTTCAATCTCCTCGCGGACGACTGTGATCAGCGGGTGGGTTTGCACGGCCTGCGTCACCGCAGCCGAAAAGCCGTCGCGATCCACAGCAAGCGCGCCGCCGGCCGGCACCTGATGCCTGTCCGCACATGCCATGATGAGCGAACCCGCCATGCGCATTTCCGCATGGATGACGCCGACGGCATTGCTGGTGGCATCGTCGGAGCGGAATGAGTTGGAGCACACCAGCTCGGCAAGATCGTCCGTCTTGTGCGCTTCCGTGCCGCGCACCCCGCGCATTTCATGTAGGATGACCGGAACGCCGGCATTGGCGATCTGCCATGCGGCTTCCGAGCCCGCGAGGCCGCCGCCGATAACGTGAATGGGAGAGTGGGAAGTGATCTGAGTCATGCGCGCGTCATTATCACGGGCAGGCCGGCGATCCAATTGATTTGCTGACGGCCGGAATCAAAAACGGCGCCAAAAGGCGCCGTCTTGAGGCAGTCTGCTCAGTCTATTCCTATTAACGGAAAGAACGAGCAGCGATGTTGCGGATTTCGTAGCGGCTGACGCCGATGTCCGAAAGGGTCTGGCTGGAGAGGTTGCCAAGTTCGTTCAGAGTGCGGCGGTAGCTGATCCAGTTCTTGGCAATGCGAAGCGGGTTCATGATCTTTTCCTCAGTATCTTGTTTGCGGGCGGTACGATTACCGCCTCAGCGCTTGCACTCTATATAGGCGCGAAGAGACTGATTGTGCAGTGCAAAGAAGAGGCGTCTGCCATGCATTTGTGCAATATGACGCCCAAAAAGCAGTCGATGCTTAAAATTTGTGTGCCTTGCAAATGGGGAATAGCTCGCAGCGGAATCGATTATGCTGCGCCTGCTCAGTCGATAGGCAAAAAAGAACGCCCGCCGCGGAGGTCCGCAACGGGCGTTGAGAAGGCTTTCGCTATTGGGCGAAGCCTATCCGGCTGTTAACGGCCGGTGGCTTCGCGGGCAACGCGATGGATGTCGGCGCGGTCGATGCCGAGGTCGTGCAGTTCACGCGAGCTCATGCGGCCGAGTTCGTTGACGGTCTGACGATACTTGCGCCAGTTGTTGAAAGAGCGGGTCAGGTTCATTTTAGTCCCTTTCGAGGATCAAGGGATCGAGCAGTTCCGTGATTGGTTCCGTCGTCGATCTAATGGATTTAAATATATGCTGCGCCGCGAAAACTAAAAGCGCGAAAGCTTCATGCCACCTATGCGCCGTGTGCAAGCCTTATGGGTGTTTTGCCTAAGATGGTGGCTTCTTTGTGTGCATATCACGACCAACCGGGTTCGCCGCTGGAAGTCAATTTCGAGCAAGTGTCGGGTATTCCGAAGCATTTGCCGGCGGCGGCCTGCTTTCAGCCATCTTTTCGCCGGCCTTGCTGTTTTGGAGGGCTCGATTTCCGCTGCGAACTGCCATGCAGCCTTTCGATGGCAGTCCGCTGGCCATCATGCACATCTGCACAGGATAAACCGATTTGGGGGAGATAAAAAATAACGCCCACCGCGGGAGGAGGATGCGGTGGGCGTCATTTGTGGTGATTGACGACTTGGGAGGAGGAGCGTCGCCAATCGATCGGAGCGCATTGGGAGGAGGAGTATGCGGCTCCGAATATGATGTCGGGATATTCCATCCCCAGGCTTGATCCGATCTGAATCGGCCCGGCGCGCCACCGCCGTCTTGTTGTCTGATGAATAGTATGACTTTTCGAGTTTGTGCAGCGCAATAATTTCATGGGAGGCATGAGCTGCGCGCATATCTGCAGTCGGTATCTGTTTACCGGCCTCAAGGATACTGCATGATCCCTTAATTCCGTATTAATATGGCACATATTCCTGTGAGCCGAAGCTTCTGCCAGAACCGCTCGGCTCGCATCGATTGTGCGGCGATTTGTGCTAATTCTGTCGCAAGCAGAATCGCAGCGAGGGGGAGCCGGGCATGTACAGGGGCAGGCTGGAGCGGGATCTGAAGATCTGGACCGACAAGGGCCTGGTCGACGCGGGGACGGCCAAAGCCATCCTCAGCGAGTATGACGGCCGCCAGACGAGTTTCAGCGCCGGCCGGGTGCTGACCATCATCGCCGCCGTACTTCTCGGCCTTGCCATCTTGCTGTTCATATCTGCAAACTGGGAGACCATTCCGAGAATTGCCCGTCTGCTCGGGCTGGTCACGATGATATGGGCCTTCTATCTCGCGGCTGCATATTTGTTAGGCCAGGGCCGCTCCATCATCGCCGCTGCATTGTTGATTCTCGGCACCTTGAGTTTCGGTGGCGCCATGGCACTGGTTGGCCAGATGTACAATCTGTCCGGCGATGAACTGAGAATGATGCTCGTCTGGTTCGCTGCAGCCTGCATCGTGGCGGCCTTGTTCCGTTCGTCGGCCCAGGTCGGGCTCGCGGGTTTCCTGGCCTGGGCATTTTGCGGCGTCTATCTCTGGGGGCATTTCGACGAATGGTATGGGATCATGCCCTGGATGCCGCCTCTGATGGCTGCGGTCCTGATTGGGCTTGTCCGCTATGCCGACGCGCCCATGGCTCGACATTTGGCTTATCTCATGCTCGTCGGCTGGCTGACATGGCTATTCGGCCGCCATGAGGGATTGAATACCGCGATCCTGTTTGCCGCTCTCGGCATGGCAGCGTTTCTCGTCGTCAGCGTTCCCGCTTCGCCGCTCCTGCCCTTCGCCCGCACGGCCGGCGCCGCGCCGGCTTTCTACACCTTTCTGATCGCATCGATCGGCTTTTTCCTGGTTCATGCCGAGATCAGCAACGGCTCATTTGAAAATAATGTCTGGGTCGAGGATAAATTGCCGCTTGTCATAGTGGCGGCGGCGACGTTGGCGAGCTCGGTGATCGCCATCGCTCTCACTGGCCGCGACAATGGCGCGGTGCGCTATCTCGCTTACTTCGTCTTTGCCTGCGAAATTCTCTATCTTGCAGGCGAGACGATAGGCTCGATCATCGGCACGGCGGGGTTCTTCCTCGTTGCCGGCTTGCTTGTGGCCATTGCAGCCTGGGTGGTCATCCAGCTGGAACGCCGCTTTTCCGGCAATCGCGAGCAGGAGACGCGGGCATGACCGATATCGCTGAGAAGAGCCCGACCATCGGTTCCCGTCGCCTATGGATTGCTGCCATCGTCGTTGCCGCTTTGCAGACGGCGGTTCTCGGCTACATGGTCGGCGAGCGGGCCTGGGGCCTGCGGAGCGGCGTCGAGATTCTCTTGAAGACGGCGCCGGTCGATCCGCGCGATCTTCTGCGCGGCGACTACGTGACCTTGAACTACGACATCTCACGGGTTCCGTTCTCGACGATGGTCGAAGGACCGCCGAAAATGAGCCGAAGTGCCGCGATATTGTCCGTTCGCCTGACGAGGCAGGATGATGGTTACTGGGGCATCGTCGAATCATCCTTTGGAAAGCTCGATCAGAAACCCGATACGGTCGTGCTCAAAAGCCTGCCTGTCGAATATGTTTTCTATGGCGATGCCACCGATCCCCAGCAGGCGATTGTCGGGGTCACCTATGGCATCGAGCGCTATTACGTGCCCGAGGGGCAGGGGCGCGATATCGAGAGCGCCCGCAACGACAATCGCGTCGCCATTGCGGCGCGCGTGTCTTCCGACGGTGTTGCCCATATCAGAAGCCTGCTTCTCGACGGCAAATCCGTCTATGAGGAACCGCTTTACTGACGATATCTGCATGAAGAGCTCCGATAAGCTTTAAGCGTCGTCGCGGAAGCGTCATTTTTCCTTTGCGTGGTTTGAAACGGGTGATATAGAGACGCCGCGCTCCGGAAGGCCCCATGGGCAGGCATCGCCATGCGGTTTTGGGAACGCGGGTATGGTGAAATTGGTAGACACGCCAGATTTAGGTTCTGGTGCCGCAAGGCGTGGGAGTTCAAGTCTCTCTACCCGCACCAACACTGTCTTGTGGACGGGGGGAGGCCGACCAAGCCTGTCCTCCGATATGCCGCAGGACGCGCATCTTGCCCAAAGCATCCCGCTTTCGATGAGGAAAGGGGATAAGATGTTTTGGCTCGTGATGGGATAGAGCTGCCTTTTGCGCGTTCATTTGAAGGCGCGGCGCTCTTGCAAGGTGAAAGAGAATTGCATCCAAGCCACGCTCGGGATTTTCCGGCGTCGTGCTCATCGAAACGAACGGCAGGCTGGGCACGGCCGCCATGAATGAAGGTAGGACAATGCAGGTTATCGAAACGCTCGCTGAAGGGCTGAAGCGCGAAATCAAGGTGGTCATCCCGGCCAAGGACATGGAAGTGCGCATGAACGAGCGCCTGGCCGAGGTCAAGGACAAGGTCCGTATCAACGGCTTCCGTCCGGGCAAGGTTCCAGTCTCGCACCTGAAGAAGGTCTACGGCAAGTCGATCATGGCCGATCTCGTCAACGAAATCGTTCGCGACCAGCCACCGGCGATCCTGACCGAGCGCGGCGAAAAGTCGGCCACCCAGCCGGAAATCGCGATGACGGAAGACCAGGACGAGGCAGAAAAGATCCTCTCCGCTGAGGCCGATTTCGAATTCACGCTGTCTTACGAAGTCATCCCGGCGATCGAACTGAAGCCGGTTAGCGGCATCAAGGTCACCCGCGAAGTCGCCGAGATCGGCGAAGACGAAGTGACCGAGCAGATCCTCAAGATCGCCGAAAGCGCCCGCAGCTACGAGACCAAGAAGGGCAAGGCCGCCAACGGCGACCGCGTCACCATCGATTATCTCGGCAAGGTCGACGGCGTTGCCTTCGACGGCGGCAAGGATGAGGACGCACAGCTCGTTCTCGGCTCCAACCGCTTCATCCCGGGCTTCGAAGAGCAGCTCGTCGGCCTCAAGGCTGGCGATGAGAAGGTCATCACCGTAACCTTCCCGGCCGATTATCCGGCCAAGAACCTCGCCGGCAAGGAAGCGACCTTCGACATCAACGTCAAGGAAGTTGCAGCTCCTGGCGAAGTCGAAATCAACGACGAACTCGCTTCCAAGCTCGGCCTCGAATCGGCTGATCGCCTGAAGGAGATCGTTCGCGGCCAGATCGAAAGTCAGTACGGTTCGGTCACTCGCCAGAAGGTCAAGCGTCAGATCCTCGACCAGCTCGACGAAATGTACCAGTTCGACACGCCGCAAAAGCTCGTCGACGCTGAATTCGCCAGCATCTGGCGCCAGATCGAGGCCGATCTTGGCGAATCCGGCAAGACCTTCGAAGACGAAGACACCACCGAGGAGAAGGCTCGCGAAGAGTATCGCAAGCTTGCCGAGCGTCGCGTTCGCCTTGGCCTCGTTCTCTCCGAAATTGGCGAGAAGGCCGGCGTCGAAGTCAGCGAAGACGAACTGCAGCGCGCTCTCTACGCGCAGCTTCAGCAGTTCCCGGGCCAGGAAAAGGAAATCCTGGAATTCTTCCGTAAGACGCCAGGCGCTTCCGCTAACCTGCGCGCCCCGATCTTCGAAGAAAAGGTCATCGACCATCTGCTGACCGAGGTTAACGTCACCGACAAGACCGTTTCCAAGGAAGCGCTGCTGGCTGACGACGAAGAAGAAGACAAGCCGGCTGCCAAGAAGGCTGCTCCGAAGAAGAAGGCTGCCAAGGCTGAAGCGACCGAAGCTGCCGCCGAAGGCGAAGAAGCTGCTGCTCCGAAGAAGAAGGCCGCTCCGAAGAAGAAGGCTGCTGAAGACAGCGCTGAGTAATCGGTTCTTTTTCCGACTGAAATTGAAGCTCTGCCGTTCGCGGCAGGGCTTTTTTTGTGCTTATGCCATGAAAGCTTTTTGATACCATCGCCATGCTCAATATTGCCTGGTCCGGCTCGGTATCGCCCTTGCGGTTCAGGCGGCGCTTGCGGCCTAACTCGATCGTCGGCAATGGATATGTCTCATCAGAGTTATAGACTCTATCCAGAAGCACGATGAAGGGCGAAGGAGACCGAACTTGATTAAAGCGGCAATGTTTGATCTGGACGAAACTCTTATCGATCGGCGCGCCGCCCTGCTGGCATTCCTGCCGGATCAATTCAAACGGCTTGAAGATCAACTGAAGGACGTCACTTTTCAGAATTTTCAAGAAACGTTCTTTGCCTTGGAGAAGAAAGGTCTCGTCGACAAACAGAAGCTTTATCCGCGGTTGGTGGCTGCTCTCGGTGTGAGCGATGATTGCGGAGTTCTCTTGCTTTCCGATTTTCAAAGGCGCTATCCACATTTCGCGCGGCCCTCGATAGGCGCCCTGGAAATGCTTGCCGCGCTGCGCAGGCACGGCTTGAAGACGGCCATCATCAGCAACGGCCATAGCGACGTTCAATCCGCAAAAATTGAGATCACCCGACTGAGAGATGCCGTGGATCTCGTGGTCATTTCAGAGGATGTCGGCCTGCGTAAGCCGGACGCGAGAATTTTTCAGCTTGCCGCTGAACGGCTGGGTGTGGCCCCAGCAAGCTGCATTTTTGTCGGTGACAATCCGGAGGCCGATGTCAGGGGTGCGGAGGTGGCGGGAATACGAGGTGTATTCTACGCTGGCGGCACTTCTTGGCCGGACACGCTGCCATCCCCGAAATATAGCGTCGGTTCCTTCGCCGAAGTCCTGCCCCTGATCGAAGCCCTTGCGTGAGGCCTACCGGCCTCAAGCAAGGGTGAGATTTCACGGACGCGCTCAAATCTCGGACTTGATATCGCCCATGCGGTTCCAGGCGTCGAGGCCGGCGATCTTGTAGGCTTCGGCGAGCGTCGGATAGTTGAAGGTGTTTTCGACGAAATATTCGACGGTGCCCTTGAGGTTCAGTACGGCCTGGCCGATGTGGACGAGTTCGGTCGCGCCTTCGCCGACGATGTGGACGCCCAGCAGGCGGCGGGTCTTCAGCGAGAAGATCATCTTCAAGAGGCCGGTGTCGAGGCCCATGATGTGGCCGCGCGAGGTCTCGCGGAAGCGGGCGATACCGCATTCATAGGGGATATGCCGCTCCTTGACCTCTTCTTCGGACAGGCCGCAGGTGGAAATCTCCGGCACGGCATAGATGCCGTAAGGGAAGTATTTCGGCGGCTCCTTGGCGATCGCGCCGACGGCGACGCGGGCGGCGATGCGGCCCTGTTCCATCGAGGTGGAGGCAAGGCTCGGGAAGCCGACGACGTCGCCCGCGGCAAAGATATGCGGGACCTTGGTTGCGAAAGTCTCCGGATTGACGTTCAGGCGGCCGCGAGCATCGGCCTCGAGGCCAGCAGCGGCAAGATTAAGGGTGTCGGTGGCACCCATGCGGCCGGCGGCAAAGAGCACCATGTCCGTAGTGAGGCGGCGGCCATTGTCGAGCGTCAGCTCCACCTTGCCGTTCTGCCGCTCAACCTTCTCGGCCTTTTGGCCGAGCAGCAGCTTCATGTTGCGATCGCGCAGCTGATAGATGAAATCCTCGACGATCTCCTTGTCGATGAAATCGAGCATGGTGGATTTCGGATCGATCAGCGTCACCTGCGTGTCGAGGGCACTGAAGATTGTGGCGTATTCGATGCCGATGACGCCTGCGCCGATGACGACCATCGATCGCGGCAGATCCTGGATATCGAGGAGTTCGTCGCTGTCGAGAACCGTCCTGCTGTCGAACGGCATGTAATCCGGACGGAAGGGCTTGGTGCCGACTGCCAGCAGGATGCTGGCGGCGGATACGGTGACGACCTCGCCATCATCCTTGACGATCTGCATCGTCTGCGGATCGACGAAGCTCGCCTTGCCTCTGATGTGCTGGACGCGATTGCGGGCGAACTGATGCTCAAGCACTTCGACCTCGTGGTCGAGAGTGATCAACAGGCGGCGGCGCAGATCTTCGGCGCTGATTTCCTGTTTGACGCGATAGGCGCGGCCGTAGAAGCCGCGTTCTCGCCAACCCGAAAGGTTGAGCGCCGTTTCGCGCAGTGTCTTCGAAGGGATGGTACCGGTGTGGACCGAGACGCCGCCGACCCGTTTGCCTTGCTCGACGACGAGCACCTTCTTGCCGAGTTTGGCGGCCTGGATAGCGCCTCTGCGGCCGGCAGGGCCGCTACCCACGACTAGGAGATCGAATTGGTCCATCGGGAAGCCTCGGATGACTGGAATAGGGAATCAATGTCGCAATGCAACATGCACTCCGTCAACCGGTAGCGGCTCAATGTTACAGATTATCTAACGGGAAGTTTGGCGCTCAGGACGCTGAAAGGCCCAGCCAGGGTTCCAGCTTTTCAAAAGTACGGTCCATGGCATAGGCACGGGTGAAGGAGAACGGCAGGTGACCATAGATGATCGACATCTGGCCCTCCGCGGTAGCCTCATTCGTTTTGGCAATGGCGGCAAGGTAAAGTGCCGAGGCTAGGCCGGTTCTGTCAGCTCCGGCCTGACAATGAATGAGGATCGGCTTCGGCGCATTCCGCATGATCTCGACAAGCTGGGCCGCCTGCTCCTGTGTCAGCTCGCGGCCCGAAGACATGTGGAAATCGATATGGTCGATGTTGAGCGCTTTCGCCTGAGCGACTTCGGTATCATACCAATGGTGCCCGCTATTGTCGCCACGCAGGTTGATAATCGTCTTGATACCGTATTGCTTCTGAAACTCGGCGATGTTGCTGGCCGAGGGCTGTGAGGAGCGGTAGAGCTCGCCGGCGATGACCGGATGGAAATTCGTCGTCCAGAGCATGTGAGCATAGAAGCCACCGGCGATTGCCGCGAAACCGATCGAGGCAACGAATGCGCCACGGCCAAAACGGCGAAGGCGAGAGGCAGGTGTCGGCGATGTCTTCTGCATGCGATCTCCGGATCGGGTCGACCACTGAGGCGGATTGGTCAAATCAAAACAGCAGCTGCCGCCAGCAGGCTTGCCGTTGCGATAGCCGCGATCCTTTTGCCAGATGATACTGACGCTGAACTGAAAAATGGTAACTGACGGGAATTGGCGATTCACAGCCGCTTCGAAAAATCGGAAGTGTCTACTGTCTTAAAAAAATATAAATATATCAAAAATTTGAGTTTTATTTTTAACTAAAAATCTTAGGAAGCATTCGGCAATTTCAGATCAATCGCAATGCCCGGAAGCTGACGTGGCCGTTTTTCCCAATGATAACATGGTCGTGAACCGTGATGCCCAAGGGCTTGGCGGTATCGATGATCGTCTTGGTCATGTCGATATCGGCGCGGGATGGGGTTGGGTCTCCCGACGGGTGGTTGTGCACCAAAATCACCGCTGAGGCGGAGAGTTCGAGTGCGCGTTTGACGACCTCGCGCGGATAGACCGGCGTGTGATCGATGGTGCCGAAGCCCTGCACCTCGTCGGCGATTAGGGCATTGCGTTTGTCGAGAAACAGTAGGCGGAATTGCTCGCGGGCTTCGTGCGCCATCGCGGCATGACAATAATCGATCAGCGATTTCCATGAGGAAAGCACTGGTTTACCCGTCAACTCGCTCTTGAGCATCCGCTGTGCGACGCTCGCGACCAGCTTCAGGTCGAGCGCGACCGCATCGCCGACGCCGCTGACCTCGGTCAATAGGCCGACCGGCGCGCCGAATACGCCGCCGAGCGTGCCGAAGCGGGTGAGCAAGGCCTTGGCGATGGGTTTCGTGTCGCGACGCGGGATCAGCCGGAAGAGCAGCAGCTCGAGGATTTCATAATCGGCCAGCGCCGCGTCGCCACCGTCGCGATAGCGATTGCGCAACCGTTCGCGGTGACCATGATAATGGGCTTCGACATTGGCCGGCGCGGATTTGGCGATCGGGGCGGATCTGGTGGTCTGCGAGGTCGGCTTGACAGTTTGTTGGGGGAAGAACAGCCGCTCGTCGAGCAGCGGAGCCTCTTCCAAAGTCTCCGGCTTCCCGCCTCTTTCGAGGGGCATGTCACCATGTCCATTGGAAGAAGCGGGACGTTTCGCCATGAATTATCCATGCAGCGGCGGCAGGCCGGGGCGGTCGAGGCCGCCGGGCGACAGGGTGAAGATCTCGCAGCCCGTCGCAGTGACGCCGACCGTATGCTCGTACTGTGCCGAGAGCGAACGGTCGCGGGTGACGGCCGTCCAGCCATCGCCGAGCACTTTCACATGCGGCTTGCCGAGATTGATCATCGGCTCGATGGTGAAGATCATGCCTTCGCGCAGTTCCGGGCCGTCATTGACGCGGCCGTAGTGCAGGATGTTCGGCGAGTCATGGAAGAGGCTGCCGACGCCGTGGCCGCAGAAGTCGCGCACGACCGAGCAGCGCTCGCCCTCGGCATAGGTCTGGATCGCTTCGCCGATGGCGCCGGTGCGGGCACCCGGCCGGACGGCGGCGATGCCGCGCATCAGGGATTCGTAGGTGACCTCCAGAAGCCGTTCGGCCGAGCGCTTGATTTCGCCGACCGGATACATGCGGCTGGAATCGCCGTGCCAGCCATCCAACACATAGGTCACGTCGATATTGACGATATCGCCTTCGCGCAGCGGCTTGTCATTGGGAATGCCATGGCAGACGACGTGGTTGATCGACGTGCAGGAGGATTTCATGTAGCCGCGGTAGTTCAGCGTCGCTGGATAAGCGCCGTGATCCATGCCGAATTCGAAGACGAAACGGTCGATGACGTCGGTGGGGACGCCGGGCTTGGCGATCGCGGTAAGTTCATCGAGGCAGCGCGCGGTCAGCTGGCAAGCCTTGCGCATTCCGGCAAAGGCATCCTCTCCGTAGATGCGGATAGCTCCCGTATTTTTCGCTGGCGCCGTTGCCGCTTCGATGTAGTTCACCATGACTAGCCTTCGGTAGAGATCTTAAACTGTTCTAATGCAGCTATGCCGGGTTCGTCTATCGGGATCAACCCGGCAGGCGCGATTTCCGTCGGCGAAACCCTGCATTTCAGCGCATAGACTTCGACGCCACGCGCCAAAGCGCGATGGTAAGCCTTGGCGTAGACCGGATCGAGATCACCGCAGATGCGGAAGCGATGGCAATCATTACGCTGGATCACGAACAACATGACGGCGCGGTAGCCGGCCTCGGCCATATCGCCGAGTTCTTCCAGATGCTTGGCGCCGCGTGCCGTCGCCGTATCGGGGAATTCTGCAAGACCAGGCTGCCGCATGAAATGGACGTTTTTCACCTCGACATAGGTGGTTGTCCGCAAAGGGTCGGTCAAGAGCAGGTCTATGCGTGAGTTGCGGCCGTAATTCTGCTCGCGTTTTACCATCGTATACTCCCCGAGATCGGAGACCTGCCCAAGCGCGATCGCCTCGGCTGCGATGCGGTTTGGCATGGCGGTATTGACGCCGACCGTGGTGTCGTCGGCTTCGATCAATTCGAAGACATGACGGTATTTTCGCTTCGCGCCCTCGTGCTCTGAAAGCCAGATTCGCGAGCCCGGTGCCGTCAGCCCGAGCATCGAGCCGGTATTCGGGCAGGAGCCGGTGATGAAGATGCCGTCCTCCAGCTCGGCATCGAAGAGGAAGCGCTTGTAGCGGGAAATCAGGCGGGCAGGGACGAGAGGCGAAGGGAATTGCATAATCGGGCGACTGCCTACGCCCGCTCCAGGACATAGCTGCCGGGTGCCTCTTCCAGCGCATTGAGGGCCTTGCCGCCGGGTTTGCGCGCAGCCGTCATGCGATGGTCTTGCGCGAGGATCCAGGCATGCCAATGTGGCCACCAGGAGCCATGCGTTTCCTTTGCCTCGGCGAGCCATTCTTCATAGTCGCCGCCCAACGGGCCTCCTGTCCAGAACTGGTATTTGTGCTTGTCGGGCGGGTTGACGACACCGGCAATGTGACCGGAGCCGGTCACCACGAATTCCACCGGACCGCCGAAACATTGGCTGCCGACGAAGACCGATTTGGCCGGCGCGATATGGTCTTCGCGCGTCGCCAGATTGTAGACGGGGATGCGCACATCCTTCAGCGACAGCGTCTTGCCGTCGAGCACCATTTTGCCCTGGCTCAATGCATTGTTGAGGTAGCAGTTGCGCAGGTAAAATGAATGGTTGGCCGCGGCCATGCGCGTCGAATCGGCATTCCAGAACAGGAGGTCGAAGGGTAGGGGTTCCTGTCCCTTCAGATAGTTATTGACGAAGTAGGGCCAGATCAGTTCGGAGGCGCGCAGCATGTTGAAAGCCGTCGCCATCTTCGAGCCTTCGAGATAGCCGAGCGCATTCATCTGCTCTTCGAGTGCCGCAATCTGCTCCTCGTCGACGAAAACCTTCAGATCGCCAGCAAAGGTGAAATCGACCTGCGTCGTTAGGAAGGTTACCGTTCGGATGCGCTTGTTCTTTTGCTTGGCATGGAGGGCAAGCGTAGCTGCAAGCAGCGTGCCGCCAACGCAATATCCGACAGCATTCACCTCTTGCTCGCCCGTTGCCTTTTCGACCGCCTCCAGGGCGAAATCGATGCCCTCGCGGGCATAGGAGGTCCAGTCCTTCGTCGCATGGCGATGGTCCGGGTTTACCCAGGAGATCACGAAGACCGTGTGACCCTGCTCCACGCACCATTTGATGAAGGATTTCTGTGGGTTGAGATCGAGAATGTAGAATTTGTTGATCCAGGGCGGGCAGATCAGCAGCGGTCGTTTCAAGACCTTGTCGGTCGCCGGCTCATATTGGATCACCTGGCAGACATCGCTCTGCGCAATGACCTTGCCCGGAGTGAGTGCCATATCGCGGCCGACCGCGAATTTCGTCATGTCCGTTTGCCGCAGCCGCAGCTCGCCGTGGCCAAGACTGATATCCTCCGCCAGCATCTTCATACCGCGTACCAGGTTCTCGGCATTGGAGGCGATGGTCTCGCGGTAGACCTGCGGATTGGTCGCAATGAAATTGGTCGGCGAGAAGGCCGCTGTGATCTGTTTCGTATAGAACGCAGCCTTGTGACGCGTGTGTTCGTCCAGTCCTTCCGCATCTCCGACCAGCTTTTCCGCCCAGTTCGATGTCAGAAGATAGGTCTGCTTCAGGAAGTCGAAGAAAGGATTCGTCTGCCAGTCCTCGTCGGCAAAGCGCCTGTCTTTCACGGGTTCCGCTTCGGCTGACGAATCACCGCTGAGGCGCTGCATGGTCTTCGTCCACAGGCCGAAATAGCCGGAAAGCAGATGAGTCTGCGCCTCCAGCGTCCGGCGGGGATCGGAAAGCCAGTATTCACCGACCTTGGAGAGTGTCTTGACCATGTCGGTGAAGGGATCGGCAACCGCATCGACCTTCTCGCCGCGTTCGCGTGGCGCAAGCCAGGCGGAGGCTGCCTTGCCGAGATTTTCCAGCGCACGGGCAAAGTTGACGGCCATCGCTTCGGGATCCCTGACGATGTAAGGCTCGACTGACTTTGGATCAAAGCCGGGAAAGCCGCCATTACCTTCATTCTTGTCCCGCTTGCTGTCGGTCACGCATCATCCTCCCGGCGGCAGCTCGTGTCTTGTTTTCCATTTGTACATCTTGCGGGAAAAGGAATACAAGTCGAATGAAACGCAACCCTGCTCTTGCTTTGCTGCTGCGACAAATTTAACAGTCGCAACCCACAGCAAGGAATAGCGCAGGAAGACAATTATGGGCGGCGGCATGGTGGCAAGACTGAACCGGTATTCCGTACTCTGCGGTGCAATGTGCGGAATTCTCGCATTGACGCTCGCGGGCTGCTCGACGCCCGAGGAAAAGGCGGCCTTCGCCAAGCGCAAGCAGCCGCCTCAGGCTGTCATCGTAAAGCCCGCCAAGGGCACGCCGGTGGTGGAAACCAGCACGCAGCAATATTACAAGGACGGCTATCCTTCCTTCAACGCGCCGCCGACCGCTGCAAACGTCCAGATCAACGATCAGCAGGCGGGCGATCTGGTCAAGCAGCTGACCGCGCTCGGATCGCAGCGCAAGGCTGGCACGATTTCGGAGGCCGAGTACCAGAAGCGCGTCGCCGAAATGCGCAAGCTCGCTGCCGAACATGGCCAGGATACGCTGCAGGAAATTCAAAAAGAGAGCGGCACGCAGCCTGCCCAAACGCAGAATTAGCCTTGCGTTTCAGGCGATTTGGACGCAAAGCGTTCGGATAGGCCGAAATTGGATGTATCTTGACGGGCGGGTTGCATTTTGCGTGCATAAGCGCCCAAGATTCACCTTATCTTTCGAGATAGCATGAATACGGCGCCGCGAGTCCCAAGTTCGTATCGCGGCTGGCCGGGAGATCAACGAACTTCAGCGCGGTTTTGAGGGCCGCTGTCCCATGGGGAAAGAAATGGAAGAGTTTCATAAAGTCCGGCGTTTGCCGCCCTACGTTTTCGAACAGGTCAATCGTTTGAAAGCGAGCGCGCGAGCGGGCGGGGCGGACATTATCGACCTCGGCATGGGCAATCCAGATCTTCCCACCCCCAAGGCCATCGTCGATAAGCTGTGCGAAGTGGTTCAGGACCCGCGCACGCATCGCTATTCCTCCTCCAAGGGCATTCCTGGCCTTCGCCGCGCGCAGGCCGCCTATTATGCCCGCCGTTTCGGCGTGAAGCTCAATCCCGATACGCAGGTGGTCGCCACCCTCGGCTCAAAGGAAGGCTTTGCCAATATGGCGCAGGCGATCACGGCGCCTGGCGACGTGATCCTCTGCCCGAACCCGACCTATCCGATCCATGCTTTCGGCTTCCTGATGGCCGGCGGCGTGATCCGCTCGATCCCGGTCGAGCCGGATGATAGCTTCTTCCCGCCGCTGGAGCGGGCCGTGCGCCACTCGATCCCGAAGCCGCTCGCGCTCATCCTGAACTATCCGTCGAACCCGACGGCCTATGTGGCGACGCTCGATTTCTACAAGGAAGTCGTCGCTTTTGCGAAGAAGCACGACATCATCGTGCTTTCGGATCTCGCCTATTCGGAAATCTACTTCGACGACGCGCCGCCGCCGTCCGTGCTGGAAGTGCCGGGCGCCATGGATGTGACGGTCGAGTTCACCTCGATGTCGAAGACCTTCTCCATGCCCGGCTGGCGCATGGGCTTCGCAGTCGGCAACGAGCGGCTGATCGCGGCGCTGACGCGCGTAAAGTCCTACCTTGATTACGGCGCCTTCACACCGATCCAGGTGGCGGCGACCCACGCGCTGAATGGTGACGGCTCCGACATCGCCGAAGTGCGCAACATCTACAAGCGCCGTCGCGACGTTCTGGTCGACAGCTTCGGCAAGGCCGGCTTCGACGTGCCGCCGCCGGCCGCGACGATGTTTGCCTGGGCGAAGATCCCGGAAAAGTTCCGTCATCTCGGCTCGCTGGAGTTTTCCAAGCTGCTGGTCGAGAAAGCCGACATCGCAGTTGCTCCAGGCATCGGCTTCGGCGAGCAGGGCGACGATTACGTGCGCATAGCGCTTGTTGAAAACGAGCATCGCATCCGTCAGGCGGCGCGCAATCTGAAGCGCTTCCTCTCCACCGCGGATGAAACCATGCACAATGTCATTTCGCTGAACGCTCATCGTTCATAATATCGTGCGGCAGCCGTTTCCGCGGCTGCCGTCCCAATACTGATCAGGAATTTTTCCATGGCAGATGCCCTCAAAATCGGCATTGCGGGCTTGGGTACCGTTGGTGCCTCGCTTGTCCGCATTATCCAGAGCCGCGCTAACGAGCTTGCCGTTACCTGCGGTCGTCCCGTCAAGATCGTCGCCGTCACGGCGCGCGATCGCACGCGGGATCGCGGCATCGATCTGACGGGCATCGAATGGTTTGGCGGTCCGGTCGATCTGGCGCAGAAGGCCGATATCGACGTCTTCGTCGAGCTGATCGGCGGTTCCGAGGGCGCGGCCAATGCAGCTGTGCGCGCAGCGCTTGCACGCGGCCTGCATGTCGTCACCGCCAACAAGGCGCTGCTTGCCTATCACGGTGTCGAGCTCGCGCAGATCGCCGAAGAGAAGGGTGCCCTGCTGAATTTCGAAGCAGCCGTTGCCGGTGGCATCCCGGTCATCAAGGCCCTGCGCGAATCCCTGACGGGCAATACGATTTCCCGCGTCTATGGCATCATGAACGGCACCTGCAACTACATCCTGACCCGGATGGAGAAGGAAGGCCTGTCCTTTAGCGATTGCCTCAAGGAGGCACAGCGTCTCGGCTATGCCGAGGCGGACCCGGCTTTCGACATCGAGGGCAATGACACGGCTCATAAGCTTGCCATCCTAACGACGCTTGCCTTCGGCAACCGCATCGCGGCCGATGATATCTACCTCGAGGGCATCACCAACGTTTCCATCGAGGATATCCGCGCTGCCGCCGATCTCGGCTACCGCATCAAGCTGCTCGGCGTCGCCCAGCGCACCGAAAGCGGCATCGAGCAGCGCGTGCATCCGACCATGGTGCCGCTCGATTCAGTCATCGCACAGGTCGATGGTGTCACCAATGCCGTGGCGATCGAATCCGATATTCTCGGCGAACTGCTGATGGTCGGCCCAGGTGCCGGCGGCAATGCCACCGCATCTTCCGTGCTCGGCGACATCGCCGATATCGCCAAGAGCCGGCCGGGCGAGCAGCGTGTCCCGGTGCTGGGGCACCCCGCCAAGGCGCTGGAGCCCTACCGCAAGGCGCAGATGCAGAGCCATGAAGGCGGCTATTTCATCCGCCTGACCGTGCTTGACCGTACCGGCGTCTTTGCCAGCGTCGCGACCCGTATGGCGGAAAACCATATTTCGCTCGAATCGATCGTGCAGCGCTCCAAGCAGCATCTGGCGCCATCCGATCACCAGACGATCATCCTCGTCACCCACGCGACGACGGAGGATTCGGTGCGCAAGGCGGTTGCCTCGATCAAGAACGAAGGCTATCTCGTCGGCGAGCCGCAGGTCATCCGTATCGAGCGTCCGAAAGAATAGTCTCAGTAGCGGCGGCGTACCTCAAAGGGACGCCGCTCTCAAATTTCGGGAGAGATGGTGGAGCAACCGGTCGATCCAGTTCAGCGGGCATTTCTGGGTGTCGAGCGCTCGGTATCAGGCAATCGCTGGGTATCCAGGCTCGATCAGGCCGGCCAGAACAGGGCGCTCGCCATTGCGCAGACCCATGGCCTGCCGGAGCTGATTGCCCGCGTGCTTGCAGGGCGCGGCGTCGGGCAGGACGAAGCCATGGCTTTCCTCGACCCGACGATCCGCGGCCTGATGCCGGACCCGCATCTGCTGACCGATTGCGAGAAGGCAGCACAGCGCCTCCTGCACGCCATCAGGAAGGGCGAGACAGTCGCGATCTTCGGCGACTACGATGTCGATGGCGCGGCCTCCTCGGCGCTGCTCTATCGCTTCCTCGCCCATTTCGGCGTTCCGGCCAGCATCTATATTCCCGATCGCATCTTTGAGGGTTACGGCCCCAATCCCACAGCCATCAATCAGCTTATCGACAATGGCGCGACGCTGATCGTGACCGTCGATTGCGGCTCCACCAGCTTCGAATCGCTTGATGCGGCGAGGGCGCGCAATGTCGACGTCGTCGTTATCGATCACCATCAGGTGGCGCACGAGCTGCCGCATTGTCATGCCCTGGTCAATCCGAACCGTGAGGATGATCTGTCGGGGCAGGGGCATCTCTGTGCCGCCGGCGTCGTCTTCATGGTTCTGGTTGCGGCGCTGCGGCTGCTGCGCGAGGCCGGCGATTCCCGCGTACGCTCCATCGATCTGCTTGCCTGGCTCGATATTGTTGCGCTTGCGACCGTCTGCGATGTCGTGCCGCTGAAAGGCCTCAACCGTGCCTATGTCGTCAAGGGGCTCATTGCCGCCCGCCATCAGGGCAATCTCGGGCTCGCAGCGCTGTTTCGCAAAGCAGGTCTCAATGGTCCCGTCACACCCTATCACTTCGGCTTCCTGATTGGCCCGCGCATCAATGCCGGCGGCCGCATCGGCGATGCCGCTCTTGGCGCACGCCTGCTGACGCTGGAGGACGGCGGCGAAGCGGAAACCATCGCCGCGAAGCTCGACGAGCTCAATCGTGAGCGGCAGGCCATGGAGGCCGCCATGCTGCAGGAGGCGGAGGCCGAGGCGCTGGCGGAGTACGGCAATGGCGACGGCGCCTCCGTCATCGTCACGGCGCGCGAGAACTGGCATCCGGGGATCGTCGGCCTCATTGCATCGCGCCTCAAGGACAAATTCCGCCGGCCGGCTTTTGCCATCGCCTTCGATCCGATGGGCAAGGGTACAGGCTCCGGTCGCTCCATCAACGGCTTCGATATGGGTCGCATGGTGCGCGCGGCCGTCGATGCCGGTCTGCTGGTCAAGGGCGGCGGCCATGCCATGGCGGCCGGCCTGACGGTGGAACGGAGCAATCTCGGCAAGCTGCGCGCCTTCTTTACGGAGAAGGCGGAGAAACAGGTAGCCGGCCTTGTTGCCAACGAGACCCTGAAGATCGACGGTGCGCTCGGCGCAAGCGGCGCGACCGTGGAGCTGATCGATAGGCTGGAGACAGCCGGTCCCTATGGCTCGGGCCATCCACAGCCCGTCTTCGCCCTTCCGAGCCACCGCCTGCGCGATTCTCGTCTTGTCGGCCAGTCGCACATCAAGATCACGCTCGAAGCACAGGATGGCGGCCGAGTGGATGGCATCGCCTTCCGCGCGGCGGAGACGCCTTTGGGTGAGCTGCTGCTGTCGTCGCGCGGTGCACAGATCCACGTCGCTGGCACGCTCGGTGCCGATCACTGGCAAGGCAGCCGACGCGTGCAGCTGCGGATCACGGATGCGGCGAAAGCTCCGTAACGCAGATCACGCCAGATACGCGTCTGCATAACAGCGTTTATCGAGCAAAAACATCAATTAAGGGGGAGAGGCAGTGGCACGCCCTAGGGGAGTCGAACCCCTCTTTACAGAATGAAAATCTGTCGTCCTAACCGATAGACGAAGGGCGCGTGCTGTGGCGCCCTTATAGTCAGCACCTTTCATTCCCGCAAGCGGAAAAACGAGAAAAATCGCAGAAAAATCCATGACTAGGCGAAGAATTTTTCGGAGAACTGTGGAAAACGTCGAGCCGCGCGATTGGCACGCCCTAGGGGAGTCGAACCCCTCTTTACAGAATGAGAATCTGTCGTCCTAACCGATAGACGAAGGGCGCATGCTGTGCGGTGTAAATAGGAATACTCTATTGCGGCCGCAAGCGGTAACTTAAATGAATTGACTATGGGGGAAGAACAACAGTGGCACGCCCTAGGGGAGTCGAACCCCTCTTTACAGAATGAAAATCTGTCGTCCTAACCGATAGACGAAGGGCGCGTTCAGCTGTTGTGTGGCGCGCTTATAGCGGGGCGATTTCATTCCCGCAAGCGGCAATTTTGCTTTTTTGTGGAAAAAATGACAGATGGGTGAAACTACCGCCGACGCTGAATAAGTGAGCCTTAACAGGCTCTTGTCAGTGACAATAAAGAAACCCTGGAAACGTCGGCTCTTTATTGCCCTGTCGCGCCTTGGACCGGCTGCACCAGCAGCTTGCCATTCTGCGGCTGGTTCTTCGAGGCGATGAATTGCGCCAGGGCGGCGGCCTGTCTGCCGTTCAACTCATGGACATTTGGGGTCGGCATGGCTGCCGCTCCGGACGCCGTTACCTGGGCGATCGGCTGCGGCGAACCCGCGGCCGGTGAGGTTGCATTGCGGATGACGGGCGGCGGCAGCATGTCTGCCGAGGTGCGGCCGTTCGGCGCGGCGGCATCCATCGCCGGTGGAGCCGTTGTCGGCATTGCTGACGGCGGCGTGCTGTAGACACTGCGCATCATCGGCGTAATGGGTTGGGCTCCGTCGGCTCCAGCCTTGGCAAGCGTCCCATCCGGATTGACGGCAATAGGCGGCGGTGCGGAAAATATGCTGCTTCTGCTCGCATTGACGCCGGTCGGCTGCGTGACCAGCCCGGCAATACCGGTTTGCCCCTCGGGGGGAGTTTCCACAGGCGCCGGATAGAGCGCCTGATTCTGCTGGGCGACGATCTGCTGGCGCGTGCCGTTGACGCTATGTACCAGCGGGTCGCGATAGGCGAGGTCGGCGTTGCGTCGCCGGGCATCGGCCCTGTTGTTCATATCGGTCGCGAGCTGCTCCGCTGCCGTCGGCTGCGCGGCGGGCGCGATGTCCGATGTCTCCGTCGGCTTTTTGGCCGTGGTCGCGCAGCTCGCAATCATCACAAATGAGGCAAGAACGGCAATTGTGCTTGCTAGCTTCTTTCTGCCGTATAAAATCTGCTGATCGCACATAGGACGTTCCCTGCAAAAAGGTTTGCATCGGAACGGCCTCCTGCGAGGGACGATGATATCGCACGTGCCGACTGGGAACGATGACCGCGCGATATCCGATGCATGATGCTTCGAGTCGTCCAAGCATGCCGGAGGATGGGCATGGGCGGCAAGCGCGAAACGGATGGCTCCGCGCGTGCCGTAAGCCTCGCGAAAGCTTAGGCCTTACCAGGAGCCGGTATTGGCCATGGAAGCCCAGGGCTCGGCGGAGGGAAGATTGGCGCCCTTCTGCAGGATTTCGATCGAAATGCCGTCCGGAGAGCGCACGAAAGCCATGTGACCATCGCGGGGCGGGCGGTTGATCGTGATGCCGTTGTCCATCAGCTTCTGGCAGGTCGCATAGATATCGTCGACCTCGTAGGCGAGGTGGCCGAAGTTGCGTCCTCCGCTATATTCTTCCGGGTCCCAGTTATAGGTCAGTTCCAGGCTGGGGGCGCCGTTGCTGCGAGACGATTCGGCGTCCTCGTCGGCCGCAAGGAAAACGAGCGTATAGCGACCTTTCTCGTTTTCGTAGCGGCGAGTTTCGACAAGCCCGAACAAGGTGCTATAAAAATGCAACGAGGCGTCGAGATCGGTGACGCGGACCATCGTATGGAGATAACGCATTCTATTTCCTCTCTTAATGTTGAGCTGGGCGGATCTTCGATCGGGACACCAGCTTCGCGCAAGTCTTGGAGCAATAATCTTAGGGTGGGAATAAACGAAAACTAGGACTTGCGCTTTTCCGTTACCAAGATGTTAATCTTGATATCAGGGAATCAGTTAACCGTAACAGTGTGACGCGTAATCGAGGGCTGACTAGGATGGGTGACAGAATTTCATCGAAGGGAGTTGTCGACTTCGAGGAGATGTCCGGCGATACCGTGGAGCTCATCGAAATCTCAGGCGTCGTCAAGTGGTTCGATGTCGCCAAGGGCTTCGGTTTTATCGTGCCTGACAATGGCATGCAGGATGTATTGCTGCATGTGACGTGTCTGCGCCGTGACGGTTATCAGACGATTCTCGAAGGAACCCGCATCGTCGCGCTGATCCAGCGCCGGGAGCGCGGATATCAGGCTTTCAAGATCCTCTCCATGGACCAATCGACGGCCGTACATCCGTCGCAGATGCCGCCTGTCCGCACACACGTGCAGGTGACCGCGACGAGCGGCCTTGAACGCGCACTGGTCAAGTGGTTCAACCGCACCAAGGGCTTCGGCTTCCTGACACGCGGCGAGGGCACGGAGGATATCTTCGTGCACATGGAAACGCTGCGCCGCTTCGGTCTCGCCGAGCTTCGGCCGGGGCAGGTGGTGCTCGTCCGCTTCGGACCGGGCGAAAAAGGCCTGATGGCCGCCGAAATCCACCCGGATGCGCCGAGCCCGGTGACACGGCCGCACTGATATGAGCAAAGCTGGTTTTGCCGGAATTTTGAAAAGCGCCATTTTGGCGCTTTGATGCTGCTGGTATAATTGGTGAAAAATCGAGAAAGCCCGGATCTGCGGGCTTTTTTGTTGCCTGCTGCGTCTTCTGTGTCCATATTGGCAACCAAGAGGTTTATGGTATGGAATATGGTAAGCAACAAGCTCACAGACTCCAAAATCAAGGCGATTAAGAAGCCAGGCATGTATTCGGACGGCGATGGCCTCTACCTTCGCATGCACGCCGGCGGAAGTAAGTCGTGGTTCTTTGTTTATACGAGGGACGGGAAGCGACGAGAGCTTGGTCTTGGCGGCCTTGCAGGTATTGCGCCTGTGTCTCTGGCTCTGGCACGGCGCAAGGCGGAAGAGCTTCGGACGAAGTTGGCGCATGGACAAGATCCACATGCGGACAAAGTTGCCGCGAAGGTAGCGGCAGAGAGGACGTTCCGAAAAGTTGCGGAACTGTTCATTGCGGATCGGGATGATTGGACACCGCATACTCGCAAAGAATGGGAGCATCATCTTTATGAGCACTCTGCGGCACTGGCTGACAAGCAGATCGACGCTCTTACCACGGACCTCATCGAGGAGACCCTCAAACCCATTTGGGAAAAGCGGCCGGCAACTGGCCAACGGGTCAGAGGAAAAATCGAGTCGGTTTTAGACTATGCCGCCGCGAAGGGGATGCGCACGGGAGATAACCCGGCGCGCTGGTCTGGTCACCTGGAGCATCTTCTCACCAAAGCTGGACGGGTTACCGGCGCGAATCATAAGGCGCTGAGCTATTCAAATGTGCCTGCCTTTCTGTCTTCGTTGGGCAGTAGTGTCATTGAGCGCCTTATTCGGTTCATCGTGTTCACCGCCGTTCGTAGCGGTGAGGCTCGTCTAGCCGAATGGAAAGAGATCGATCTCGGCGCTAAGATTTGGACTATACCGAAAGAGCGGACAAAGACTGGGCGGGAATTGATTGTTCCGCTCACAAATCAAGCAATTGCCTCGCTACCAGAGCAAGGCGAAGGCCTTGTTTTCACTCAAGATGGCCAAGCATTATCGATAATGGCCATGCCCAATTGGATCGGGAGGAACAAGTCGGGCATCACGATGCATGGCTTTCGATCGGCGTTTCGTGACTTCGCCGGTGACAAGACTGAATTCCCCAGAGAAATCGCCGAGATGGCACTCGGTCATAGGATCGGCAATGCTGTCGAACAGGCCTATCGACGTGGCGATGCGCTTGACAAGCGCCGAGCGCTGATGACGGATTGGGCGGATTTCCTCAATAAGCATTCCAGTTCTGGCCCGATTGGCTGACTATCAATGGCAGCAGCGACGCGGAAAAACCGTCCTCAGGCAAGCTCAGCCAACGTAACGACGTGAACCTCCTGATCTTCTTGCACGGAAATCGGCCAGGTCGCCAAGGCTGCATGATCTTTTGTTCTGATTAGTACGGTATTGCCAGGGAGAGGTGTAATTCGAGGATCAACCCAAAGGTGGTGGCCATCGACACGTACGGCATAGCAATTGGAAACGTTCGGTGCGGCAAATCCAACGGCAAACTGTTCGACTATGATGGATTCGCTTGAGCCTCTTCCCATGAGGGGAGCACCAATATTCGGAAGCTTAGTAGTTCCGGTGCTTGCCTTGGCTTCATCTGCGAGTTCAGACATTTGATCGACTGAAATCTGAAGAAATTCCGCCAATGCTGCATACATCTTCGGCCGTGGCACTACGCCGGCCTTCCAACTTGAAAAGGCTTGCTGTGAGAATCCGTATTTTGCGCCAAGCTCGCTCTCCGTCATGCCTCTCCTATTTTGCTCGTTGAGGAGCATTTGAGTGAGCCTCGTCCTTTTGGGTCTATTCATTTTACCATCTTGACAAATTTGTAAAGTTGTACTATAGCTATATCGATTTTGGTGGCAATCGCAACCTTGATAACCACCTTAACAAATTTGTTATCATAGTCAATGCGAGATGCCGGATGAAACACGCCAACGACAATATTCCGATATTGATAAGCCTTAACGACGTCTGCCAACTAACTTCGCTCAGCCGTACGATGATCAACCGCCTTCGTTCAGAAGGCCGCTTTCCAGGGGCGGCAGACTTGGGGGATAGACGGGTCGCTTTCGTCCGAACTGAAGTACTTCAGTGGATCGAGAGCAAGATAGCCTCTCGTGCCATCGCCTAGCGGCCGACCACGCTTAATAAAATCTGGGTCAAAATATCAACGTTACCACGACGACCGGCCAACGCCGGCGAAGGAGATCTGTGATCAAGAATTTTGCGTCTATTGATTGGGACGAGTTCGATGATGGAAATGAAACTTTCCGGTCCATCTCTGGTCATCTGACCGCGCACGCCTCGCAGAGAGAGCCGCGCCATAAATATTGGAAAATGCCTGGATGGGTCGGCAGTGGTGACCTGACGGCCATCTTCGGGCCGAGCGAGGCAGGTAAGTCTGTATTCTCGGTCGACCTTGCTTGCCGTCTTGCCGCGGGGTGGGATTTCGGTGAGCGCAAAGACGGACCTCAACACAATGTTTTGTACATTGCGGCAGAGCGTGGTGATCAGGTCAAACGCCGCGTCGACGCCTTCGTAAAGCATCACGGCGGCGAACCTTTCAGCAACTTGCTGATTTACGATGGTCCGATCGACCTTTGCGAGGAGAACTTCCTTCGCGCCGTGATACGGGCGGCGTCCTGGCATTTCCCCGATGAGTACGGCGCGGAAGTCGTGATCATCGATACGCTAGCTGCGGCAATGAGCGCGTCGGACAGCCACCCAGACGCCATGCACAGGGCGGTAAACAGCCTCACGGACGCCGTTCGCCACGGCAACCCTGAAGGGCTGTGCTCGGTCGTGGTGGTGCATCACTCTCCTATTAGCGGCGAAGCGCGCATGCGCGGCGCCGGGCAGCTGCAGGGCGCCGCTGACATGACCATCCACGTCACGCGCAAACGTGACGTCTCGGTTGCGAAGGTAGCCAAAAACAACGAAAGCCCTGACCGACCTACGCGCAGTTATAGGATGGAGACCGTTAGTCTTGGCCGTGATCGTCCTGAAGATCCCGAAACTACGGCGCCTGTCTTGGTTGCAGAAGCCGCCGCGACAAGTGTCACAGATGAGCGTGACATGTCACGCGTCAGAAGCCATACGAAGGCTATGGAAACGCTGCGTCAGGCGATTGCCGCCAACGACAACAAGCCGGTGACAGAAAGTCAGTGGCGATCTGCGGTTTATCAGGCTGCGGAAGGGATATCGGAAGCCGGAAAACGCAAGCGCTTCGAGCGGGACCGTAGGATTCTCGGGTCTAGCGTCACCGTATTAGACGGATTTTTTAGCGTGACAGAACGTGACGTAGCGTGACGTAGCGTGACGTAGCGTGACGTTTGTCACGGTTGAAAATCTTGTCACAACACGGGCGTCAACGTGACAAAAACAGCGTGACAATACCTACCCCTTTAGGGGGTAGGTTGTCTCGCGTTGTCACGGTGTCACGCCCCGCAGTGATGTCGGAGCAAAGGGTTTTGGAGATTAAATGATCAGAGCCAGAGTTCAAAATATTGGTGGGCCGTTCCCCGGTGTCGGCGCTGCCCCCGAAATGACACGCGACAAGGTGCTGCCTGCGGATGGCAGGGCAGCATTCGAGAAGCTAAACGACGCCGTATCGACCAGCGGTGTCCTGATAAACTTCGGATCGTTCGTGCCGGCGAATGACAATGATAAGCAAAAGGCGGATGCGGCTTGAAACATCGCGACTTTTCCGAACTGGCCACGCTGTTGGCTGAGCGCATCGCAACACCGGCTAAGGCTGCAAAGCCGACCCCCGCCAAAGTCCGCCAGCCTGCCAACGACAACAAGCCGGTGCCGGATGTTCTCGCCTGGCCTGCACTCGAGCGTCTCGCTTATCGCGGCGACAAGGTGCGTCTTTTTGCTCTCCGTCATTGGCGTGACCTTTGCTTTCCGCGCCAAATGGAAGTCACCGCTGACGAGGAGCAATACGACCCAGAAGCTACTATCGAGACACGTCCATCAGAAGCCGAGCTGTTGGGCGCGGTCGGCTGGAAAGTGGTAGGGAAGGAACGGTGGAACCACACTGGAGAAATTGTGAACGTGTATTCTAGGTCTGCCGAAGCTCGGCCCATATACACCACAAAAATCGTCGCCCGGAAGTCAGGCGGTCTGCACCGCGCGCTTGATGCGCGTATCGGTGAGCTAACATTCACTGATGGCAAACTGATGCAGTGGGGTGTAACAGCCAAGGGGCGAGCATTGCGGCCCGATGAGCGCCGACGAGGTGAGAAGGGCGGCTCAAGCGCAGGGCGCACGGACGGCGAGGTTTGGTCATACCTCAAGCTGAAGGGGGCCGCCTCACCGTTTCGCGCTGAGCCCTATCTTAGGCCCATTTCGTCCCAGCCGGCGAGCCGCGAGTACTACACGCCATCACCTGCCGCTCACAAGGGACGCAAATTACTCGAGGAGCTTGGTATCGATGGCTCCGTCTGTTTCGATAAGTTGCCGTTCAAAGCAACGCGTTGCCCTGATGCACTCGCGGCGAATGCGCTTTGGTTAGGGGGCGTTAAGCAGCCAAAGCCGACCGCATCAGAGCCAGCGGGAAAGGAGCCGGAATTTGTTAGGCACATTGAGGCCTCGTATTATGTCGACCATCTTCGGCTCAAATTGGGAGACCACGCAAAAGTGCTGGATCTGGCAATCAGCGATGGCACGGCGGCAGAGATTGGAGCCGCGATGGGTCTTGCTCCTGCCTATGCAGCAAAGCGAGGCGCAGCTCTGATCGACGAGGCGATCTATAAGCTGATCGAGGTCGACGAGACGGCACGGGCCGATTTCGAAAAAATTCCGGAAAAAATTGCGGCGTAGTGTCCACTCAACGGCATGCTCAAACCGTATATTTATGAAGGGCCATGAAACCCGACAGCCGCCTTGTGCGGCTGTTTTCATTTGAGGCGCCGAATTTGCGCGGACGCTATGGGCTCGCTTGCGATGCCGGGACAGCCTCAAAACACATCACCTGGCGCTGCCTACTCCAGCGACGGGCGATCGTGCGGCGAGTAGAGCCATGGCGCGCTTAGCGCATGTGGTTCCTCGCCGCTTTTGGTTTCTTCTGGGTGTGGCGCAGACTGGTAGCGCACGTGATTTGGGATCACGGGGTCGCAGGTTCGAACCCTGCCACCTAGACCAATATTGCGGGGTGGAGCAGCCCGGTAGCTCGTCAGGCTCATAACCTGAAGGCCGCAGGTTCAAATCCTGCCCCCGCAACCAATTCCATGGTGATACATGGCCAATAGCGAATATCACCATCTATACAAAAGCGCGCGCTGGCGCGGCATGCGCCATGAGCAACTTTCCATTCAGCCGTTATGCGAATGGTGCCTCGAGCGCGAAGAGATAACCGCCGCAACTGAGGTGCACCATGCCACCCCACATAGAGGCGATCTATCTTTGTTCTGGTCTGGGCCATTCGTGTCGACCTGCAAACCATGCCACTCATCACGAGGCCAGCTCGAAGACCACGGTAAGATCGTGGTTCGGTACGGCGCTGATGGATGGCCGATTTAGTTGATGCGTTGAATGAATATTTCTTCACAAATATCTGAATTATCTTGCACTATTAGTTTGACAAACGACGACATACCTGCCATAATGAAGGGTTTGCCTGGGAGGGGTGGGTCGAATCTTGCCGACCGCGCCGTCAAGGTACCGGCGGACCCCATCCGTACACAACGCCACAATTCAAATGTTGAGGTTGCGTCATGCCGAGGCCACGCACGCCGCGGTCGAAAGCTGCTGTCACCGGCGCCGACAAAAAGAACAAGGGACGCTTTGAGGCGCGCAACGAGCCTTTGGTTAGCGATGATCTTGGTGATCCGCCAGACTGGATTGTTGATGGCGAAACCAACAAGGCAAGGGAAGCGTGGCAGACGCTGCGCAAGGAAATCCCTTGGCTCAACTCAAGCCACCGAATCCTGGTGGCCACGGCAAGCAACATTTTGGGGCGCATGATCGCCGGTCAGGACTGCGGTGTGCAAGCAATGAATCTGCTTAGGCAGTGCCTGGGCCAGATGGGTGCGACGCCTGCCGACGCCAGCAAGGCCGGAGCTAAACCAGATGGCGAAAGCAAAGATCCGGCAGACGAGTTCTTCGACGAGTAGAAAGAGCCAATCAGCCGCAATTCCTGCGCACTTCAATCCAAAGTATCCCACCGGCCCCGTTGATGAATACGCCGAGAAGGTCATCAACGGTGATATAGTAGCTGGGCCGCACGTTCGCAATGCCTGCCGCAGGCACAAAGACGATCGACTGAACGGTCCAAGCCGCGGCATCCATTGGGACCCGGAAGCTGCCGATAGGGTGCTGCGCTTTTTCCCGGCAGTGCTGCGCCTGAACGGGGGGCAGTTCGAAGGGCGGCCTTTTTACCCGCACATCTCGCAACAGTTCAAGATTGGCTCTATTTTCGGATGGAAGCGTGTCGAATCTGACGGCGCAATCCTGCGACGCTTTCGACGCGCCTATATCGAGGAAGGCAAGGGCAACGGGAAGTCTCCGCTGGCCGCAGGCATTGGGCATTACTGCCTAACGTCTGACGGGGAGGCGGCTGCCGAGATCTATGCGGCTGCGGCGAACAAGGATCAGGCATTCGTCCTGTTTCGCGATGCTGTTGCGATGTACGAGCAGTCGCCGGCGTTGAAGTCGAAGTTGACGCCATCGGGCGGCAATCCTGTCTGGAACCTGTCTTACCTCAAGCGGCGCTCATTTTTCCGGCCGATATCGCGCGAAGGTGCACACAGCGGCCCGCGCCCGTATATCGCGCTCTGCGACGAAATTCACGAGCATCCAGATGGCAAGGTCATCGAGATGCTTGAGCGCGGTTTTAAATTCCGCCGGCAACCGCTGCTGTTCATGATCACGAACAGCGGCAGTGATCGCAATTCGATTTGCTGGGACGAACACCAGCATGCCGTGAAGGTAGCCGCAGGCACGCAGACGCCTGACGATGATTTCACCTATGTTGGCGAAGTCATCGACGACACGACGTTTTCATATGTCTGCGCGCTCGACAAAGACGACGATCCTTTTACAGACCCGACCTGCTGGCAAAAAGCAAACCCGCTCTTCGGCATTACGCTGAAGCATGACTATCTGGCAGGCGTCGTCAATCAGGCAAAGGACATTCCGTCCAAGCGTAACGGCATTCTGCGTCTGCATTTCTGTGTATGGACTGAGGCGGATACCGCCTGGATACCGCGGCCGCTGCTCGAAAAGGTGATGGTCGACTTCGACCCATATGTTGAGCATCAGGGTACAAAGATCGCCGCAGCCGGCCTGGATTTGTCTGGCGCCAAGGATTTGACAGCGGCCGCCTTTGCGATCGAGACTGGCACCAAGCGCGTGAAGCGCGAGGACGGCACGGAAGCGGATTTGCCGACTTACGATCTTTGGATCGAGGCATGGACACCGCGCGACACGATGGACGAGCGTTCGAAGCAGGACCATGTGCCTTATCGGCTATGGAATGAGACGTTCCACACAGGAACCACACAACCGTACATCAACGCGCCGGAAGGTGCGCGCATACGCTACGATCACGTCGCGGCTTTGTTCGCAAGGCTGAACGCTGAGCATGGCATTGCCATGCTGGCATATGACAAATACGCATTCGACAAATTCGAGCAAGAGCTCGATGAATACGGCGTCGAGATCAAAACTGTCGCGCACCCACAGGGCGGCAAGAAGCGCGCAAAACCAGACGAAGAGAAAGTGCAGGCGGCGAAAGACGCCGGCCTAGACCCCCCTCTCGGACTGTGGATGCCGGGCAGTGTCGCTGCGCTGGAGGCGCTTATTCTCGAAGAGCGCGTGCGGCTGCGCAAGTCGCCTGTCCTTCTTGGTGCATTGATGGGTGTGGCGATCGAGACCGATCCACTCATGGGCAACCAGTGGTTCTCGAAAAAGAAATCTACGGTTCGTATCGACCCAGCCGTTGCTTGTGCAATGGCGGTTGGCGCTGCGGTCGACGGATTTGTTGAGATCAAGCCGGCGGCCAGCCCTTGGGAAGATCCTGAATTTCAGCTGGCAACGCTATAGCTGCGGCAAGGTTATTTGATGTTTGGACTTACAACGAAGCGGGCCGCTGAAAGGCAGGCCGCGCAGGCTATTGCCGAAACGCGCGCCAGCCTTGAAAATCCAAGCGTGCCGCTGTCTGACGTCGGCGCGTGGCGGTCAATGTTTGAGACATGGAATGCTGCAAGCGGCGTTCCGGTTACGGTGGAAACCGCGCTTGGCGTGCCCGCTGTGTGGTGCGCGGTCAATTTCTTGTCGGGCACACTGGCATCTCTGCCACTGGAGATGTTCGTCAAGAGCGCCTCTGGCCGCGAGGCTGTCGAAGGAAATCCGCTTTACGCGATCCTTCAGGACGCGATCAATCCGGAATGGACATCGTTTGCCTGGCGCAAATACTCGATGGTCAATATTCTGACCTTGGGGCGCGCATTCACCTTCATCGAGCGCAACAAGGCCGGCCGGGTCACCAACCTGTGGCCGCTCAATCCGCTACTAACGACGGTTGAGCTGCGCCAGGGCCGAAAGTTCTACATCTACGAGGACACACGCAGGAGGATCGAGTATCAGGCGTCGGAGATTATCGATGTCCCGTTCATGCTTGATGCTGACGGCATCAGTCACGTGGCGCCAATACAGCGCCTGGCAAAGGCTGTCGGGTTGGCAATCGCACTCGAATCCTACGCCGAGAAGTTCTTCCTGAACGGCGGCGTGCCACCGTTGGCGCTTTATGGCCCCGTAGGGTCGCCGGCAGCTGCATCGAGGGCGGCAACAGACGTCACTAAGGCGATCAGAGATGCGAATGCGGAGCGCCGAAATGTATTGATTATGCCGAAGGATCATGAACTGAAGCCGGTTGGCATTGATCCTGACAAATCCCAGATGGAGGCGGCACGCCGCTTCCAGATCGAGGAAATTGCCAGGATTTTCGATCTGCCGCCAGTATTTCTGCAGGACCTGACGCACGGCACGTTCTCCAACACCGAACAGCAGGACCTTCACTTTGTGAAGCACACACTCATGCAGTGGCTCACGGCATGGGAGCAAGAGCTAAACCTCAAGCTGTTCACGGCACGGAATACGAAAAACTTCGTTGCCTTCAATCAGGACGGCCTTCTGCGTGGCGATTTTACCACGCGCATGAACGGTTACGCCACCGCGATCCAGAACGCCATCAACACGCCTGATGAAGTGCGATCGATGGAAAACTGGCCAACGCACGGCGGAGATGCGGCCAAACTTCATATCCAGGGCGCGACGGTGCCGCTTGGTTCACAGAAAATGGGCCACAACGGCGGCCCTCCGTTGGGCGATCAGCCAGCCGCAAACGAAAACAAGAATACCGACGAGGCGAAGGCCGCATGACGAACATTGAAAAGCGCAGCCATATCGCTGCTGTAGAGACGCGCGCCACCGATGGCAAGCGCACGCTTGTGGGCTATGCCGCCGTCTTTGAGCGTCTCGCCGATATAGGTGGTTGGTTTCAGGAGCAGATCGCACCCGGCGCCTTTACCGACGCAATCAAAGGAGACGTCCGGGCGCTAGTGGATCATGACTCCGGTCGTGTGATTGGCCGCACCAAGTCCGGAACACTTCGGTTGCAGGAGGATGGTACCGGCCTGCGTGTCGAAATCGATGTTCCAGATACGACCGATGGCAATGACCTGTGGGTGCTCGTCGAGCGTGGCGATATCAGCGGCATGTCTTTCGGTTTCTGCGTCACGAAAGAGACATGGGACGAAACCGGCGACGTGCCGACGCGAACGATCCAGGCACTTGAACTTCTCGAAGTCTCTGCCGTGGCATTTCCGGCCTACGATGACACCACTATCGGTGTACGATCGCTCGAAGAATGGCGCTCTGCCAATAAGCCACAGCCAGAACCAAAGATTTCAGATCCGGCGGCAGCGCCGGTAACCAGAGCCGCAGCCGTCAAGGCGCGTCTCAAAATGGACCTTGACCTAAAGGTCCGCAGCACGCGCTGACCAGCGCTGCCACCCACCAAAACACCACCACAGAACGAACCTCGCCATTAGCGGGGCTCTTTGTATTGGAGACTTCATTTGTCCAAAATTTCTGAACTGCGCGAAAAGCAGCTCAAGCTCGTTGCCGATGCTCGCGCCCTGCGTGACGAAATCACCGATGACACTGCCGAAGCGCGTGTAGCCGAGATCGACGCTGCACATGACAAGGCCATGGCCGAATACGACCGCATCGGCGAACGTATCGCACGCGAAGAAGCTCTTGAGGCGCGACAGGCCGAGCTCGACGCAGTAGAGGACGCTCGCCGTCCGCTCGGTGAAGATCGTTCGCGCAAGCCTGGCAAGGTTGACGAACGTCCGCTTGAAGAGCGACAGGTGGAAGCATTCCGCACGTATCTTCGCCGCGGTATCGAAGGCCTATCCCCCGAGCAGCGCCAGATCGTGCGCGAACTTCGTGCCGGCCCACAGGCGACATCTCCTGGCGCCGATGGCGGCTACCTCGTGCCGCAGGGCTTCATGGCCGAGCTCGTCAAGTCGCTCAAGGCTTGGGGTCCTATGCTTGATCCTGGCGTCACGCGGTTCCTGAATACCGCGGCCGGCAATACGATTCCTTGGCCGACGATGGATGACACGTCCAACACCGGCGCGCTGATCGCCGAGAATGCTCAGGTGTCTCTCGCTGAAATGGCATTCGGCACGAAGATGCTTGAAGCATACAAGTATACATCGGGTGTCGTTCTTGTTTCCAGCGAGCTCCTGCAGGATTCGGCCCTTGATGTTGAGGCCATCGTTCGCGATGCAATGGCAGAGCGCATCGGTCGTATCGCCAACCTGCATCTGACAACTGGTGACGGTTCTTCGAAGCCGCACGGCATCGTCGCAGCCGCTGGCGCAGGCGCCACCGCTGGCAGCGCAACTGCGATCTCGTTCGATGACATCATCGAGCTTTATCATAGCGTCGATCCGGCTTACCGCGCTGATCCTTCCTGCCGTTTCATGTTCAATGACGGCACGCTCAAGGCTCTCCGTAAGCTGAAGGACGGTGAAGGCGAATATATCTGGCAGCCGGCGAACGTTTCCTTGGGCCAGCCGGACACGATCCTGAATCAGCCGTATTCGATCAATCAGGCTATGGCCTCGATCGCAACCGGCAACAAGACTGTCGCTTTCGGCGCCTTCAACCGGTACGTCGTCCGTCGCGTGAACGAGTTTGCGATCCGTCGCCTCGTCGAGCGCTATGCCGACTATGATCAGACAGGTTTCATCGGCTTCACTCGCTTTGATGGCGAACTGCTCGACGCTGCGGCCGTCAAGGTTCTGACCCAGGCTTAATGCTGTGAGGGCGGCTTTGGCCGCCCTATCATTCTTTGGGAGGCGCCCGTGCTAATTCGTTTACTGCAGGCGCTATCCGGCGTCATGAAGCATTATGAAGCTGGTCGCGAGGTTGAGTGGGAAGATGTAGATGCACTGCGGCTAATTGAGCGCGGCATCGCGGAGCGCACTGCGGAGTCTGGGCCAACATCGCCCCGGCCGGGGCGGCGAGGCAGAAAGGCGGCCGCATGACCGATTGGTCAAGGCTTACTCGCTTGCAGGCGCCTGAGACGTCACCGATCGATTTGGACACCGCTAAGCAGCATCTGCGGATCTTCCACGATGACGAAGACCAGCATATTCAGCTGTTGGTCGACGCCGTTGTTGCTTTCGTCGAGGGACCTGACGGCATTGGGCTCGCGCTGACGCCGCAAAAGTGGCGTCTGTCGCTCGACAGCTTCTACTCTCGCAATTTGATCAACGGTTTCAGTCCTGCCTACGGGTATGGTGCGGCCTACCTCGATGTTGGCGCGATCTACAGCGCGATTTCGATCCCGCTTGGTCCTACCACGTCCGTTGAGCAGGTGCTTTACACCGACGACGCCGGCGCAACGCATGTGGTGTCACCAGCCGATTACATCGTTGATGTGGAATCTTCGCCAGCGCGAATTTCGCCGGTCTATGGCGGCATGTGGCCAATCACCATCAACTATCCCGGCGCTGTGAAGGTGGATTTCACTGCTGGTTTTTCCGAAACGCCGGCAGACCTCAAGGCAGCGTTGCTATTGCTGCTGGGCCACTGGTTCGAAAACCGAGATACGGTAGTCGCGGGCGAACGCGCTGCGGCTGTTGAGGTCCCATTCACCGTTGATGCCATTCTCAACAAATATCGCGTCGGTAGATTTGCCTGACGCCAGGAGGCTAACATGCCAGTCGGCAATTATTCTGCCAATGTCCATTTCAACGGGCCGGACGAGCTCGTTATCGATGTAGGCGGCAAGCTTACGATCGTCAATGGCGCCCAGATCACCGGCCTAGATTCGGTCGTTACTGCCGCCATCAAGAACAAGGCGCAGGTTCAGGCGCTGACGCCGTCCTCGACGGCCGCCGATATCGTCGCGGCTCTGAAGGCGTAATCCATGGCTGATCTCGTCATAACCCCCGCAAACGTCGTTGCAGGCTCTAACGCCACGCGCGACATTGGCACTGCCGGCGCTACGATCGCTGCCGGCCACGCTGTCTATCTCGATGCAGCAACCAACAATTGGCTGTTGTCGGACAACAACGGCACCGGTACGCGCCAGGTGAAGGGCATTGCTCTCAACGGCGCATCGATCAATCAGCCGCTCACGGTTGCAAAGGCCGGTGATGTTACGATCGGCGCGACGCTCGTGCCCGGCACGGCATATTACCTCTCGGCCACGCCGGGTGGCATTTGTCCGGTGGCTGATCTTGCGACGGGCATGGATTCAGTGCTTATCGGCCTGGCCAAGAGCGCAAGCGTTCTGGCCGTCGACATCCAGAACTCGGGCGTCACGCTCTAATGTGGGTACGGTTTACGGCCCACTTCCATTGGAAGGTTTCGTCGGCCGTAACCATCGCCTACAAGCCGGATGGCGGCCCCATGAAGGATGGTCGCTACCTGGTGACGCGCGCCTGCGCTGAAGCCGCGGGCGACAAGGCGGTCAAGTGCGGCCGACCTTCCGGACCTGGGAGGCTTCGATAATGGCTCCGACAAAACCCGGTATCCCAAAGCTGCGAGAAAAGCTTCACTTTCAGCGCCGAGAGATCGTCGATGACGGCTACGGCAATGAGGTTTCCGGCGATTTCGCAACGGTATTCACTGCTGCTGCGGAGCTCATTCCGCTGACGGGTAGCGAACCGGTCATTGCAGCGCGGCTCACCGGCGTGCAGCCATATATCATTCGCATTCGCAGCCATGTCGCAGCGCGCGAGGTGGCGACGTCTTGGCGCGCCGTCGATGCACGAAACGGTGCTCGCATTTTCAACATCACGTCATCTGCGAACCTCGATGAGAAGAACGCCTATATCGACATGATGGCCACGCAAGGGGTCGCGGCGTAATGGCGCTGAAGGCTATGATCATCGGCCGCGAGCGGCTTAACCAGCGCATCAACGATATGGCGCCGAATGTCGAAAGATATGCGGCGCAGGCGAAGATGGCGGCCGGGACTGAACTCGCCGAGGCAATTCGGCAACTGGCCCCGCGTGGCGCTACGCTCGAGTATGCCGAAAGCATAGATGCTGATTTGCTGGCAAGCCGCCCAGCGCAAGAGCAGGTGGGCACAAGCAAGACTAAAGACCCGTCAGCAGTCGGAATATTTGCCGAATTCATTTGGCGGTTTCTCGAATTCGGGACTGCGCCGCACAACACCGCCAAGGGTGGCGGAACTGTTGCCGGCAAGAAGCAGGCTGCGGCAGGTGGAGGCAATATGCATCCCGGTACGGCGGCGCAACCGCATGTCTTCACGACATACCGAGCGATGAAGCCGCGCATAAAACGCAAGATTATGGCTGCCGTTAGCCGTGGCGTCAGGGAGGCTATGAAGAAGTAATGGCTAGTCCTGAGCTTGAGCTACAGGGCGCTATCGTGGCGCGCCTGAAGGCAGATAGCGCCGTCATGGCGCAGGCGAACGGCATCTATGACCAGCCGCCAGACACCGCATTCGCGACCCCCAAAGAGGGATATGTCACGATCGGCGAGGCGCAAACACTGCGCGATGATGCTTCATGCATCAATGGCGGAACATCGTTTCTGACCCTGCATGCATGGTCTAGGAAGGTCGGATTTCCGGCTGTGAAGCTGTTGGCCGACGCCGTTGTGGAGAGCCTCCATCTGGCGCCGATCACGCTTCAAACCAATCGGCTCATATCGATTATGCACCGCCAGACGCGGGTCTTCCGCGATCCGGACGGACTTACAAGCCACGCCGCCATTGATTTTGTGGCGCGCACCGAAAAGCCGATCGCCTAAGCGCCGGCCACCCTACCACCACCACATTTTTTGGAGACCTGATATGGCAGATGGCCAGCAGCTTGGCCGCCTGTTGCTGATTAAGATCGGCGACGGCGCAGATCCAGAAGTATTCACCAATCTCTGCGGTCTCAAGACCCGCAGTTTCAACATGTCCGCCAACGAAGTCGACACGACTATTCCATCGTGCACGAATCCGGGCGGCCCGGTCCAGAAAACGAGCCGGCCAGGCATTGCCAATCGCACTTTTACTGGTTCTGGCAACTTCGTTTCGAGCGCAGCGTCTGACGTGTTCATGAATCACGTTCGCGCAAGCGAGGCGTTTAACGCTCAGGTCATCGTTCCGGGCGACGGCACCTATCAGGGTTCGTGGATGGTCACTGACTTTTCGTTCAGCGGCGACGTCGAGCCCAACATGGAATTCAGCGCGACCTTCGTTGCCGCTGACGTCCTGACATTCACGCCAGAAGCATAATTCCGACGAGCGAGGAGATAGTCGTGACCTCTGAAAAGAAAAGCAAAGTCTTTCCGCTTCCCGTCAATGAGGCGAGAGGCGAAGTGCCGCTGTGGATCGGCAATATTCCGATCGTTCTTGCCGCTGAAATGGAGCGCCTCGCAGGTTTGTCAAGCCGCCTGCAGTGCAGATCGTTGAACGAACTTTTCCAGCGCCTGACGAGCGTGGAGCTTTCTGCAACGCTCGCAGGCGTAGAATTGCTTGCTGTCCGCGGCGACGTTAAGGGCGCGCTGTCGAAGCTCAGTTTGAAGCATTTTGCTGACTGTGGCGTCGCCTTTTCCGCTGTCCTCGCCCACCATTTTGACGGTGACGAGGGAAACGAGGAGGCCGTCGAGGAAAAGACGGCGGCCGACAAGACGGAATAGACGATGCTTTTCCGTGGCGCCAATGGATGCGCACAGGGATAGGTGGACTGGGTTGGCGGCCTTCTGATTTTTGGGCCGCCACCCTGACGGAGTTTTTTGAGGCGATCCGCGGCTATAACGACGCGAACGGCGCCGAAGAAGACGCTGGAGCCCCGACCGACAACGAGATGGCCGGACTTCTAGCCAAATACGGCGGTTGATCGCCAAGGTTTTTCAAACATCGACATTTCCAACAATGCCCGCTCGCGCGGGCATTGTCTTTTTTTAGGGTGCGCGCCTAGTGGCTGATGATAATGAAGACCTAATTATTTCGATCAGCACGGACGTCGCAACGCTTCGTCGATCGAATAAGAAGCTCGAAGCTGCTATGGGCGAGACGCTCAAGAAGATCGAGCAACTTACTGCCGGCACCAGCGCCAAGATGGATGCCACGTTCGCCAATGGCGCGAACAAGATGGCTGCCTCCATGCGCAAGGTGGAAGGTGCTTCGCGCGACGCCAGTCGGGCTGGCTTGGGCATATCTGCGGCGTTTGCGAAGGTTTTTGCCGTTGTGGGCGCAGCAAAGGGATTTCAGGATCTCGCTGACAGCTCAATCCGCATGACGAATGCCCTTAAGGTCGCAGGCCTCCAGGGCGCGGAATTGCAGTCTACGCTTGGAAAGCTTTACGATTCGGCGTTGCGCAATCATGCGCCTATCGAAGCCCTGACGACCCTTTACGGGCGAGCCGCGTTGCAGCAGAAAGAGCTTGGGGCATCAAGCAGCCAGCTTATCACGTTTACCGACACTGTTGGCAAAGCACTTCGAGTTTCCGGTACGAGCGCCGAGGAGGCGCAAGGTTCGCTTCTGCAGTTGTCGCAGGCCCTTGGCTCCGGCACTGTTCACGCGGAAGAATTCAATTCGATCATCGAAGGTATGCCAGCGCTTGCGCAGGCTGCTGCCAAGGGTATCAAACAGGCGAACGGTTCCGTCGCAGAGCTTAAGACCCTTGTAAACAATCAACAGCTTTCGAGCCGCGCATTATTTGACGGCATTATCGCCGGCGCTTCCGATCTTGACCATAAATTGCAGGGCACCGGCGCCACGATAGGCAATGCCTTCACTGACCTGCAGACGTCGCTCACGAAGGCGGCCGGAAAGTTCGACGATGTTACTGGCGCCAGCAAGGCGACAGTTGAGACGATCGAGAAGGTCGTCACGACCCTCAATGGCCTCGATATCGTCAAATTGGCCAATGACGTTCAGTCGGTCATTAACAAGCTCAATGAATTTGGCAATACCTACGATAACCTGCTAAAGCAGGCCGGCAGTGGTCCGACGCTGAAAGAGCGTATTGACGAGCTGGTGAAACCGTTCACTGGCGGCAAGCCTCTTATTGATCTTGGTCCGGCCTTTTCCAATCAGCCGATCGACGTTGAGAAGCTAGGCCGAGAGCGCTCAGCTCGTCAGTCTGAGGCTGACGCGGACAAGCTCAAGGCGCTGCAGGAGCAATATGACGCTGCTGTGAAGTTGCAGAAGGCCATCGGCCTTCCTGTCAACAATGACGCCAATGTAGAGCTGCTTCGGCATATGGATGAAATTCGCGACAGGATCAATGCCGCGAAGGATGCGCTGGTATCGTTCAAGCGCGAAGGCGAAAAGCAGGGTCCGCCCGATCTTCGGCGCTTTCAAAAGCCGGATAACTTCAAGGATGAGCTGCCGCCACCGGCACAGGTGGATATCACCGATCCGCGTTATGCAAATACCGCTCAAAATGCTGCAAAGCTAAAAAAGGCGTATGACGACCTATCCAAATCCGCGCAGGATCGCAATGATCAGGTGCGGCAAGAAATTTCCCTTGTTGGTAAGTCCGGTGCTGTTCTTGACGCTGCTCGCACGAAATTGCAGCTGCTGCAAAAGGCGCAGAATGACGGCATTACCGGCGACAACCTGAAGAACATTCAGGATCTGGCCGATGCCTACGCCAAGCTTTCTGAGGAGTTGGCCGGCGTCACGCTGGTTCAAACGGCGAAGGACAAAAACCAGGATCTTCAGAACGAGATTGAACTCGTCGGGAAGACCGGTCTTGCCTACGATGCCGCAAAGTACAAGCTTGATCTCCTCAATGAGGCGCGCAAAAACGGCGTGACAGGCGAGCATCTCGCGGCTCTTGAAAAAGAAGCTGATATTTACGCCAAACAGGCGGAAGTGCTCGCAAAAGTCAAGCTTTATAAGGATCTCAGCGACCAAAACCGGCTTGCTGCGCTGCCGTCTCGCGATCGACAGATTGTCGAAATGCAAAGGCAATATGGCCTTCCTGAAGATCCAAACAGCGCAACGGGTCGCGATATAGGGCGCAACCTTGACCAGCAGGCGAACCGCGAGGCTGTCACCAGCTTCCTGACTGATTTTAAGGATGGTCTCGTCAAGAACGGCGAGAGCATCGGCAAAGCCTTTGGGCAGGCGCTGCAAAATGCGCTGATGAAGCAGGCGGACAAACTCTGGGAGAACTTGTTCAACCAGATTGCAAATGCCTTGTTTAAAACCAGCGGCTCTACGCCAAGCGTTGCAACCGGTGTTTCTAGCGTTGGCGCCTCTGTTGTAGGGAAGGCACTTTCTGGCTCATCCGGTGCCGCCGTCAATCCTGTTACGGCTGGCAATATGTCTGCCTTTGCTGGCGCGATTAAGTCGATCGAGAGTAGCGGAAATTATGGCGCTCTTGGACCGGTTCTCAAAAGTGGTGATCGGGCATATGGCGCCTATCAAGTGATGGGAGCTAACGTTCCTTCATGGACAAAGGCCGCCACAGGAACGGCAATGACGCCAAGTGCATTTCTTAACGATAGAAATGCACAAGATGCTGTTTTCAATAAATATTTCGGTGCGTCGCTATCGAAATATGGAAATCCGCAAGATGCGGCCAGCGTATGGTTTTCGGGGCGACCGCTGGCTAAAGCTGGACTCGCCAGCGATGGCTTCAACACTACTCCAGAATACGTCACCAAGTTCAATAATGCGCTTGGTGATGCATCGAAGAGCGTTGGAAATTTCGGCACAGACATCGGTCAGATTGGCAATTCAATAGGTAAGAGTTTGACGGGCGGTGCAGGTGCACTTTCTGCGACGCCTGCAGCCGGTGGCTCTCTTCTATCTCTGCTGTCGTCGCCAAACTTCACACCGAATACCAGCCTCGGCGCGGTTATCGGCATGCCAGGTGCGCAGCAGCCATCTGCTGGCGGCCTGTTTGGGTCGTTGTTCTCTTGGATACCCAAGATTTTTGGATTTGCCGATGGCGGCCATGTGGCCGGCCCTGGATCGGGTCGCAGCGACAGCATACCGGCATGGTTGTCCAATGGCGAGTTCGTCGTCAATGCGAATGCCACGAAAAAGCATCGCAACATGCTTGAAGCGATAAACCGCGGCTCGGTGGCGAAGTTCGCTGACGGCGGCCTTGTTACGCCGCAGCTGGTTACGGCGCCCACCGCACCTACGCTTCGGCCTCGGGCTGCCACCGCCGCCAATGACAACCGCAATCCAGGCATCCTTCATGTCCAGATCAGCGGCGCAAGCGGCGACGATCATGTCCGCACGCTTGTGAAGCAGGGCGTAGGTGAGGGGCTCGCTCAGTACAACACCCAACAGCGTCGCGGCGGCTTCGGTCGCCTGCAGAACCAGTACGCAAACCAGAAGGCATGATGGATGGGAAGTCTTATCAACCAGCCCATATTGGCGCTGGATTTTTTGGCGTGCCCAAAAGCCATCTATGACGTGGTCGGCGCTGGTATCGACGGAGGCCGCAACAGCGTCGGTGAAAGCCAGAACATAGAAATGAGCGGAGGCGGCATCGTGACCGCCTCGCTCGAAGACTGCAAGATCGTCAGCCGGGAGCAGCTTCGCTACATCAACAAGCTGGGCGCGCGCCTAAACGGCGGTTTTCGCTACATTGTGGTGCCGATCCCAACTGACTGGTTTGGGCCATTCCCCACCGTTGGCAATTTGCCGACGCCAATCATGCGCGGCATTCCTCATTCTGACGGCTCGCTCTTCTCTGACGGCTCTGGCTACAGCCAAGCGACGGTTTGGGGCAAGTTTCTCGCTGATGCTGCACTGAACGCAGGTCAGGTTACCGTTCGCGTTTATGGCGCGACACGCGATATCGATGGCGACTGGTTTTCAGTTAAACATGCCGCCAAAGGCTGGCGCGCTTATCGAGACTGGGAAACGTCCAAGATTGGAAGCGGGACGGAAACTGTCAGCGGCGCCAGCGTCGCCTACAATGATTTTCAATTGTCAATCCAGCCGCCATTACGGCAGGCCGTACCGGCAGGCACTCGCATCGAGTACGCCAGGCCGCGCTTCGTTGCGAAGTTCAAGACGGACTTCACTCTGCCCCTCACCATAGAGGCGTTCTTCGTCACCGAACAGACGATCCAATTTTCTGAGGCGTTCTAGCGCTTTTGCAACAAATTCATTCATGAAGGCTCGCTCGCGCGGGCCTTTTCAGTTTCTGGAGGCTCGATGGCCTGGATACCGGACTCTGTCATCGCAGCCATGCGAGGCAGCTATCAGCTAGGCATCTTCCTTCGTGTCGATACAGATCCTGCGCTGCACATCTGGTTCGGCGTCAACGATATGCCAGCCAGAATGGACAGCATAGATCCGGATGGCACCGTCTACATGGGCGGTGGCCGCTTGATCGGCATTCCTTCGCTCGAGGTGCTTGTGAACGGAACGGCCGACAGCGTGGATTTCACGCTGAGCGGCATTGATCCGGCGACAGCAGCCAAAGCGATCGACAGCTTGCCGCCGGTGCGTGGCGCCGTCGTACAAATCGGCATTATGACGCTTGATGACTATTATCAGCCGATGGGGCCGATTGTGCCCATATGGCGCGGCACCGCGTCTCACGTCAGCGAGGCAAGCGAGGCTGTGGGCAGCGAGGATCAGCCGTCGCTAACGCTGAGCCTTTCCGCCGTCACCGGCAGTGTAACGCGCTCGCGCGCCGTTCATTCCCTTTGGTCTGATGCTCAGCAGAAAGCGATCTCGCCGACTGACGACTTCTGCAAGCAGGTCCAGCGCCTGAGCCGCGGCATTGCGCCGGTTTGGCCGAACTACTGAGGCATCCATGAAATTGCGAGATTGGCTTGAGCTACCGCACCGCTTCAGGTGGGGCGGCCGGAGCGGCGACGACTGCCTGATGTTTTGCGCTTCGTGGGTGTGGCACGTAACCGGCCGAGATCCTGTCGAGGAGTTCCGCGGAACCTATTCGTCTGAAGACGAAGCGAGAGAAATCTTGACCGCCCATGGCGGCATGATCGCCCTCGTCGACGCCGTAGCGATGAAGGCAGGAATCAGAAGAACCGACGACCCACAAACCGGCGATATCGGCATCATTCGAGCTCCATCATGGCTTGGCGGCAAGCTTACTGAAATAGGCGCCATCAAGTTCGGCCCTGTTTGGGCATGTCTCGGCCCGGCAGGCGTCGTGGGCAAGAAGGCGGAGTGCCTAGCCGCTTGGTCGGTGCCTCAATGAGCATGCACCACCAGCGTATGCTTGTGCGATACGGCCTTTCGAGCTGTACATCGCTTTATAGCCAGGTCGTCTTCGACCCAATTTTCACACCCCTTTTTACGGCGGTGTTTTCGAGCCTTGGCCTGACGGTCGGCACAGGCCTCACGACCGCAGTAACGATCTCGTCTGCTATCGCAACGACTGCGCTCGCGGTCGGCATTCAGGCGCTGATGGCGCCGAAACCGCCAGATCCGGAGAGTGGCCGCGTCCCGAAGGTTCAGAGCACGCCTTTCCGCATTTGGTCGATAGGCCGCAATCGTCTCGCCGGCGCGTACATGCTGTGGGAGGCAAGCGGCGATTATCTCTATGCGGTCCAGGCGCTCGTGGGCCATCGCGTGAAGTCGATCAATCGCTATTGGCTGCATGATGACGAAGTCTTTCTCGACGCCAACGGCTACACGACGAATGACGACAATGGCAGGTATGGCAACAACGTCCGACTTCTGACGCGCATCGGACTGTCCACTGAGACGGCGTACGCGCCATTGGTTGCGAAGCTCACCTCTGCGGGAGTTTGGACGAACAATCATCGTGGAGACCAGCAAGCCTCTATTGCGATGATCGCCGAGTCTACTGCGGCAAAAAACCAAAATAAGCGCTTCCCATATGGTGCCCCGCAAGTGTCGGCGGAAGTCGATGGAGCTCTCTGCTGGGATTTTAGAGATTCATCGCAAAGCCCAACAGACCCGAATACTTGGACCTGGACACGCAATCCAGTCATTCAGCTTTGCTGGCATGAGTGCTTCAATGAGTTCGGCAATCGCCGCGACTATCGATCGGCGATTCTGCCAGTCATCGATATGTGGACCGAAGAGGCGAACATTTGTGACGAGGATATTCCTCGCGCCGCTGGCGGCACTGAAAAGCGATATGAGTGCTCCGGCTGGGATACCACGGAAAACGGTCCAAAGGTCGGCACTAACGCCATCTTGGCGGCCTGCGACGGGTGGATGTGCGAAAGGGGTGACGGTGCCCTGCTGCTCACCGTTGGCAAGTTTCGCGAGAGCCGTGTCGAGACGCTAGCTGACGTCGATCTTGTCGGGCACCAAATTCAATATGACGTCCTCTTTGAGGAGGAGTGCAACCGCCTAGTCCCTAAATTCACCTATCCTGATACCGGCTATTCGTCCTGCGACACAGATTTCTTCGAAGATGCAGCAGCGCAGCTAACCGCTGGCCGTGTTTTGTCACAGGACGGTGACTATCGCTACTGCCAGCAATGGCGGCAAGCGAGGCGCCTTGGCATTCGCGACTGGCGACGGTTGCAGCAGAAGGTCAAGGGCACTCTCGATGTTCGTTTTTCTGGGCTAAATGCGATCTATAGCCGCTGGGTAAGGCTGGCAACACCAATTCGCCTGCCGAGGCTTGATGGGAAGGTTATAGAAAATCGCCGTTCCACGCTTGCGATCACCCGCGGCGGCTTCACGATGGAGATTATTCAGCATCCCGACAACATAGACGACTGGAACCCCGTGACAGACGAGGGGCAGCAGCCGCCGGTTCCCAATACGCTCGGCACTGCTGAGATCCCGCCTGGCATCATCAACACGGTAGAGGCAAAGGCAAACGGCGGCTCGGTCTATCTTCGGGTTCTGATTGTTGATCCAGAATCCGAAAGCCTTACGCCGGTCGTTTTCTATCGCTTGCGTGATACCGGCGGCGGATCGCCAGGGACGTGGATTGAGCAACAGTTTCCCGATGTGACGCCATCTGGCGGCTTTATCGAGCTCAACACGGGCGCCGTTCCTGTAGATGTCGATCTAGATGTGCAGGTAGGCTACATTGGGTCCAACGGCTCATATGGCCCGCGGTCACCGACCGAAGAAGTGCACACCACAGCAGATCCAACACCGCCAGGCCCCGTTATTGGGGTCACAGCAACCGGTGCAGTAGGGCAAGCAACATTCAACTGGACGGCGCCGAACAGCTCAAATTATGCGGGCGCGCGCCTCTATTGGAACACATCCAACAATTTCGCCACGGCAACGATTGTTAGCCCTCCAGAGTATGGGGCTCCCAGCACCCCTGATAGTCGTATCGTGACTGGTATTAGTGCCGGTACACGCTACGGGTGGGTAGTTTCCATAAATCGATCTGGCATTGAGGGCACCTCAGTGCCCACTGGCGCCTTCACGGTCAGCTAACGCCTGCGTCAAGCGGGCTTTTTCTTAGGAAATTCAATGACGTTCTCCCCAAACGCCGAGACTGTTTATGCGGACGGCCCATACACCGATCCATACGATCCGTCTAAACCAGAAATTCGCGCGCTGTTGACGCAGTATGAAAACGCTATCGAAGCATACTCGTCGGGCGCAGGGTCAATTGCCAAGGATACACGCGGAAATCTTTATGCCGACGTCGCGCACGACTCAGACGTTACTGCCTGGGTCTATGCCGACGCAAACACTGCGAACAACGGCGTTTATCGGAAGATCGGCGCGTCTGGATCTGGATCGTGGTCTCTCATTCTACCGCTTCCGTACTCGTTCATCATAGCTACTGATTACGGTGCGGGCACCGCAAACGCTATAAAGGCGTCAACGACGGTACCAGTCTCGGAATCGGCTCTCATATGGTTTCAGATTTTCCGCACGAACGACTCGTCGCCGGTCACTATCTCGTTCAACGGCGACGCACCTCTCACGATCAAGACCAATGCCGGCAATGATCCAGCGGCCGGCGGTCTAGCCCAGGGCATGATCCTTTTCGGCGTAAAAAGCGGCGCGACTTTCCGGCTTCTGAACGATCAAGTTTCTACTGCGATCGTTGCAGCAGCTGAAGCGGCCCAGGCGGCAGCTGAAGCTGCTCGCGATGCTGCTCTTAGTGCGGTCCCGAATGTCTTTGCTCTCACCCGCACAGCGCTAAAGGCCCTCAACACGGCGACAATCACCAGCGCCTTCCTTAAAGAATCCGGTCGAGAAGGTCAGTTTGTTTGGCGATCTGGCGACTATAGCGCGAAGATCTCCGCGGATTCCGCCGAGGGCCTATTTATCAAAGCCAACGCGATTGCTTCCACCGTAGGGGCGTGGGTACGGGTCTATGACGGCGATATCCAGGCAACATGGTTCGGCGCCAAAGCCGACGATGCTACTGATAATGCGTCGATACTAAATGTTGCCATTGCTTCCTGCATGGCGCTCGGCCTACGCGTCCTCAAGCTGCCGCCCGGCGTTCTGCGGTTCGGGTCGACCATCAATTTCTCCAGCAGCTATTTTGCCATTCGCGGTGCGGGCATAGGCGCAACGACCCTACGCAGGACATTTGCGGATGGCACGGCAATCTACTGCGCTGTTGCTGCCCCAAATCCCATTCAGAGCATAGCGCTGTCAGATTTTTCAATGGATACGACGGTGCGGGTCACCAACGGTTCCATGATCTATGTGGAATCGGGCGTTGGCGTATGGCTCGACAACCTGAACATCGCCGGCGGCTTCTGGCAAATAGGCCTTGGCGGATGCTTTGATGTCCATCTGACAAATATCAGTGGCGTATTCGGCGAGACGAATGATACCGGGGAGGTCGGCCTTGTCGTGACCACTCGGAACGCATCGTATGGCGGCAATTATGGCGGAAACATTTTCGTTGATGGCTGCAGCTTCCGAACGGCGTTCGGAAATGGCGGTGGCGGCGCGGGTGGGAGATACGGCATCGAAGTGGTTGCCGTAGATGGTCTGTTCGTTTCGAACTCGTATTTCGGCTATTTCAAGGTCTCAGCAGCCTATATCTTTAACACGCTGGCGACCGTATACGTAGCCGGAATCAAGTTTAGCAACTGCTGGTTCGATTGCTACGAAGGGAACGGCGTTACTCTCGACGGTGGAGTGAGCTCGAATTTCTCCGATATTGAATTCGTGGGATGCTCGTTCCTTGGCGGGGCTAATGCCCAGTACAATTTCCGCAGCGCAGGAAATCCTTCCTCGGTACGATTGCAAGGGTGCCATTTCGCAGCTGTCAATGGCGACAATATTCGCATCGACACCACAGGACTTGGGTTCTGTGTCACGGGAAATACTCTTTTTGCCGCGGATATGGACAATACTTCCGGTGGCGACGGGATCGTCATCAACTCGGGGTCCGACTTCACCATCTGTGACAACGTGATAAATGGCAACAACACATCAGACAATGGTATTCGACTGCTGACCGGCACCCGCGCGGTTGTATCGAACAATAGAATTCGCAATTGTATCAATGGGATATCAATCGCCGCAGCGTTTAACTATTACTCGGTGATCGGGAATATTACAGTAGACAACTCCGGAACAGGAATCGCTGATTTGGGTGGCCCTAACAAGGCCGTTGCGAATAACGTCTAGCGTCGCAAACCGACGAGCCGTTAGCCGAAATGCAACTTATGTTTGATTAAGTCTGCCCTCGACAAAATGCGAGGGCAGCTGGTGAGAATTAGATCAGTAAAATTTAACAACCACCCTGTTCTAGGGGACCTCAACCTCGATTTTACCGATCCGGTATCACGTCAGGCCGCTGATACTGTGATAATTGCCGGAGAAAACGGCTGCGGCAAGACTGCCATTCTTCATTCGATATTGATGTTGATAAGCGGCGGGTCCGAGCGTAGCAAGGATCTAAATTACGAGGCGAGTTTGGAGCTCACCGGCGAAGATCGAAGAAGATTTGCCGATTATTTCGACGCACCAAACTTCAATCAAAAGGTAGTGACCGTGCGGTCCCCCGCATCTTGGTCTCCTGGCCAGGGCACGGTCGAGTTTGCTGCCGATACCGGCGAAACGATATCGCGAAAATTCCCCGATGGTAACGCACAAGCGCGAGGTAACTTGCATCCCTTTAGGGCGTTCTTTGATGAAGTCGGGATAGGGCACGGGAACGTAGCCGTGTCGCAGGTTAGCGTAACAGAGTTAGACTCGAGGCCGATTCAGAGGAGCGGAGTGGCAGCGCTTGCGCAACAGATAGGCCAATTGCTAGTCGATGTTAGGCACGCCGATAATGAAGATGCAGCCGTCTGGGCCGAAAACAATCCAGATCAGCCTGTCCCACTTGACGTTCGCCGAAAGAGAATATCGCGCTTCGACGACGCGCTGAGCCAGATGCTATCTCATGTGCGTTTTCATTCTATCGAGCGCATTGTCGTCGACCATATTAATCCCAGATTTCAGATTAAATTCAAAAAAGGCGACAAACTTATCGAGCTGAATGATCTTAGCGCTGGTGAAAAACAAATCATACTGAGGAGCAGCTTCCTTCTTCAACATCAAGGCTCCTTGAGTGGCGCTATTGTGTTGGTCGATGAACCGGAACTGGGCTTGCACCCAAACTGGCAAGCACGAATTCTCGGCTTTTATCGAAAGCTGATTCCCGACGAAAAGCGTGAGACCACGCAATTTATTGTTGCGACGCATTCGCCGTTTGTCGTCCACGATGCCAAGGCTACGAAGGTGATCATTCTTCAGCGCAGTTTGGATACTGGGGCACTATCGGTGCTGGAAGAACCTTCATATCCCAGCACCGGGCAGGAACGCGTAGTTTCAGCATTTGATGTATCTCACATACTGCAAGCTTCGCAGAAAGATATCATTGTGCTTGTGGAGGGTGAGACTGATAAGCGAATCTTGGACATTGCTTGGCAAAAGATTCATCCGGGGCAGGTTTGCCCGTACGATTTTCGTAATGCGCTCAATTTTCACAACATAAGATCGTCGCTCAGCGAAAAAGAAACGTTCAAAAAAGATCCGTCAAAGAAGATCGTCGGGATATTTGATTTTGATAGTGCCTACGATGCCTGGAATGGCCTCTGGGATAAAAATACAGTCATTCAGGCTCAGGAAGCGGCTGGCCTTGTGAAAAAGCACCTGCAGTTCGCTGGTTGGGCAATATTGCTTCCAATTCCATCATTTCGAGAAACGCAAGCTGGTCAAAAATACGGCGGCAAGTCTGCGCTTTCTATTGAATTGCTTTTCCGCGAAGCCGAAGAATACCCGCACCTCACCACGATGAAAGAGGTTCTCGGTGGCGCGATGGTGCCTATGGTCAATGATGGCAAGAAAGTCGAATTCAGTAAACATGTTGCGAGCCTGCCACCGGAGAGCTTCGACGCGTTTATCCCGTTATTTGATCGCCTAAAAGAGGTGCTGGATCACCAGATATAGCGGCATCAAGTCATATGGCATAAGGTAACGAGAAGGCCCGTTACAGCGGGCCTCTTATTTTTTCAAGGACATCTCATGAAACCGAAACTCGTACCCAAGCCGGGGCGGGCGCTTTGGCGCGCCTATTCGATGTGGCCAGTCTATCTCGCCGGCGCCCTTGGCGTCATCCCATACATCGTTCCGTACCTTGACGGCGTTATTCCGAGGTGGCTGTCAATCGCCATTCTCTTGCTGTCGCCTCTGGGGCGAATCATTGATCAGGGAGACATAGATGCCGATTAATCGGATTGTCGCGACGAAACGCGGCAACGCGCTGGTCGCTGGTGTTGTTGCAGCCGCTATCAGCGGCATGGTCGCCATATTTCCCGGCGAGCCACCAGTTCATGACGACACTGCGCTCGCCATCAAGATCCTGCAGCCGTGGGAGGGTAGAAGGCTCGTCGCCTACCTCGATACTCTCCCTACAAAACCAGTCTGGACAATCTGCGATGGCGACACGGACAATGTTCGGAAGGGCATGATTGAAACCAACGCCGGCTGCGACACCCGTCTCGCCAAGAAGATGGAGAGGGATTATCGGCCGCATTTGGTGAAATGCATCGCAGATTGGGACAGCAAACCACTTAGCTGGCGCGGCTCGATGCTTACGCTTTCATGGAATATCGGTGTCGGAGCAACATGCAATTCGACGGCAGCGCGCCTTGGACGCGAAGGCAAATATCGCCAAAGCTGTGAAGCTGCAACAGCATTCAATAAGGCCGGCGGCCGCACCCTCAAGGGTCTCGTAAATCGCCGCGAGATGGGTGATTCCCAGCGTGCCGGCGAGGCAGAGGTTTGTGTATCGGGGCTGTCGGCATGATCGCATTTCTCAGCACAAGCCTTGGGCGCTGGATCGCCGGCGCTCTTGTGGCTGTTCTGGCGCTTGCCAGCGTCTATTTCGTCGCCGATCACCGCGGATATGCGCGGGCCGAAACAGCATACACTGCCAAGATTGAGCAGATGAAAGCCGCTGCCGCCACGGCGCGCGCCGCCGAGATTGAGCGCCAGGACGCCGCGAACAACGCCGCGAAGCAAGCCGAAGCCAAGCGCATCGTGCAGATGCAGGCAGACACCGAGGCACTTCAAATCCAGATAGAGGAGCTCCAGCGTGAAGCTCATCAAGACCCTGACGCTGGTAAGCCTGCTCTTGGCGCTTCCAGCGTGCGCCGCATCAACAAGGTACGTTAGCCCGCCACCGGCGCCGCAGCTGGCAAAACCGGATTCGGCTCTGACGAAGGATTGCGACGCGCCGGTTAACATTGGCGACAAAGCGCTGACGCAGGAGCAGACTGAAAATCTGTGGATTCCAGACCGCAAGGCGCTCCTTGAATGCCGTCGCCGGCATGCGGCGCTGCGGGATTTTTATGCTGACCGAGATAGCAGACTGGAAGGCAAGAAGTGACGGCAGAAGAAATCATGAAGGCCGTGATGTTCTTCCTTGCCGTCGCTGGCGCCGGCTGGGGAGTTTGGTGGAAGATCGACGGCAAGGTCGACAGGGTGAAGACCGAAGCCGATAAAAAATTTGCGGACCTGAGCGAAGAGGCCAAGAAGGCTCGTGAAGATCTGGCGGAACACAAGCTCCACTCGGCAGAGACATACATCACCAAGCAGGGTCTTCGGGAAACAACAGACCAGATCATGAGTGCTATCGGCGGCGTAAAAACCGCCGTCGAAAACATGACCCTGCGCGTCGATCGCATCGTCGAAAATCAGAGTAAGCAGCCGCGCTCAACTCGGGCCGGATAAGGATGGACTATGCCGGACAGGCCACGTTACGACACATACCTGACGAAGGGCGATTGCTTCGATCTTTCGCTGATTTATAAGGCGAACGGGTCCGCTGTCGACCTGACTGGATATTCCGCCCAAATGGCTATTGCATGGTCATATGAGCGCGGGCCAGCGAAGGTAATTACGAATGGCTCATTGATCTTGAGCGGCACAATCGTCGCTGCTGAGGGCAAGATATCATTCCACGCCACGTCGGCGCAAACTGGCGCGCTCCCCAAGATTTCGAAGGCTGACTATCAGGTCCGGATAACAGATCCAGGCGGTTGCCTTTCTACAATCCTATACGGCAACCTGAGTGTCTATAAGAGCGACTTCGAGGTAGTATAATGTCTGACGTTGATGTCACAATTATCGCCAAAGAGCGTATCGTTGTAGTTGAGGCCGTTGAAAATCTCATCGAGGTCGCGCAGCCTGGCCCACAAGGCCCGGCTGGTCCTCAAGGTGATCCAGGGCCGCCAGGACCAAGCGGAGCATCTTCTTGGTCTGATATTACCAATAAACCATCCACGCTTGCCGGCTATGGCATCACGGACGCCGCGACGGCCGCGCAGGGCGCCAAGGCGGACAGCGCCTTGCAATCTGGGGCATCGAGCGACCTGATAGCAGAAGGCGGAGGCCATCTGTTTTTCTCGTCATCGAGGGTGTTGGGCGTTGTTTTGTCCGGCCTATCTAGTGCCACGAATGCCGCTATAACCGCGTCAGACACTGTTTTGTCTGCGTTCGGAAAATTGCAGGCGCAGATAAATGGGCTTGCTTCCAGCAAGCTCGACACGACGGCAACCGCTGCGGCAGCAACGAAGCTGGTGACGGCAAGAACAATCAATGGCGTTTCGTTCGACGGCACCGCAAACATTACCGTTGCGGACGGCACCAAAGAGCCTGGGATCGCGGCTGGAACAACGGCTCAATATTGGCGTGGTGATAAATCATGGCAGGACTTGGCGGCTTCTGTGCGAGCGATCGTTCTGACCGGATTGTCTACGGCGACTAGTACAGCCATCGCCGCAACCGATAGCGTGCTCTCCGCGCTTGGAAAGCTGCAAGCTCAAGTGTCCTCGTTGTCGACAAGTAAGCTTGATGTTTCTGCAACCGCTGCGGCAGCAACGAAGCTGGTGACGGCAAGAACAATCAATGGCGTTTCGTTCGACGGCACCGCAAACATTACCGTCTCCGACAGTTCGAAAGAACCTTCCATCGCAAGTGGCACGGCCGCACAATTTTGGCGCGGTGACAAAACTTGGCAGGATTTCGCTACCGTCACTCGAGCAGTTGCGTTGACGGGGTTAAGCACGGCCACGAATGCTGCCATCGCTGCCACCGATTCAATTCTAGTAGGATTCGGCAAGCTCCAGGCTCAGATAAATGGCTTGGCGCCGACGAACTCTCCTACATTAACTGGCACGCCTACCGCCCCGACGCCCGCATCTACCGACAGCGGGACGACTATCGCGACCACAGCGTTCGTCAAAAGTATGTATCCATCAGCTGCTGTCGTGCCGGCGAGTGGGTTCACCTTGGGTGCATCACCGGATGCCGGTCGAGCAAAAAAGACAGGCCCGATTGTTCATCTGGATGGTTGGTTGTTAAAGACCGGCGGCGGCGCCATGGCTGCAAATACGAAAATTGGAAATGTTCCATCGGGGTACGCCCCGCTTGGTAACCTCCTGTGCAATTTGTTGGTGAGTGATGGCGCGGGCAGCTACCAACTCATCGCAGCCGGTATAACTCCAGCTACGGATTCGGACCCCGGAAAGATCTTCACAACGCAGGCCGCGACGGTGTCATCGGTTATTAGCCTGCAAAATATAACCTACGATACCAATTTCGCATGATACTCGAGGAGGGATCATCAATCGCGCTGTATCAGGCGGCCGATCGATTGGTTTTTTTCTAGCCGCTGCGGAAAGAGCAGCCGACCATAGACGTCGGCTGCTCCATAGCGTTACTTTGTCCTGGTTGGATCAACCAAAGTGTATGTGGACCCCGCCTTGGGAGTGGGCGGGAGAGGTTCGCCGCGAACGACGGTCCTTTCTGGTCCGGTTCCGCCGCGTGGTCCAGTAATGCCATACTGGCCTGATCGGGGAGCGATCATGCCAGGACGTAGTCCAGTAGTCTTTGCCATTTCATATGGCCCTTTCTCCTGACTTGCCAAATCAGCCATTGGGCGCTATCTACGAAAGCTGTTCACACCACCGCTTCGGCGCACGGTCTTGCCTCACGGCAAGTCAGGAAACCGTGGCAAAACACACAAAGGCGTGCCGAATCAACGGCACGCCTTTTTTGTCGCAAAAAGCGAGGGTTAACGCAAGGTGAATCTTTGGTGGGAATTCTCTGTATTCGGCGTTATAGCTGAGTTATCCACTCTGTCAACATGACGGCGCCGTCATTATGAAAATTTAATCTAGTCGGGGCTAGACCCTTCAAGTCAAACACCAGAATTTTATTCCATGCTTTCTTGGATTTTTAAATCTTCGCGGATGCATTTTTTGTGAGTTAAACCACCAGGTCGCGCTAGTGTCGCCTGCTTTAGAGCTTTATATCTTTCCACACCGGTTTGCGAATAATTCTGATCTCGGTAAGTCGACGCACGCTCATGCCGACACGCTCCGCCGACGGCGGGCTTACGAGGTCGGCGGTCAGGTAGTCTTTCCTGTTGCATCGCTCGCAACGGAACTGCTTTGCGATTTGCCGGACCGAGATGTTTCCGCATAGCTGCAGGAGATCCACCGGCTCATAGAACCGCTTCACCTGGCAGAGCGCGCAGTCGATTTTGACGAAGTAGGAGCCATCCGCGTAGTTGCGCAGCGTGGGCGCCGAAAGCACGTCCATTCGGCTCGGGGCCTTCTCGGGCATCGGTCATGCTTGTGCTTGGAAATATTGCACCCAGGTGGGATGGGTTTCGATCCCATCGACAATGAGCTCGATCGTCGTTTCAAGGTTTTCGCCGATATCGTACCAGTTCGGCCCAAGATTGAGTTCGGTTCGGTCGATCGGGATGCTGATGAGCGTGCAGATCTTGCCTTGGGCTTCATCGATAGCGAACTGCAAGTCTGCGAAGTATCCCGAAGGCAACGCGGTATTCACTTGCACGCGCTTGAAAACGAGGCCCGGCCTACCTTCGGTCTCACTAGCGAGCGCATGTTCGATTTCGTTGGTCGGAAGATCGAATGGGCCTTCCCACCAGAAGGTATATGGCGGCAGGTCGTCGTCTTCCTCATTATCGAAATCATAGGCGCCGATCTGCTCCAGCACTCCTCGAGCGTCGCCGATCACTTTCAGAAATGCCGTTGATTTCGCAATCGCTCCATCATGCCGGCGTTCATCGAAAACGTCCTGGCTGACGAATGCGACAAGTTGCTTGAGCACCTCTGCGCCTTGGCGCGTGATTGTGTAATGGTTCGGTTGCATGGCGCACGTCTCCGTTCCGCCCGGAGGGGCGGTTCCTTTCAGCAAATTTTGTGTAATCCCAGGCCATCGGCCTTGTTTGTTCTCAAAATGTTCTCATTTTGGAGAAGAGTCAAGCGTGACCGAAAGTGCTATGGAGACCGCATGAGAATCGCCGCCGCCACGATTGCCGCCCTGATATTTGCAAGCCCGGTTTATGCCAGCGAGCCGGTCGAGGCGAAAGTCTCCGTCTGCTTCACGCCAGGCGAACAGTGTGAGGGTAAGATCATTGAGGCCGTCGACCGGGCCAAATCATCCATCCGCGTCCAGGCCTATGGCTTCACGTCGCTGCCAATCATCCACGCGTTGCGACGGGCCGCGGGCAGGGGCGTGGAGGTGCTCGCCATTCTCGATAAGACGAATGAGCATAAATATTCCGGCGCCACGCTACTCGAAGCCGCCGGCGTTCCGGTATGGATAGATTTCGAGCCGGCGATAGCCCACAACAAGATCATCGTGATCGACGGCCATCTGACCATAGGCGGCTCGTACAATTACACCGCGGCGGCGCAGAAGCGGAATGCGGAGAACGTCACTTTCACCGAGAGCAAGGAGATCGCGCGTCAGTTCATGGTGAATTGGGATAGCCGATTGAAGGTGTCGCGAGGTTTCGAAGGGGCTTCTAAAGCATATTGAACCCGACAGGTCGGCACAGCGCGCGCTTCCTGACTTGCCGGCGCGTTCGATCAACCCAAAGATGCCCTATGTTTTGCTTGGCGATGGCGGAAACTTACCCGGACCCATTACCGGTTTTCCCGTCAATGGCGAATACCTGGGTTGGCGTGCCGGCTTTGCCGACGTGGTACCTTGCGAAGGCACCGGCACTCGGCGCCAACCATTCATCGTCATGCACTGTTGGACGAATTGATCGGCACGGATGGCATTGCCGATCGCGTTACCCAATTGTGCGCCCGCCACGTAGCTAGTGCTGCCCCAAGCAACCACGCCCTGTTGAGTGCTTGATGATAGCATCTGACACTGCGCCTGCGTCATCTCGATGTTCGGTGGATTGGGAATGATCGGTTCATACGTATAATTTGTTGCGCACGATGAAAGGCCAGCGGTCAAGCCGACCGCCGCTATATATTTGATTTTCATTGCATTCCCCTCAAGCCCGGTGTAATTATGCACGCGGAGCGAGAATGGTCAATGCTTGGATTTCGCGTTCGGATGAGAAATGGTGTGATCAACAGATAGTTGACGTTTCACCAATCTGTTGACAATCGTTACGGATGTTACGGTTTGTCGTTGCCCAACAAGAAAACTTGTAGCACGGTAAAAGTGGCTGTCGGCGAGACCAGCATTCGCGCTGATCTCGCCACCGAGGAGCCACCTAGCGCGGAGAATGCGGTATCAGCTTGCAGGCAAGCCGCATTCCCCGTTGCAAGGACCTATAGGAGAGCAGACTTCTCCATCAAATCGCAAGCGATCCCGGTGTACTCCCACACAAAAGTGTGGCTTTTGGCGACAATGCTCCACAAGTTTTTTTAAACTGGCTCCGATCTAGGTCGCGCAACCCGCTAAAAGCGCCTGATGGCGCCAGTTTATGAGTCTTCTCGTATCCATTTTTCGTACGGATCTTCGTTGTCGTTCACGCCAATACCGCAATATGCCGCCGCTTCTTTTCGGCCGATCAGGCGAGGGAGTTTTCGTCTGTCATTTTCTTTTCCTCGCTTTCGCGTCGGCCAGCCTAGCGGCGCGCTGGGCTAGGAACCCGTTGCTCCCTGCCATAGAGCGATCAATGGCAAGATCGCACGCACTCTTGCGCGTTCCGCTTTGCCTCGCCCTCTGCGGTCCTGGATCGTGGCAGTCGCGTCTAGTGTGACGCTTGATGAAGCTCTCTATTTCCTCTGGTCTGAAGGTAAGTCGTTTTCTCTCTGTGCCGCGTCCGGCGTGTACATAGGCGAGTTCGCCGAATCGCACGAGATCGTTGACCGTGGAGACCGAAACAGCCAACGTGTCGGCGACGTCCCTCAATGACATAAGCCGAGCGACCGGTGGCGCTTCAGCACCAGCCATGAATGCGACCTGGATATCCTCGCGCTGCCATCCTTTATCGGGATCGAGAGGCTGAATGGTGCGGATATAATCCAGGGCGGATTTTTGGGTATAGGGACGAGAGTTCATGGTTGTGGCTTTCGGCGGCTGTGCGGCGATTTCTTCCAGTCTCCTAGCCTTTCCTCTCCATCCGGCGCGGCAGTAACAAAGCCGGCTTTGATGCCGAAGTAGCCTTCATAGAATTTACGGACCAATGGAACCGGGCGACCATCATGGAGTGGGTCAATTCTTGGAAAGCCCTTACGCTCGAGCTGGGGGATGACAGCCTTTACGAACATTGAGGCCCTCTCTTTGCCGACGATGGCAATGGCAATTTCCCGGTCGGCGGCGAACATGGGGAGCTTTGAGAGCGGGTCGGTCACGTCTTTTGCTTCAGATGCCTGCCCCAACCGCCGGCGCTCTTTCCATGCTTTATACGATGATCGATCCACCGGTCTACTATCGAGATCTGCTCTCGCCCTTTCTCGGTGATGGCAACCTTGATGTCGTCTTCGTCGTCGCGACCGCGCTCTACGACGAAACCTAGCCTAAGGAATGCCTCCATTGTGCGAGGACCGGCTCGTTTGATCTGTTTATGGGTCAATGGCGCCTCCTGACAGTCCAGTGCTCGGAGGACTTCCATCTCGCGGCGATCGACAGATGCCGAAGGACCGAATCGCCAAAAGTTCTCCTTCATCCAGTCACGCGCTGGCGCAGCCGAGACAGTGGGGGACTTGGGCGACTTCGGTGGCTCACGAAGGACTTCCCATAGCCCCAAGATGTCGGCTTCAGAAAAAAGATAGTCGCGACCGCGGCGGGAGCAGAGTCCGTATTGTCTGCCCAATTTGATCACGCCGCGATTGGTCAAGCGCAATCGCGCTGCCGCTTCGCCGGCTGTATAAATTGTGTCGAGCGGGATGGTCGGCCGCATTAGCGCACCTCCATAAGAGAATAATGATCGCTCGCCGGCACAAATGCCGGAAAGCTATTCATCGTCTCCTTGATGTGGTGGCGTCGGCATGAGCCTGGATGCGGATTGGTAGGCCGCAGGTGGAAGCTATGGTGCCAAGAGCGAACGGTCAAGCCGCGATTTAACCGCCGGCGCCGGGCGGCGCGTCGTTCTCCAGGTTCTCGCGATATTGAACGACTTGGCTCTCGTCGACGTCGATAGCCGCCCCATCAGACTTATTCAGCGATACGCCGGGGCCACTTGCGTTACCGCCGGCCTGCAGGAAGGTAACGCCAGCGGTTTCGAGGGCAGTGCGAATATCACGCAGCGTCCGGCCATATGGGGTGCTTTTCTCCAATTCGAAGTTTGCCAAAGTAGCGCGCCCCACGTCAGCCGCGGCACAGAGATCACTCTGAGACCAAGCCAGGAGCGCGCGAGCGGCTCGACATTGCGCAGCAGAGATAGACATTTTTTATAATCCGATGCAAAAGTTATTGACTTATGGTCAACTCGATGTATTTTGTATCGTGTTGTAACAAATGACTGTCACGAACGCAACGAGGAGCGATGCCGTGGATACGTATACGCATAGCGAAAGAAGTTTGCTGCCGCGCGGACTGATCGGCAGACGACGCCGCGTCTATACCGCCAACTGGACATATAAATTAGATAGTTTTGTCGATTATCGAGGAGAGCGCGCTGTCGTCATCGACCGCCACCGCACGATAATGGGCGTAGAGATTTACACCATCATTCCTTTGACCGCACCACCGGCACGACGGTGCGTAGTAGGTCGGTCCCTCAAGCATATTCATTGATTTCTATTTTGCGCCGCATGTGTCGCACATCGGCTCCAATAAGCGCCTTGCCCTGGGCGCCGGCCCGTCGCTATCGCCGCATGTCGGCGGCGGGCCTCCAATTACCACCGCCACCACAAAGCGCGCCGCCGGTCTCACCACCCGGCGGCTTTTTCGTTGATGTATGTTACCGTTCCGAAATGAAGACAGCTCTAAAACGACGCTACTTGTTGACGCTGTTTGCCAAGCAGGATGGAAAGTGCTGCTATTGCGACCGGCATGTCATCCTTTCATACCGTTGGCGCGACCAGCAGAGGCCTGACGCGGCCACAATCGAGCACCTGCGGCGCCGCGCTGATGGTGGATCTAACCACCCAGACAATCTAGCTATGGCATGCAAGGAGTGTAATGACGGCCGGGGACCGGTGGACTGGTTGACATATCGCTCTTTCAAGCGGGGCGAGATCAGCGAGTTCGCAAAATGTTTCGCGCCGCAGCCGGCGCCCGGCGCCCGCCAGTCCCATCACCACCAGCGAGAATCATTAGACCCGGCGTCGCGACCGAGCACATAGCCAATCGCGAAGGCTAGGGCGCCGATCGTCAGGACGATCCCGGTCGCTGTGTGTGGATGCTCAGCAGCGCCCGCGGCAACTGCGGTGCTCTCGCGCACAACGGCGTCCCTCGCATCCTTTGCGACTTTTCGCACGCCTGTCGGCGGATCTGCGGGTCTCCCTGTGAAGCCGGCACTCAGTTCATCGGACATGGAGCTCCTCCTTCTTGTGAGGGAAGGAGAACACGCGTGGGGAAGGGTTGTTCCAGCGCCTCGGATGGCAGGCGAGGGCAGGCGTCACGGTTCACGCCAACTGGCGAAACGAACGCCGGCGGTAGTTCCTTGAGATGGGACCACGACCTACCGTTCCCGAACAGAAATTCGAGCACTGGGTTGTTGGGCACGGCGAATAAGCACTCCTGCCGCGTTAGACTTAAGAGAAACATGTGTCGGGTTATGAGTGAGCCGGTACCTGAAAACGGATCAAAGTGACCATGGCGTCATTTTGCTTTTGCTCTTCGACACGAGATGTTGCAAGATGAAGGTCGCTCGGGGGATGAACCGCTGGAACGATGCATCCCCTCTGCGCGGTTGTAGTCATAGACTACTTCGTACCAAGGCCGGGGCGCGACTTTGAGGTGTTTGTGAGATACCCGTCGTTTGCTTCGGCCTTTGCGTAATCAGCCCTGAAAATCGAATGAAATCAACGATGAATTTTACACAAAATTCATTAGCGGCCATTGACTTAGTTGCGTAATTTTGACTGTCACAAGCCCTTCAAAAAAGAATCGCTTTGCAATCAATATGATTCCTGTCCAGCCAGATTCTGGATGTGTCCAAAATTTTTTTGCAAGGAACGCCGATTCGCACATCGCGCGACTGTTGATACTGATTATGCCGCTAAATTGGGCATCAGCGGTGCCACATTGGCGATCATCTAGTCCCTTAAAATATGGCAATTGATTCGTCTGCGCGGCGCGCCCCTGCTAGCGCAAAATCAACTACGCTCGGCAGCAAGGCGTCGGAGAATAGGCATAGCTGCGGCTCTTATGTCGTGAAGATTGAAGTCGTTAGTATCAATCCCGGCTCTAACCATTAAATCACCGATGTCACTCGGGTCTTTATAGCGGTACGTAGAAATGTGCGTTCTCGTCGGACGGTGGATTACCGTCACATCATCGACGATATCGAATTGATCTTCTGTCACCTGCTTCATTCTTACTGGCTCTCGGTCAGTTGCGACGAACGGACATGTACGGGATCGCGAGTGCCCTGCCGTCTATTGTGTGGCTCTGGATCAGAACCCGGACTGGCACCTCGGTAAAATCACTGATGAGTTCCACGTCGTGGGACGCATAGGCATCTCCCAAAAACAACGAGTGACCTTGTAGGAGCAGGCCGCCATTGCGTAGGCCCAATATTGTTACCGGCATCGAAGTATTGTTGTTCTTGATGGCAAGCCTAGCGTTGAGGGTCATTGATGCGTTCTCGATGTTTTCAACGGAATCGAGGTGGGCATGCCGCATTCGAATTACAAGCCGGCGTTCGTATGGACGCTCATGCAGCTGCCTATAGGACAGCAGCCAAGCGCAAACTCAACGATTTTGGCCGTTATTTCGGCTTCATGCTCGTCCCATTGCAAAGAATGCGGCAGCTCGCTTAGCTTCGCAATAGATGCGCGAAAGGGCAGCAGATGCAAAAGAAGGATCAGGATTGGACTTATTGGACCGGCTGGCTCGCCGCTTATGGCATCCTGACCGTAATCTTTCTTGTGATCCTGTTTTGGGGGTGGTTCGACCAGCCATGGTGCGATGCTGGCAAGCAAGGCGTGCCGTGTTTGAGAGACTGGCTTGAAGCCCTGGGAGGCTGGGCGGCGCTTCTCGTAGGCGGCCCTTCTCTCTACGTCCTTTGGCGGCAGGTGCGCGATGCGGATCGCAATCAACGTACGACGTTCAAAATTCAGCTGAGACGATCGAAAAGTCTCGCACGCAATGTTCTGCGAAATGCGAACTCACTGGTTCATGTTACCGATATGCTCGTTAAAATCGTATTGATTCCGGCGATTCGCGCAAGCGAACCGATGAATATCGAAGGGTACGACGCGATTTTCGACGAGATACAGCGCCTGCTTGAGTCTGGAGGATTTCAGCAGTTCGAGGATGAGATTGAGGTCAGCACCGAAAGAACGCTCGAAGTCGTCCTTTTCGTGATGAAGATGCATCGTCAGTCGGAGCATTTGCCGACTGCACGGAGCGATCGTCGCGCAGGTCATTTGGCAATTCTCTTGGAGTTAATTGGGCGATACTGCAAAGAGGTCACGGTGCACGCTACCGAGTTTCTGGAGGAGGTGGATGAACTAGTTGGTGAAGGAAAGAACCCTTTTGATATCAAAAATGCCACTTCCACGACCGAAAGCGGCGACCCCAGTTCAGGATCGCCGCGCTCATCTTCCACATCGTTCGAGGCGGCCGGCGTGCGGGCAGGCGGCAGGGATACTGCAGCTGGCCTTTTTGAGGAACTCGGCAGCGATCTAGCCGATTGATCGGAAGAGCAGGCGTCGGAGGCGGGCATACCAGTGGCTGAGCGCACTGGCTATTTCAGCGTCACCTATGGCAAGTCGAACCTGACGCCACTGTCGTCGAAGCTGGACTGGCGCAGGCTTGTCAGCGTGCCGCTCGGCAACGGGCAGGGACTGCAGAGGCCTCAGGACCATGCGCCGGCTGTCGTGTCGTGGTCATGGCCTAGTGCTGAAACCATTATCGACGGTGTCACTAAGGAACAGCGCGCAATGATCTGCGCCGCAGTGAACGCCACGGATTACAAGGCATCTCCGAAGGCCAAGAACTGGGTAGGGCAGGCCGTGGCGTATGCCGTGGGCCTCGATATCGAGGATGAAGCGTCGCGCAAGCGAGCGGCTAGCATAGCCAAGGCGCTGCTGAAGGAAGGTGTGCTTGTGGAGCGCGAGGGCAGGGACCCTGTGAGACGAGAGACGGCAATGTTTGTCAGGGCGGCGTAGAAAAGGCGGCAGAGATGCCGCTTTTTTATTCCTTGATCACCTCTCCCCACTTATCATCGTCGTTCTCTTCCACAACGATGTTGATCCCACAGCGAGTGTCATCGTAGTACGTGAAAAGCCTCGATTTTACGCGACCAGAATAGCGCGGCGAATCGCGATCCTTAAGCGGTTCGAGGTGAACATAATCGCCAACTGCCGGCAGCATACCCAACTCGTCCGTCTCAAAATCTGATGAACTCGGGTTATCAATTGGTCGACCTATAGATTTGTCGAACTGCTGAAACGAAACATAGTACTTCATCAAAATCTTCCTCCATTGATGACGTCATGTAAGATGGCGATTGGCTAAGTTTATTGCAACCACACTTGCACGTTAATTTCGCGTTAAAGTTTGCCCGGATGCACGCTTTATTATCCGTGCATTATTCGTGCACATGCGTGCGGTGACACCTGCACAGCGCTGCCCGGTTGGTGCACGACGCGCTGCAAACTCGGACCCTGGACTTCGAGGATCGAGGCCGACCAATCGATACCGATCAATTATCTTGCCCCATTGTTGATCCATATGATCAACAATGCGCCGCGCAGACAGACGCCTGGCAATCGAGGTTCTATCGCCCCTGGATATTGTCGAACACGTTTTCGGAGAAGTTGGCGGACATATATATTCAACCACGCGTGAAATTCGGCTATTCAGTGGACGGTTTTGGGGAGCAGCATCATGTGGGACGAATTAGTATCTGGAGGCGAAGCAGCAATCGAACGCCTCCTTGGTCGCCAGGAAGATTTGACGCTTGAGTTTAAAGCCCATGATCTGCGCGAGCCAATTTTTCTTGATGGCAGCCTCTCTCCGGCTGGGAAGAAAATCTTCGCAAAAGAGGCCTCAGCATTTTCAAATTCTGCCGGTGGCGTAATCGTTTTTGGCGTGGATTGCAGGTCAACCCATGGAATCGACCAAGCCGAGCGTCTCACCCCGATATCCAGCTTAGCAAGAGCTGAAACGTCGGTACGCGATGCGGCGGCTGAGCTTCTGCAGCCCCGACATACGGGTATTGAAGTAGTTAGAATTCCTTCACTTGCAGATCAAGCATCCGGGTACATCATTGTCCGCGTTCCCCGGTCGGACAGACGCCCCCATCGCTCAGAGGCGAAGGGCCAGAAGGAATATTTCAAGCGGATCGGAAGCCGATCCTATCCGATGGAACATTATGACGTTGAAGATGCGTTTAGGCGCACGACCGCCCCGATTTTAGTTCTAAAGACTTCCTTCGATGGGGCCATGAACATCAATGTAAGGGAAATGCGTTATAAATTTCAATTTGGGCTGAGCAATGAAGGTGAAGTCAGTGCAAAGTCGATCTCGGTGCAAATTTGGAATTTGGTGGGAGAAGCCTTCGGAGCGCTTGGATACACTACTAGCAAAAACGAGATATCAATTTACGGCGGACGCCATCATATCAGCGCGCCATCCGATTTTGTTGTGCATCCTGGTGAGACGAGACTGTTTCATGAGTTTCAACTGATTCTGAAGCGCGACCCTATTTCGGGCGAGGTCCGATCCGGAAGCAATCCGTTGCGAAGTGGTTGTATTCACTTCAGCTATGCGATCGGAGCTGAAAATATGAGGGTGGTAGAGCAAAAATGCGTTCTCAGTGATGAGGAACTCGCGCCGCTGCTCAACGCATATTGGGGCTGAGCGCCCTGTAATTGACCAAAACCAACAAACAATACCTTATACGATGATTTTGCCCGGTGCAGGCGATCTGAAGCCACTTTCCTCTCGACTACCACCCCAATGTCGATATACCGCTTTTGCAAATTCCAGCCAGATGGGCGGAATCGCTGGTGGCTAGAATGGCCGTCGAGATAACCGAACGCTGAATATTCGCATGCGCCGACATGAAAGTGACGACCGACCCACATCAATCATGCATCGACAGCGAAGGCCATTGCGACCATAATGACCATGATAGCAACCTATTTGAATATGGTTTTAGTTATGGTAGAAATTATAAAATCTTTTAAAAACAATGCATTATGCATCGTAAAAAGCGCCATTTTGGCGCTTTTTCTCGTTGGGGCCGTTATCCCGGTGTCCTTTGCGGGACAAACTGTGGGCCGGCAGTCGATGGCTTTCGATTCGGAACCGCTTTCGATCGCATCGCCCAAGGGCCAGACGCATAAATTCACCGTGGAACTGGCCCTGACGCCGCCGCAGCTCGAACTCGGCTTGATGTATCGCGACAGCATGCCGGCCGATCATGGCATGCTGTTCGATTTCGGCACGTCGCGGCCTGTCATGATGTGGATGAAGAACACCAAGTTGCCGCTCGATATGCTGTTTCTGGATCAACAGGGTATCGTAACCCATATCCAGGAAAACGCCGTGCCCTATTCCGAAGCGATCATCAGCTCCGGCGGGACGGTTGCCTATGTCATCGAGCTGAATGCCGGCATTGTTCGCAAACTCGGCCTTGCCGTAGGCGATACGGTGACGAGTGCCACCATTTCAGGAAAGCTCGGCAAGTAAATTTTCACCGGGGAAGATGTGCCGGGCGAGATTTTACCTGTTGCAGCGGGGAGATGAACCGTGTATCTCCCCACTCGTTCCGCAGGATCAAGCGTTCGGCGGAAATCAGCTCATGGTCCCGTTTGGGTCGTGCTGACGGTACGGAGTGTAGCGCAGTCTGGTAGCGCATCTGGTTTGGGACCAGAGGGTCGGGAGTTCGAATCTCTCCACTCCGACCATTTAATATCCCCTCATAGAAGTCGTTGAATTCGTCCCGATAGCGGCTGCCTTTTCGCTTGAAAACAAAGGGATTCGCGGCTAAGCAAAAGTCGTGTTCGCGTGACCTGCAAGGGATCGCGCCAAGGCAAGAGAAGCAAGAAGGCGGATCATTCCCGCTCGATTCGGAGGCGCTGCAGCAATGCCTGCCAAGATTTATCGTCCTGCAAAAACCGCCATGCAATCCGGCAAGGCCAAAACCAATATCTGGGTTCTGGAGTTCGATCAGGAAACGCCGCGCAAGATCGATCCGATCATGGGCTATACGTCCTCGGGCGATATGCGCCAGCAGCTCAAGCTGACCTTCGAGACGCAGGAGCAGGCGGAAGACTACGCCAAGCGCAACGGCATCGAATACCGTGTCATCGCGCCGAAGGATCCAATCCGGCAGACGGTGTCCTATACCGACAACTTTCGCTTTAACCGCATCCAGCCCTGGACTCACTGAAGCCAGGCACTTATTGAACGCCGCCCATTGAGTTTGGCGGCGGTTTCAGGCATGTGTTGCCCGCCGCACCTAAGGTGCGGCCAGGCCTTACGGCCCCTTAGCTCAGCTGGATAGAGCACTTGCCTTCTAAGCATGTGGTCGCAGGTTCGAATCCTGCAGGGGTCGCCATTTTCCGATCAGATAGCGTGCTGCTGATCACGCGCGATCAGCCCGCTCTATGCTCAATTCGCCGTCGTTGACCAGCCGCCGGCGCCTACGGGCCTTGTAGCATCGACCGCCATCTGAATGAGATCGTGGCCATACATTGCTCCGGCCAGTTTTATGACGATGATGGCGGCGCTTAAAAGTGCAAGTCCGCCGATGATCCTGTCGATCTTTTTCACGGCCCGCTTCCCTCGACGTCTCGTGAATTCCCCATTATTCGTGGTGGTAAAGAATATATCGCGTTTTGCGTAAAGCGCTACCGGGTCTACTCATGCTGCCAATTGCCAGGCGGCAATCGGGAGGAGACGGCCCGCGAAATCCTCGGCCCAACGTCGATGGTGATCATTGACGCCGGCGGCCTATAAAAAAAACCGCCGGCTGCGATGCAGCGGCGGGTTTCGTTCATTCGATCTATTCCAAATCAGTGCAGGATCTGGCTGAGGAACAGCTTTGTGCGCTCATGCTGCGGGTTGTCGAAGAATTCCTTCGGCGAATTCTGCTCGACGATCTGGCCTTGGTCCATGAAGATGACGCGGTTGGCGACCTGGCGGGCGAAACCCATTTCGTGGGTGACGCACAGCATGGTCATGCCTTCTTCGGCAAGGCCGACCATGGTGTCGAGCACTTCCTTGATCATTTCGGGGTCGAGCGCAGACGTCGGCTCGTCGAACAGCATGATCTTCGGGTTCATGCAGAGCGAGCGGGCGATCGCCACACGCTGCTGCTGGCCGCCGGAAAGCTGGCCGGGATATTTCTTGGCCTGCTCCGGGATCTTGACGCGGGTGAGGAAGTGCATGGCGATCTCTTCCGCCTGCTTCTTCGGCATCTTGCGCACCCAGATCGGTGCCAGCGTGCAGTTTTCCAGAATGGTCAGGTGCGGGAAGAGGTTGAAGTGCTGGAACACCATGCCGACTTCGCGGCGCACTTCGTCGATCTTCTTCAGATCGTTCGTCAGCTCGACGCCGTCGACGATGATCTGGCCCTTCTGGTGTTCTTCCAGGCGATTGATGCAGCGGATCATCGTCGATTTGCCCGAACCGGACGGGCCGGCAATGACAATGCGCTCACCGCGCATGACCTTCAGATTGATATCGCGCAGCACGTGGAAATCGCCGTACCACTTGTTCATGTTGATCATGTCGACCGCGACCTCGGTCTCGGAGACAGTCATTTTCTTCGATTGGGCTTCAGCCATTTTGTGTTTCCCTCAATTTTATCGCTTGTGGCCGGTGTCGAGATGGCGTTCCACGAAACCTGAATAGCGCGACATGCCAAAGCAGAACAGCCAAAAAACGAATCCTGCGAAAACGAGACCCGTTACCGGGGTCACCGCAGTCGCCCAATTGGCATCCGCGAAGTTCTGACGGACGATGCCGAGCAGGTCGAACATGCCGATAATCGCAACCAGCGACGTGTCCTTGAACATGCCGATATAGGTATTGACGATGCCGGGAATGACCAGCTTGATCGCCTGCGGCAGAATGATCAGCCGCATCTTCTGCCAGTAGCCGAGGCCGAGTGAATCGGCGCCCTCGAACTGGCCCTTCGGTATGGCCTGGAGGCCGCCGCGAATGACTTCGGCCATATAGGCTGAGGTGAAGATCGCGACACCGACGACGGCACGCAGCAGCTTATCGATAGTCCAGCCCTGCGGCATGAACAGCGGCAGCATATAGCTCGCCATGAACAGCACCGTGATCAGCGGTACGCCGCGGATCACTTCGATGAAGATCACGCACAGCATGCGCACGACGGGCATTTTCGAGCGGCGGCCCAGCGCGAGCACGATGCCGAACGGAAAGGAGACCGCGATGGCGACGAAGGCAATGACCAGCGTCACCAACAGCCCGCCCCATCTTTCCGTTTCGACGATCTCAAGACCGAAGCCGCCATGAAGCAGGAAGAAAGAAACGATCGGCAGTATGAAGAATGCCAGGATTGCGTTCAATCCCTTCCTGGGAACGGACGGTATCAGCAGCGGCGCGAAGCTCGCGACCATCAAGATGCAGACGAGCAGGGGCCGCCAGCGCTCGTCCGGTGGATAGAGGCCGAACATGAAGACGACGAATTTTGCGCGGACGAAGGCCCAGCAGGCGGCATTCCAGCCATCTGGCTGCGTTCCACCCTGAACCGTGGTGGCGCAGAATGTGCGGTCCGTGCCGCTCCAGACTGCGTTTATGAACAGCCAGTCGACCAGGTGCGGTATCGTCCAGGCCAGGAAGGCGACAGCAATCAAGGTCAGGACGATGTCTTTCGGCGTGGCAAACAGGTTTTTTTTCAACCAGTGCCACGGACCTTTCTCGCTGGCGGGCGCCGGCTGCGCCACCAGCAATGTCTTGCTGACGAAGTGTTGATCTACGCTCGACATCTTATCTCTCCACCAGAGCCATCTTGGCGTTGAACCAGTTCATGAACAGCGAGGTTGCGATGCTCAAGATGAGATAGACGACCATCCAAAGGATGACGATTTCGACGGCTCGGCCGGACTGGTTGAGGATCACGCCGCCAACGGCGACAATATCCGCATAGCCGATGGCGATGGCGAGAGATGAGTTCTTGATGAGATTGAGATATTGGCTCGTCAGCGGTGGAATGATGATGCGCATTGCCTGTGGTAAGACGATCAGCCGGTTGATGGCTGACGCCCGCAGACCGAGTGCGCCCGCCGCTTCCGACTGCCCCTTTGCTACGCCGCGAATGCCGGCGCGAACGATCTCGGCAATGTAGGATGCGGTGTAAAGGGAAAGGGCAAGGAGAAGCGCAAGGAACTCCGGACCAATCACCGTGCCGCCCGTCAGGTTGAATTTGCCGGCAACCGGGTAGTCGAAGGAAAGCGGCATGCCCGTCACCAGGAAGACAAGCAACGGCAGGCCGATCAAGATGCCGATCGACACCCAGATTGTGTGGAATTGCTGACCCGTTGCCGTTTGACGCCTGTGCGCCCAGCGCGCCACGAAGAACACCGCAGCTATGGCGATGAGGAGGGCAACGCCGACGGCCCACATGGCCGCACCGAAAATCGGGCTCGGGAAGGCAAGCCCGCGGTTGCTGAGATAGCTGGAGAACGGCAGATGCACGGCCTCGCGCGCCTGCGGCAGCAATACGAGAACGCCGCTGTACCAGAAGAAGATGACCAGCAGCGGCGGGATATTGCGGAAGATTTCGACATAGGCCTGCGACAGCTTCGCAACGAGCCAATTATGCGAAAGCCTGCCCATGCCGACTAAAAAGCCGATGATTGTTGCCGCAATGATGCCCACCAGCGAAATGAGAAGCGTGTTGAGCAGGCCAACGATGAGTGCCGTGGTATTGGTCGAATCGCTGGAATAGGGGATCAGCGCCTGCCCCAGGTTGAAGCCGGCGCGACCTTCGAGAAAGTCGAAGCCGAAAGATCTGTTCAAGGCGCGCAGATTATCCATCGTGTTCGTAACGATGAACCAGCAGAATGCGGCAAGGATAATGATCGTGACGGCCTGGTAGAACACGCCCCGAACCTTGGGGTCGTACAACGCTGCCGATAAGGCCGAACGCTCGCCTTCAGGCGAGTTTGCAGTAATTGCCATGTAGAAATTTTCCCCAATGTGCCCGTTTCAGGCTTGTTTTCTTGAGGGAAGAGAGGCGAAGCCGCCTCTCTCTTTAAGTTAGGCCTGGGCTCTTCGCGGCTTAGCGCACCGGAGGTGCGTACTGAATGCCGCCCTTGTTCCACAGAGCGTTGATGCCGCGGGCAATCTTCAGCGGGCTGCCTGCGCCGATATTACGCTCGAAGATTTCGCCGTAATTGCCGACGCCCTTGATGATGTTATACGACCAATCGTTGGTCAGACCGAGATCGGTGCCGATCTTGGAGCCTTCCTCGGCGCCGAGGAAGCGCTTGATGTCCGGGTTGGCCGAATTCTTCATTTCGTCGACGTTCTTCTGGGTGATGCCGAATTCTTCGGCGCTCACAAGCGCATAGGCCGTCCAACTGACGATGTTGAACCACTGGTCGTCACCCTGACGAACGGCCGGGCCAAGCGGCTCCTTCGAGATGATCTCGGGCAGAATGACGTTATCGTCCGGGTTCTTCAACGTCAGACGAACGGCATAGAGCTGCGATTGGTCTGTGGTGAAGACGTCGCAACGGCCGGAATCATAGGCCGTCGTGATTTCTTCGAGCTTGTCGAAGACAACGGGATTGTACTGAAGGTTGTTGGTCTTGAAATAGTCGGCGAGGTTCAGCTCGGTCGTCGTGCCGGACTGGACGCAGATGGCAGCGCCCGACAGCTCGAGCGCCGACTTCACGTTCAGTTCCTTGCGAACCATGAAGCCCTGGCCGTCGTAATAGGTGACCGGGCGGAACTTGAGGCCGAGCGCCGTATCGCGGTTGATGGTCCAGGTGGTGTTACGGGAAAGTACGTCGATTTCGCCCGACTGCAGCGCGGTGAAGCGGTCCTTGGCACTGAGAGGCGTGTATTTCACCTTGCTCGGATCGCCGAATACGGCAGAGGCTACAGCCTTGCAGAAGTCGATGTCGAAGCCGGTCCAGTTGCCGGCCGCATCAGGCTGTGCAAAGCCGAGAAGAGCAGGATTCACGCCGCATTGCACGAAGCCTTTAGCTTTCACGTCGCTGAGCGTCGAAGCCGACGCGCCGGACACGGTGCAAGCCAATGCTGCGGCTCCGAGAAATACGGAGAGAGCAAACTTTTTCATTTTCCCTACCTTTGTCTATTTGTTTTATAATTAAAAGAGTATCGCCTCCGAAGCAGGTCCCTGAGAAACCATGTTCCTTCCTTATCGGAGCGAGTGACGCTATCACAGTCGTAAAAGGTGTAACGGTCAAGAGATCGCCCCAATTATTGCGGATTTATTCGGCATTTTCGTTCGATGCGGCCAAAAACTCGTCATTTGGCGTTAAAATGGGCGGCATTTTGCCAAAAAACTGCGCGAAAATGCGGTTTCCTCCACAATTTCCATTATTTTAGCCCTCGAATAATGAGAGTGTGTCGAAAGCGTCGGGGTTGACCCAGCGGAGCTTGGTCGCCACAAATCCACTTTCTCGCAGCGCCAAAGGCATATCCGGACATGAAAGACAAAGACAACTTCCTGCAGAACGCCGGCATCAACACGCGTTTGTCCCATATCGGCAATTCGCCATTCGATTTCCATGGATTCGTCAATCCGCCCGTGGTGCATGCCTCGACGGTGCTGTTTCCCAATGCGCGGGTGATGGAGACGCATGACCAGAAATACACCTACGGTACGCGTGGAACTCCGACCACGGATGCGCTTTGCGAGGCGATGAATGCGCTGGAAGGCTCCGCCGGAACGGTGATCGTTCCCTCCGGGCTTGCAGCGGTGACGGTGACGTTTCTCGCTTATCTGTCTGCCGGCGATCATGCCTTGATCGTCGATTCGGTCTACGGCCCCACGCGATTCTTCTGCGATACGATGCTGAAGCGCCTCGGTATCGAGGTCGAATATTACGATCCTATGGTGGGTGCTGGCATCGAACAGCTGATCAAGTCAAACACCAGGCTGGTCCACACCGAGGCGCCGGGTTCGAACACCTTTGAAATGCAGGATATTCCGGCGATTTCGGCGGTGGCTCATCGTCACGACTGCGTCGTCACCATGGACAATACCTGGGCGACGCCGCTCTATTTCAAGCCGCTCGATCATGGCGTCGACGTTTCCATTCATGCCGTGACGAAATATCCGGCTGGCCACTCCGATATCTTGATGGGAACCGTTTCGGCCAATGAAGCGCATTGGAAGCAATTGATCGCGGCGCATGGGCAGCTCGGCCTCTGCGGCGCGCCTGACGATGCCTATCAGGTCCTGCGCGGCTTGCGCACCATGGGCGTGCGTCTGGAGCGTCATCAGGAAAGCGCGCTTGCGATCGCACAATGGCTCGAGGGCAGGGAGGAGGTTGCGCGCGTGCTGCATCCGGCCCTGCCGAGCTTCCCGGGCCACGACTTGTGGAAGCGCGATTTCAAGGGAGCGAGCGGAATCTTCTCTTTCGTTGTGGCTGTTGACGATCCGCAAGAATTCAAGGTGAAGGCGCATGCCTTCCTGGATGCTCTGCGTATTTTCGGTCTCGGCTATTCCTGGGGCGGCTTCGAGAGCCTTGCACTGCAGGTCAACCTCAGTGACCGGCGCGTGACCAAGGCTCCGACGGAAGGGCCTGTTATCCGGCTGCAAATCGGCCTGGAAGACGTCGCCGACATCAAGGCGGATATTGAAAAGGGCTTTGCTGCTGTCCGGGCCTGATCAGCCGATGGCGCGATAGCCGTAGATCCAATCCATGTCCGCCGCGAGACTTTGCGGCGGGCGCAACGAGAGGACGAGATCGCGCGCCAGGCGGATGGGGCCACGTGCGTGATAGGCAAACTGGTTGAAGGCGGCGCGCTGGCGCAGGCGGGATATCCGCGGGGCTCGATGCCTCTCGTAAAGCTCGAAAGCTTCCGCGGGCTCGCGTCCCGACAGCATGCCGGCAAGCTCGAAGGCGTCCTCTATCGCCATGGCTGCACCCTGGGCCGCAAACGGCATCATCGCATGCGCAGCGTCCCCGATCAGAATAGTATCGCTGCCATTATGCCATCGGCCCGCCTTCATCTCGTAGAGCGGCCAGAAGCTGGCCTGCTCCTGGGCTTCGAGCATTTGCAGGATCGTTCTGTTCCAGCCGGAAAAGCCGCGCAGCATCTGCTCACGCTGCGTTTTGTTGCCGGCCGCGCCCCAATCGCGGCTGGCGCCGCTGCCGGAGACGATCGCGACAATATTGAAGGCGGCATTTTCCCGAATGGGATAGCAGACGAGATGGCTCGATGGCCCGAGGAAGGCCGTAACGCTTGTCTTGCTCAGGACGGAAGGGGCGACCGCCTCAGGAATGGAGAAGCGCCAGGCAATATTGCCCGAAAAGAGCGGCGAGGGCGCGCCTGGCACCATCGCATGCGCCTTCGACCAGACGCCGTCGGCACCGATGACGAGATCGAGCTTCCTTCCGGCGATCTCTTCCAGTGCCAGCATGTTTTTGATGTCGATGTGCCGGCCGAGATGCAGCCTGCATAGGGTATTGCCCGTCACCGCATCCAGAAGCGCCTTTTGCAAGGTCGCCCGATGCGCGGTACCATAGGGCGCACCCCATCGCTCTCTTGCAAATTTTCCACAGGGAACCAATGCAACGGGACGCAGCGATGAGCCGGACACGAGCCGGACTTCTTCCGGCTCCAGCCAGACGGATCGAAGTTTGTCGAGAACGCCGAGCGTATCGAGGATGCGGGAAGCATTTGGCGAAATCTGCAAGCCTGCGCCAACCTCGGTCAGCACCTCTGCCTGTTCGAAAATGTCGGGGGCAATGCCATGTCGCGCCAGCGCCAGCGCCGCCGTCAATCCAGCTATTCCGGCGCCAATGATTGCGGCTGCTTTGATCGGCATTTTCCTGTGTCCGATCGGACGCTGTGGCGTCAGGCAGCCTTGAAATGGAAGACGCAGCCAGCCGGATTGGTCTGATCCGCCTTCAGCGACGGATTGTAGCGATAGAGCGTCGAGCAGTAGGAGCAGACCTTCTCGTTCTCGTCTCCGAGATCGATGAAGATGTGCGGATGATCATAGGGAACCGAAGCGCCGGTGCACATGAATTCCTTCACGCCGATTTCGATGACGCGATGTCCGCCGTCGTTCTGGAAATGGGGAATATTGTGGCCGGCCATGATGATCTCCGAATGCGTCTTGCCGTGAGGGGCATGAATGTTGCGCCAGACTTGGTAGCCCCTCTTTATAATCCTTCTTCCCGATTGTGTAGTGCGAAAGTCCGGCTTGATGCAGAGATTTTCGCAAGCGCAGGGTTCATTTGATATCGCCGATAAAATATGGTCCGCCGCCAAGAGGACCCAATTTATAAAGACGAAGCCATGAATTTGAATGCTCCCAAGATGCTCCACTTTGTCAAAGATGGATTGAAGCTCGCCTTTTTCGATGAAGGGGATCCGAACGGCCCGCCGGTGCTGCTGATCCACGGCTTTGCCTCCACGGCGATTACCAATTGGGTCAATCCCGGCTGGCTGAAGACGCTCGGCGAGGCGGGTTATCGCGTCATCGCCATCGACAATCGCGGTCACGGCTCGAGCGACAAGCCTTACGATGTCGATGTCTATCACCCTTGGATCATGGCAGAGGATGCCGTGGCACTCCTCGATCATCTGGGCATTTCAGAGGCACATGTCATGGGTTATTCCATGGGCGCGCGCGTTTCGGCCTTCATGGCGATCGCTCATCCGGATCGTGTCCGCTCATTGGTTCTCGGCGGTCTCGGCATTGGCATGGTTGAGGGCGTCGGCGATTGGGATCCGATCGCGGATGCGCTGGTGGCGCCGTCGCTCGATGATGTTACCCATGCGCGCGGGCGCATGTTCCGCGCTTTTGCCGAACAGACGAAAAGCGACCGTCAGGCGCTGGCCGCCTGCATCCAGGGCTCGCGCGATCTGGTTTCACGGGAGGACGTGGCGAAGATCGAGGCACCGACATTGATAGCCGTCGGCACCAAGGACGATATTGCCGGCTCTGGGCAGGAGTTGGCTGCACTGATGCCGAATGCCGAGGCCATAGACATTCCGAACCGCGATCATATGCTCGCCGTTGGCGACAAGATCTTCAAGGCTGCGGTTCTGGAATTCTACCGGCGCCTGGACAAGCGCTAGGTTTCAGGTCACTTGCCGGTGAAATGCGGCTTCCGCCGCTCGGCAAAGGCGGCACGGCCCTCGGCGTAGTCGGCGCTGTCGAAAGTCTCGGCGCCGATTACTTCCGCCTCGCGCAACAGGTCGCCATCCTGCTCGATGACAGCCCGGATAGCGAGTTTCGAAGCGTGCAGCGCGATCGGCGCATTGGCCGCAATCGCATGGGCGAGGGCGGATACTTCCTGATCGAATACGCTTGCCTCGACTTCCTCCAGAAGAAAGCCGACGGCAGCCATCTTCTCGCTCGACATGGAGGCACCGGTAAATAAGGCAACCTTCGCCATCTGTTGCCCGAGCGCGTTGACGATATCCTGCACGGCGTCGGCGGGATAGGCGATGCCGAGGCGAGTGGCGGGAACGGAAAACCGCGCGCCTTTTTCGGCGATGCGCAGATCGCAGGCGGCGGCGAGCCCGAAGCCGCCGCCATAGCAGATGCCGCGGATTGCGGCGATCGTCGGCACGCGGCAGTGACGGATGGCCTCGAAAGCCCGACTGTTCAGAGCCTCATAGGCGACTGCGGTCGCGGAATTCTTGCGAACGCTGTCGAATTCGCTGATATCGGCGCCGGCTGAAAAATCCGCGCCCGTGCCGCGCAGAACAATCACATGCGCATGGGCTTCATCGGTCAGAATGCGCGCTGCTTGCGGGATCGCACGCCACATGGCGGCCGTCACCGCATTCTTTCTGTCGGGGTTGCTGATCGCAATCATGCCCATGCCATCGCTGCATGTCGCGCGAATGAGACCGCCGGCAAAGTCATGCTCGAAAATCATGTGCGATCAACCCATTTGTCTTGTGTGGCTTTTATTCTATATAATGCACCCCTGTCAGAAAATCGGGAGACCGCCAATGGTCGCAGCAACGGATATTCGCCAGGTAGAAGGCCTAGGCGCAGTGAAGCTCATGGACCCGATCTGGGACAGCATGCGCGAGGAAGCACGCGCCGCTGCCGAAAAGGATCCGCTCCTTGCCGCCTTCCTCTATTCGACGATCATCAACCATCGTTCGCTGGAAGAATGCGTTATCTATCGCATTTGCGAGCGGCTCGACCATCCGGACCTGCAGGCCATCCTCCTGCGGCAGACCTTCGAGGAAATGCTGGCAGACTGGCCGGAATGGGGATCGATTCTGCGCGTCGATATCCAGGCCGTCTACGATCGCGACCCTGCCTGCCTGCGGTTCCTGGAGCCGGTGCTCTATTTCAAGGGTTTCCATGCGCTGCAGACACATCGCCTTGCGCATTGGCTCTATAATCGCGGCCGCCGCGATTTCGCGCTCTATCTGCAGAGCCGCTCCTCCAGCGTTTTCCAGACCGATATCAACCCGGCGGCGCGCATCGGCAAGGGCATCTTCCTCGATCACGCAACCGGTCTCGTCGTGGGCGAGACGGCCGTCATCGGCGACAATGTCTCGATCCTGCACGGGGTCACGCTCGGCGGTACCGGCAAGGAAGGCAGCGACCGCCATCCGAAGATCGCCCACGGCGTCTTGATCGGGGCGGGAGCAAAAATTCTCGGCAATATCCAGATCGGCCATTGCTCGCGTATCGCCGCCGGCTCGGTAGTGCTGAAGGAGGTTCCCGCCAAGACGACTGTGGCCGGCGTTCCGGCCAAGGTGGTCGGGGAAGCAGGGTGTTCCGAGCCGTCTCGCTCGATGGATCAGCTGTTGGCCGAGCAATTGGTCGTGGATCAGATCATGGGCGCGGGAATCTAAAGCATGTCGCGCAAAAGTGTGCGGCGGTGTTGCGACAACGACATGCCCAGATCAAAGACCTAAAGCGCAAGAAGCGAATCCGAAAGATCGCGACGCGCTTTAGGGGGATCCAACTCGATTTTCCGAGGCTTGCGCAGCCGGTGGATAGCTATGCGCGGTTCCGGTCTTTACACCGCCGCTTTTCCTATGCAAGAAGCGGCCAACAGAGATCCTCACGGAGAAGCATTGTGAAGCCCGAAGAAATCAAGAAACTCGACGCCTATTTCAAGCGCACGTTCAACCCGCAGGTCGTGGTGAAGGCCCGCCCGCGCAAGAATGATTCTGCGGAAGTCTATCTCGGCGAGGAGTTTCTGGGTGTCGTCTATATCGACGATGAAGATGGCGACCGCTCCTATAACTTCTCGATGGCCATTTTGGACGTCGATCTCTGATTCCATCGATCTCGTATAGTGATCGAGTATTCGGGCCGTATTTCATTGAAATGCGGCCTTTTTCTTTGGCAGTCGTCAATTTGATCATTCCGTCGCCGTTTTGATTTCTTGCGGCTTCTTTCTGACCAAATGCCAATATTTTAATCAAAGCCTGTGGTTGCAAGCCCGATGATATATTTTAGAAAAAACAAAATGATGCGCTGCACTCGAAGCCACTGGCGGCCTGTTCTTCTCCGGAATACAATCTAAAGGAGATATTGCGCCGCACAAGACTACTTGACTAATTGTGCATCGCATTTAACCTTTATCCCTGTAAACCGGCCGCCGGCCGGCCAACAAAGGGACGGAGAAGCATGTTCAATTTCGATGATGCAAACAAGAAGGGCAAGGAAGCCATGGACACGGCGCTGAAGAGCTATTCCGATGTCACCAAGGGTTTTCAGGCGATCGCCGCCGAAGCCGCTGAATACTCCAAGAAGTCTTTCCAGGATGGTGTTGCGCACTTCGAAACGCTCGCCGGCGTCAAGAGCTTCGAAGCTGCCTTCGAACTGCAGAGCAGCTATGTGAAGTCCTCCTACGAAAATTTCGTTGCCGAAGCCACCAAGCTCGGTGAAATGTATGCCGATCTCGCCAAGAATGCATACAAGCCTTACGAAGCGCCCGTCGCGGCTGCAACGAAGGCTGCCGGCAAGGCAGCAGCTACGGCGACCGCCGCTTAAGCTTTCGCCGAAAGGCAAAATTTCCGGAAAGGCCGGCTGCGCGATGCGTGGCCGGTCTTTTGCGTTTTGGTGCATCGAACCAAAGGCGAAGATATGCAGCGACTTTTTTGACCCCAGCCCGCTTTGTCAGCGAATTGTGATTGCAGTGTCCCGCAAGGGGCTTAAAATCCCGCCAATATGAACTAAGTTAGAGGTTCGGATATCCGGCCCGACCAAGTGAAGAACCCAACCCCCAGTGCCAAGTCGGAATGCGATAGCTTCTGCCGGATGATTTGAGGAATGAATGAAATGATCGCTGAGCCGATCCGGATGCAAAACAACAGCGAAAGGAACGGGGACAACGGAAACCGTGGGACCTCGGTGATTACACGCACCAAGCCCAAGACCAAAAAACCGAACCTGTACCGCGTGCTGCTTCTGAATGACGACTATACGCCCATGGACTTCGTGATCCATATCCTGGAGCGTTTCTTCCAAAAGGATCTCGAAGGTGCCACCCGTATCATGCTTCATGTCCACAATCATGGCGTGGGCGAGTGCGGGATATATACATATGAAGTAGCCGAAACGAAGGTGAGCCAGGTCATGGACTTTGCCCGGCAGCACCAGCATCCGCTGCAATGTGTTATGGAAAAGAAGTGAGGATCTGAACGTGCCAACATTTTCGCCTAGTCTTGAGAAGGCGCTGCATCAGGCACTGACCTACGCGAACGAGCGGCATCACGAGTATGCCACGCTGGAACATCTGCTTTTGGCGCTGGTAGACGACGCCGATGCCGCAGCTGTCATGGGCGCGTGCAATGTTGATCTCGACGCGCTCCGTAAGACTCTGACTGAATACGTCGATAATGAACTCTCCAACCTGGTCACGGGCTATGATGAGGACTCGAAGCCGACCTCCGGCTTCCAGCGCGTCATCCAGCGCGCCGTGATCCATGTGCAATCTTCCGGCCGCGAGGAAGTGACGGGCGCCAATGTTCTCGTCGCGATTTTCGCGGAGCGGGAAAGCCATGCTGCCTTCTTCCTGCAGGAGCAGGAAATGACCCGCTACGATGCGGTCAACTATATCTCTCACGGCATCGGCAAGCGCCCGGGTTCCTCCCAGACCCGCACGCCGCGCGGCGCCGAGGAAAGCGAATCCGAGAGCAAGCCGACCTCCCGCGGCGAGCAGGAGGAGGGCAGTGGCAAGAAGCAGCAGGATGCGCTGAAGGCCTACTGCGTCAACCTCAATGAGAAAGCCAAGAGCGGCAAGATCGATCCGCTGATCGGCCGCCACTCTGAGGTCAACCGCACCATCCAGGTGCTGTGCCGCCGCTCGAAGAACAATCCGCTCTATGTCGGTGACCCCGGCGTCGGCAAGACGGCGATTGCCGAAGGTCTTGCCAAGCGAATCGTCGAGGGCAAGGTTCCGGAAGCGCTCGCCGATGCCACGATCTTTTCGCTGGATATGGGCACGCTGCTTGCCGGCACCCGTTATCGCGGCGATTTCGAAGAACGCCTGAAGCAAGTCGTCAAGGAACTCGAGGAGTATCCGGGCGCCGTGCTGTTCATCGACGAAATCCACACTGTTATCGGTGCGGGCGCCACCTCCGGTGGCGCGATGGATGCGTCGAACCTGCTGAAGCCTGCTCTTTCCTCAGGCGCGATCCGTTGCATCGGCTCGACCACCTATAAGGAATACCGTCAGTTCTTCGAGAAGGACCGGGCCCTCGTCCGTCGTTTCCAGAAGATCGACGTCAACGAGCCGAGCATCGAGGATGCCATCGAAATCATGAAGGGCCTGAAGCCCTATTTCGAAGAGTATCACCACCTGCGCTACTCGAACGACGCCATCAAGTCGGCTGTCGAGTTGTCGGCCCGCTATATCTCCGACCGCAAGCTGCCGGACAAGGCGATCGACGTCATCGATGAAACCGGCGCCGCGCAAATGCTGTTGCCGCCCTCGAAGCGTCGCAAGCTGATCACCGAGCGCGAGATCGAGGTGACGATCGCCACCATGGCCCGCATTCCGCCGAAGACGGTTTCCAAGGATGACGAGATGGTTCTCGCCAACCTCGAGCAGGAACTGCGTTCTGTCGTCTACGGCCAGGATACGGCGATCGAAGCACTTTCGACCTCGATCAAGCTGGCACGTGCCGGCCTGCGCGAACCGAACAAGCCGATCGGCTGCTACGTCTTCTCCGGCCCCACCGGCGTCGGCAAGACGGAAGTTGCCAAGCAGCTTGCCTCGTCGCTCGGCGTCGAGCTGCTACGCTTCGACATGTCGGAATACATGGAGCGTCATACGGTTTCCCGTCTGCTCGGTGCACCTCCCGGCTACGTCGGCTTCGACCAGGGCGGCCTCCTGACCGATGGCGTCGATCAACATCCGCACAGCGTGGTTCTGCTCGACGAAATCGAGAAGGCGCATCCGGATATCTTCAATATCCTGCTGCAGGTCATGGACCACGGCGCGCTGACCGACCATAACGGCAAGAAGATCGACTTCCGCAACGTCATCCTGATCATGACGACCAATGCGGGCGCTTCGGAAATGGCCAAGGCCGCCATCGGCTTCGGTTCGTCCAAGCGTACGGGCGAGGATGAAGAGGCTCTCAACCGCCTGTTCACCCCGGAATTCCGCAACCGTCTGGACGCGGTTATTCCCTTCGCGCCGTTGCCGACGACCGTTATCCACAAGGTCGTGCAGAAGTTCATCATGCAGCTGGAAGCGCAGCTTTCCGAGCGGAACGTTACCTTCGACCTGCATGAGGACGCAATCGCATGGCTGTCCGAGAAGGGTTACGACGACAAGATGGGCGCCCGTCCGTTGGCGCGCGTCATCCAGGAAAACATCAAGAAGCCGCTGGCGAACGAAATCCTCTTCGGCAAGCTGAAGAAGGGTGGCGTCGTCACCGTCACGGTCGGCAAGAAGGAAGACGGCTCGACCGGCATCCTGCTCGAGGCGATCGCCGACACCGCTCCGATCCGGCCGAAGCCGGAAGCCGAAGTGGGCGATGTGCCGGCCGAGGTGGAAGAGGATGACGGCGACACGACAGTCAAGGCCAGAAGCCGCGTCGGCAAGGCTGCAACGGCAGCCGATAGCCGCCGCTCGGCTAAGGCTGCGACATCAGGTGAAAGCGGCGAGTCCGAAGGCAAGTCACCACGCAAGGGCGGTGGCACGGTTCCTAAGGTTCCGCGTAAGTAGTCACCGATCGGTGATTTGAGAAAAATGAAACGGCTGCATTAGAGATAATGCAGCCGTTTTTATATGGTTATAAGAAAAATCTCAGAGAGGACTTGAGGAACTCAGCGCATCAAGACAGCGCTTCGATGATCTTCCTCGCGTTTTCCGCCAGCACGGCGCCATCCTCCATCTTGCCCGAATGCGGCTTCAGCGCGACACCCTCGATGCGCGGGATAACATGGAAATGCAGATGGAACACGGTTTGTCCCGCGGGGGGCTCGTTGAACTGCGCGATATAGACGCCGTCCGCGTCGAAGGCTTCCCGAACGGCGACGGCGATCTTCTGTACCACAGTGATAGCCTGCTGCAGCGCGGCCGGATCGGCGTCGAAAATATTGCGGGAGGGCGCCTTCGGCACGACAAGCGTATGGCCCGGCGACTGCGGCATCACATCCATGAAGGCGACTGTGTGCTCATCCTCGTAGACGCGGTAGGAAGGGATCTCGCCTTTCAGGATCTTTGCGAAGATATTGTTGTCGTCATAGGCGGGGCTGGTCATCCAGGGTCTCCTCGTCTTGCGTTTGTGTTTATGCCGAACGGTTAGATATCCTGCCGCTCACCCTTGCGGAAGGGGCTGTGCTCGGTGAGGATTTCGCTCATCTCCTCCACTTGTTCCCGCTCATGCTTCAGATAGTCCGCAACGGCGCGTCGCAGGCCCTGATGACCGATATAGTGCGCGGAATGCGTGATGACGGGAAGATAGCCACGCGCCAGCTTGTGTTCGCCCTGCGCCCCGGCTTCCACACGCTTCAAGCCTCTACTCAGCGCAAAATCGATCGCCTGATGATAGCAGACTTCGAAATGCAGAAAGGGATGATCCTCGATGCAGCCCCAATGGCGGCCATAAAGCGTCTCGCCGCCGATGAAGTTGATGGCGCCGGCGATGTAACGTCCCTCGTGCTTCGCCATGACGAGCAGGATATCATCAGGCATACGCTCGCCGATCAGCGAATAGAATTTCCGCGTGAGGTATGGGCGGCCCCATTTGCGACTGCCGGTATCCATGTAGAAGGCGAAGAACTGGTCCCATATGCCCTCCGTCAGATCGCTGCCGGTCAGCCAGTCGATGGTGATGCCGTGCTCGACCGCCGCGCGCCGTTCCTTCTTCAATGCCTTGCGCTTACGCGATGCCAGCGTCTCCAGGAACGCGTCGTGATCGGCGTAGCCCTCGTTGATGAAGTGGAACTGCTGGTCGGTGCGATGCAGATAACCGTCGGTTTCGAAAACAGAAATCTCGTCTTCCGGCAGGAAGGTGATGTGCGCTGAGGAAACGCCGAGCTGGCGGGTGACCTCTTTCAGACTTTCGGCAAGCGCCGGCTGCAGCACGCTTCGGTCCTGTCCCTCGGCAACCAGCAGCCGCGGGCCGGTGGCGGGCGTGAAGGGAATGGAGCACTGCAGCTTCGGATAATAGCGGCCGCCGGCCCGTTCGAAGGCATCGGCCCAGCCGTGGTCGAAGACATATTCGCCCTGGCTATGGCTCTTCAGGTAGCCCGCGACGGCACCAAGCAATTCGCCGCCGTCGGTTTCGAGCAGCAGATGACTGCCGAGCCATCCCGTTTTGTCGGTCGCGGAACCGGACTCCTCCAGCGATGAGAGGAAGGCGTGCGAAACAAAGGGATTGTAGGGCAGGACGCTGCCGGTTCTGGACGCTCCGGCGAGCTTCGACCAGCTTTCCGGGGCGATATTCTTGAAGGATCGTTCGACTCGAATGGATAATTCGTCTGTCATCAAACTCTTGCGCTTGGAAGGAAGGGAGGGGCTTTCACCGCTGCGCCATCCGCCCGATGGGCGTGTTGTCGGCGCAGCGGCAATTTGGGTATGCGCAAAGCCTCTCCTTCAATCGATGCCGATTACGAGGCCTGGCGCGGATCAAAACCTTCGAAGGTCATCTGGTCTGCATTGGCAAATGTATGTTTGCGGGCCGCTTCGTCGCGCACGGTCCAGGTGATGACCGGAATACCGCGCTGGCGTTGCGCCGTAACAAAGGGGTTCGGCAAGTGGCCGTAGAAGTACGAAATGAAGTCTAGCCCAAGATGCATGGCTTCGTCATGCTGAAAAAACGTCTCAGGCTTGTTTCCTTCGGCCGTCAATCCCACAGGGTAGGGTGCCTCCAGGCTTTTAAGATCCTTCAGCAGCCAATGGTCGAAGCTCATCAGGGCCACATGCCCTTTATAGCCTTCCAGCACTTCGAGCACGGATTCGGCAAAGCCTTCGTCATCGCCTTCGCGTCCTTTCAACTCCAGCACCAGCGGCACCTTACCGCCGCAGAGCTGCAGGAGTTGCTTCAGCGTAGGGATCTTGTCCTTGGTACCGCCGATAGAAAGCAGGCCGAGTTCCGCCGAGGTGAGCTCGCGCACTTCGGCCGGCAGGTTGCAGACGCGCTGGAGGTCGTCGTCATGGAAGACCACGGGAACGCCGTCCGAGGCGTAGTGGAGATCGCACTCGATGGCAAAGCCGGCTTCGATCGCGCGGCTGAAGGCGGAAAGTGTGTTCTCCCAGACTTCTTTGTTCATGTCATGATAGCCGCGGTGAGCGACGGGGCGCTCGGTCAGCCAGGCAAACTTGCTCATTATGCGATTTCCAGAATGGCATCGATTTCAACGGCGGCATTGAGCGGCAGGGCGGCCATGCCGACGGCGGCGCGGGCATGCTTGCCGGCTTCGCCCAGTACGTTTGCCAGAAGATTGGATGCGCCGTTGATCACAAGATGTTGTTCGACGAAATCGGGCGTTGAGGCAACGAAGCCATTGAGCTTGATCAGCCGCTTGATCCGGCCGAGATCGCCGCCGAGGGCGGCTTTTGCCTGAGCGAGAATATTGATGGCGCAAAGCTCTGCCGCCCGCTGCCCGCCGGCTACATCGACATCCTTGCCGAGATGACCCGTCACGCCGATCTTGCCGTTTTCCATCGGCAGCTGGCCCGATAGATAGAGAAGATTGCCGCTGATGACATAGGGAACATAATTGGCGGCCGGTGCTGCGGCCTGCGGCAGAACGATGCCGAGTTCCTGCAGGCGGGCCTCGATAGCGTCGGACATTTTCATCTCCCGTTTTGTTGTAAAAACTTCAAAAATCCGGCATCAAGACTAAATTCGGTCACTTAGGATCGGCAGCCTCGTTTCAGCCGAAAGCGTTCTTATAACATCGCGTGCGAGTCCAACAGGAGATAATGAATGTTCCGCTCGAGTCTTGCTGCTACCGTTTTTTCGGGCCTGAGCATTCTTTCCCTAGGGGCCTCTGCAGCCCATGCGGCCGGTCCGAGCGGACTGATCGCGCATCGCGCCGTCTACGAGCTCGAACTGAAGGATGCCTCTGATCGCTCCGGCATTTCCGGCATGGTCGGCCGCATGGTCTATGAGTTCGAAGGCTCGGATTGTACCGGATTCACCACCAATTTCCGCTTCGTGACGAAGATCGATACGGGGGACTCAACGCGCGTCAGCGACCAGCAGACGACGACCTTCGAGGATCTCGGCAAGCGCTTGTTCCGCTTCGAAACCAAATCCTATACCGACAGCCAGCTCGACAAGGATGTGCGCGGCGCGGCAAGCGACGACCAGAAGGGCATCAAGGTCGACCTCACGCAGCCGCACAACAAGCAGGTCCAGATCATCGAGAGCCGTTTCCCGACGGAGCACATGCTCGACATCATCCATAACGCGAAGCTCGGCAAGAATTTCTTCGAGGCGCAGGTCTTCGATGGTTCGGATGACGGCGACAAGCCGCTGATCGCCACCACTGTCGTCGGCAAGGAGCAGACGCCGGCCACCGATGATCCCGATGCTGACAAGGCTGGCGCCTTCTCCAAGACACCTTTCTGGCCGGTGACCGTGGCTTATTTCAACGAAAAGTCCACGGGCGACGCCGTACCCGTCTACCGAATGTCCTTTAAACTCTACGAGAACGGCATCACGCGCGACCTCACCATGGATTATGGCGACTTCGTGCTGACTGGTAAGCTCACCAAGCTTGAAGTTCTCGGTACGAAGGCCTGCCAGTAGCCAGCTGCGGGATGGATTGCGATAAGAATCGGCTATTTTGAGCCTCAAGCCTTGCATTCCACGCGAATCGAATGTATGGGCACCCGCATTCCACACGTAAGGCATGGGATTGTCCGGGAGAAATCCGGATTGTTCCGCCCGGTGGCATTCTCGAAGAGGATGCTGTTCGCCTTGCGGAGGTTCAACCGGAAAAGGATACAAAGGCATGGCATTGCCCGATTTTTCTATGCGCCAGCTTCTCGAAGCAGGTGTTCACTTCGGCCACCAGACGCACCGCTGGAACCCGAAGATGAAGCCGTACATTTTCGGCGATCGTAACAACATCCACATCATCGACCTCGCTCAGACGGTTCCGTTGCT